>NZ_JANIBK010000110.1 GCF_024505165.1 Methylomonas rivi
GAAATTATTGGAAGAATTCAATTTAAAGCGCTTTGTGAAACATATGCAGTTCAATATATTGACGAGAAAAATGCCATGAATAAAAAAGTTTTTTCTGTACCACGCGGGAAAAATATTTATGCCGAAGGCACTGCTGTGTGCATACAAATTTATCCGGAAGTATATAAAGATGTAGAAACGGGCAAGACTCTGGTGAGCTCGCACACACTTATTGCGACAGGCGGATGGCTAATTCGAACGCTTGGCATTTCTGAAACCAATAGTCCGCTGCTTTTTAATCGAGCGTGTTACCCGCCAAATCAAGATAATTTCAAAAAGAAATTCAATATTATCGTCATTAATTGAGAAGACTATGACTACTATTCATGATAATTATATTAATGCGTTGCTTGCTGATGCGACCTATGCACTTGTTGGTAATCGGGAAAACATAACAGGACAAACTTTATTTAATTTTTTAAACGACCGTATGACCCCAATATTGGCGCAATATATCGCCGACAATTTCACAGTGGTGACTCATATTGACTCCGATGACCTAACCGGAAGCGGTTTTGATGCCACGGTCTGGCGGAGTAATGATGGCAAAGTATACGTTTCCCTGACTGGTACCGAGAATGTCCAGGATTTTTTAACGGATATAGATTTAGCTGTCACCAGTGGTGCGGCTCGCCTGCAAATTGCAGAGTTAGTGAATTGGTGGTTAAAGATCACCACATCAGAAATGGCGCCGCAAATTACAGTTGTACCGGTTATCGATAATTCAATCCCACCGCAAATCATTTATGAATTTGGTAGTGCACCTTCGGTGCAAGGACAAGGCTTGCTAACTGGCGTAACGAATGTGGAAGTCAATGGGCACAGTTTAGGCGGCCATTTGGCAAGCGCCTTTGCACGTTTGTTTGGTACATCCGCAGGTTCGACGGGCGAAGGTAAAGTCGCCATAGATTATGTCACCACATTTAATAGTGCAGGTTTTAACGGCAATAGCAATTTTGTATTTCAGGAAATCGAACGGTTAATCGGTACTGGATTAGGGCGCTTGCCATCTTCATCGGAGCAGGCAAACGGTTTTGCAGAACACGGTATAAATGTCACCACCAATTCGTTTTTTTCCAGCCAAGTTGGACAGCGAGTCGAAATTTTCAACGAAGAAAGCACCGGCATCCCCAATCACTATATGTACAAACTGACGGATGCTTTGGCTTTAGGAGACGTACTTGCTCGGATAGACAATACTTTCGATATTACCAGAATGAATAACTTGTTTGAATCCGGTTCCAATAAGGCGGATGCATCCCTGGAAAGCATTTTGGATGCTTTGGTACATTTGTTTATCGGTAATTCAATCAGCGACACGCCGATAGGCGATGAAGGAGATAGTCTCAATTCGCGGGTAATCTACCACTTCAATCTGGCCGCATTGAAAGATGAGCTTTTTGACGATGCAACCGTATTAAACCCGCAACTCAAACCCAACTACCAAGACCTGCGAATCGTCGATGTCGCCAGCCTTGCCGGTTCTGCCTCACTCGACACAGCCGAAGGCCTCGCCTATCGCTACGCCCTTACTGAACTCAATCCATTTGCTGTGGTGGGTGCCGACTACAACGTACACAACAACGGTGCACTCGACTTTTATAACCCCACTACCGGTCAAGGCAAAATCACCGATCAATGGTTGACAGACCGTGCTCAAATGTTAAGTCACTTATTGCAACGTAACCATGACGATACCAATTTCGCTAGTTCTATCTCCGCCGACCAAATCTTCGAAGACTATGCACTACCCGGTATTTTCGACGACACTCATTTGATTCTCACCGGCCCCGAAACGTTGGCAGAAAACAGCCGCCAAATTATTTTCGGTGACGACAACGCTCAACAGATTACCGGCGGCAATAAAAACGACCACCTCTATGGCGGCGGAAGCGACGACGTCATGACTGGTGGAAAAGGTAACGACTACCTGGAAGGCGGCGCCGGCAGCGACATCTATGCCTTTATCGCCGGCGACGGCATGGACACCATTTTGGACACCGACGGCCTGGGCAAAATCACCCTGGGCGGCATCCAAATCAAAGGCCAGACCGGCATCGACAGCGCCGAATGGCAACAGCTTAGCTCCGCCACTTGGCAAGACCAACAAAACCACATCACCTATCGCCTGCAAACCGAAGTCGGCAATAGCCAAACTCTCTACATCCTCAAAGACAGCGACGTCATTAAAATCCAAAATTGGCGGCCGGGCGCAATCGGCAGTATGGGAATCACCTTGGGCGATGGTGCGGCGCCGGCTGCCGTTGTGCGCATTTACACCGGCGACCAAAGGGCGCCATTGATTGGCGTTGAGGTCGACCTGAATATCGACGCCAGCGACCTTCGCTATAACACCTACAAATGGGGCGCCGTCAGTTGGAACGCGGACGGCACGCTCGGCAGCGGTATCGCCGAAGCCGATTTCAACGACGTCATCACCGGGTCCGCCGATGCGGATAAAATCGACGGATTGGGCGGCAACGACGCCCTGGACGGCGGGGCGGGTGACGATCAAATCGACGGCGGCGCGGGTAACGATTTGATCGCTGGCGGTGCGGGTTCCGACTTCATTCACGGCGGCGCCGGCAACGACCAAATCCTCGGCGCCACCGGTCTCAACACCCCGCAACGCGGCAAAGCGGACGATAATTGGCAAGACAGCTACTCTTTGGCGGCGAACACCCCAGCCTGGATACACGGCAGCACCTGGGGTGTTGCCGCCAATCAAAACGGTGGTAACACCATATACGGCGGCGGCTCTCTAATACAGGATAATGCCGCCGATGTTGTCTACGGCGATGCCGGGGATGACCGGATAATCGGCGGGCGGGGAAACGACTATCTCGACGGTGGTAACGACAACGATACATTGCGGGGCGTCGGCGGCAACGACGTTATCGCCGGCGGCACGGGCGACGATTACCTGGAAGGCGACGGCACCATCGAAGCCGGTTTCTATTCCACCACACCCGCTTCGTCCCACGGTAACGACTTTCTGGACGGTGGCGCCGGCAGCGACCAACTCTATGGCGGCGGCAAAAACGACATTTTGCTGGGCGGCGGCGAAAACGATTTTCTATGGGGCGACGATCTAAACGAAACACAACTGCCCGGGCAATACCACGGCCAGGATTATCTGGACGGCGGCGACGGCGACGATCAGTTAATCGGCGGCGGCGAAGACGACACCCTGATCGGCGGTAGCGGCGTAGACATCCTGTTTGGCGACGACTTTGAAAGCGATCTATCCGCCCAATACCACGGCAACGACAGCCTGGAAGGCGGCATAGGCAATGATTACCTATACGGCAACGGCGGCAACGACACGCTACTGGGCGGTGCCGACGCCGATACGCTGGACGGCGGCGACGGCAACGATACCTTGATCGGCGGTACCGGCGACGACATGTTATATGGCGGTGCCGGTTTCGACACCTACATCGTCAACGCGGGCGACGGTGTCGACACCATTATCGATAGCGATCAGGAAAAAAACAGCAAAATCATCTTCGGCCAAGGTGTCGACTCGGACGATATCACCTTGCGTTTGGGGTCGTTGATGTTGGATTTGGGCGACGGTAACGCGGTGCATATTGAAGGCTTCGACCCAAACGACGTCTTCCACAGTTCGGCGGTCGGCGGCTTTCAATTTGCCGACGGTACGGCGCTCAGTATCGGGCAATTGCTGGCCCGAGGCTTCGATTTGGACGGTACCGAGCAGGACGACACCATCATGGGCACCAACACCACCGACCGCATCAACGGCTACGGCGGAAACGACAACCTGTTTGGACAGGCCGGCAACGACACCCTGGACGGCGGTGCGGGCGCGGACTATTTGGCCGGCGGTGCCGGCGACGATGACTACCTCAACGTCGATGGTGAAGATACCATCAACGACACCGAAGGCCACAGCACCATCCGGCTGACCGTCACCGGCTTGGGCGCGGCGGGTTTGTCGGTCGCCCATTACGGCCCGCAAAACCAATACCTGCGGCTGGACATTGCCTTGGGCAACGGCGAAACCCTCAAACTCGAAGACGCCTTTTACGGCACCGACGCCACGCTGGCATTTGCCGGCGGCAACGCATTGGATTTGGAAACCTTGGTCGGTACCCAACTGAACACTGCCTTGAACCTGCAACTGGGCGATACCGGCGGCATATTGTATGGCGGTGCCGGAGCCGACAGTCTATCCGGCGGTGGCGGTGCCGACAGGCTCAGCGGTGCGCTAGGCGCGGACAAACTCTATGGTCGTGCCGGCAACGATATGTTAAACGGTGGTGATGGCGCCGACATTCTGGATGCCGGCGAAGGCGACGACACGCTGATCGGCGGAGCCGGCCGAGACTTACTGCTGGGCGGCAGCGGCAACGACGAGTACCAACTGGGCGCCGATGCCGGCGGTGATTTGATCACCGACACGCAGGGCCAAAATCTGCTCAAATTCGCTACGGACATCAATGCCAATGATTTGACTGTTCGCACCTCGACTCTGGCCGGTGACGCTGCATTGACATTGAGCGTGGACGGGGCCGAGCTGGCCACCATCACCCAAGGCTACCGTAGTTTCGGCTTCGAATTTGCCGACGGCGCGCGGCTGACGGCGGACGAACTGCTGCTGGATTACCGCCTTGAGGTGGACAACGACTATGGCGGCAGCGGTGCGGATACCCAGTTGGGTAGCAGGGGCGCGGATGGCTTATCCGGTCATTACGGTAACGACACGCTATGGGGTGGGCAAGGCGACGATATTTTAGAGGGCGGTCTGGGTTCGGACGATTACCGTTACCGGCTGGGCGACGGTCAGGACACCATTTTAGAATTCGATTACAGCGAAGCCGGCCAAACCAGCCAGGACCGGGTCAGCTTTAGCGATAATATCGCCTTTGACGATGTGATGTTCTCGCGCCGAGCCAACGGCGACCTGTCCGTGAATGTGGCCGGCCTGAGCGACGCCATCACTGTTAGCGGCTGGTACAACGATCCGGCCAACCGGGTGGAAAGCTTCGTCTTCGCCGACGGCCAAACCGTTACCGCCGACACCCTGTCGACGTTGGCGATAGCCCCGCAAACCGGCGGCGCCGGCGACGACACGCTGCTGGGCACCGAATACCGCGACGTTCTGATTGCCGGGGCTGGTGATGATGTGTTGATCGGTAACGGCGGCGATGACGATTTGCATGGCGAGACCGGTATGGATACTTACCGTTTAGCGCCCGGTAGCGGCGCAGACCGAGTATTTGAACTAAGCGGCGAGAGCTCGGTAATCGAGATTGGTGGGTATGATCTAACTCGCTTGACAGCCGAGCGAATCGGCGACGATTTAATATTGGGCATAACGGCTGCCGCCGACAGCCTGAGGTTGACGAATTACTACGGCATGCCGCATGACTGGCGGGTGACCGCAAACGAGAGCGGTGTCTGGAAAAATTTGGTCGCTGTTCTGGCCGATAACGCCGCAGTCCTTGCCGGGCAAGGCGATCTACAACGCCTGGAAGATAATTTTCTGGCCCAAATCGGCGACGAGGTTGCTCAATGGTATGGCGAACAAGGCATGGTGCGGCAAGCGGACGGCAGTTGGCTAAGCGATCTGCGGCTCGGCGTCAGCCAACAGATTAATACATATTCGCGGGCGGCCGGTTATACCGGCTTTGTACCGAACAACGCCACCCAGTACAGGCTAAGCCAAAACTACGGATTTGCCTTGGGTCGCCTGAACATATCGACATATTCTGCCGAGGAAGCCGCCAATTACGCTGACGAGCCTACCAGCTATCAAACGAAAAACGTGCAAGTCAGCTGGGGCGCGCCACAGGCCGTTTCAGACACGCAACCCTATATGGTCTCGGTTGGGCACTATCTATATACTGCCGAGGAGTTGCAGGCACTGCTATTGGCCTTAAACATCAGTGCCGTACCCAACCCTTATGTCTACGATACAAAGCTGGCCTACACGCGAACCACAACGCAAACCTCATATTTTGCGACAACCGTGTCGATTACCGACGCCGACGGTTCGGGTTATGTCCTTGATGCCGCCGATGCGCAAAATTTCTACAACCTACAAACGCTACCGACCACTTTTGAGGTGGAGACGGCTGTCAAGAATGTTGACATAGGCATCATAAACGGTACCGACGGGGACGACGATATTCGAACTATCGGTTATTTCGGAATAATCCGCGCGGGTGCCGGCAACGATACGCTTCGAGTTAAGAATAACGAATCGGAAGGGGTTTCCTCCAACTTGTCCGCGCTATCGGAATTCTCCGCATTATTCGATGGCGGTGCGGGCAACGATGTGTTGATCGGCGACAGAACCGGGAATCAGTTAATCGGCGGACAAGGAGACGACATTCTGCGCGGCGGAGACGGATCGGACCGCTATTACTTTCTGGCGGGCGATGCCGGCACCGATCTGATTTACGATGTGGATAGGACTCGAGGATATGGTGAGGATCAAACCACTGTGGTTTCGCATACCGACAGTGTGGTGTTCGGCGCAGGTATCGCGCTGTCCGACCTGACCTTTTCCTGGGGTAGCGAAATGCTGCCCGACCATGTGTACGGCAGCTACGACGAATCGCAGATCAGATTATTCCAAACCCTGGATATTAGCTGGTGGCCGGGAGCTGTGGCTAGAATTGTCATGCCTACCCTTTTCCTGAATGAGTATGGCGAACTCGTGGAAAATAACGAGCGCGAAAGCCTCGGGGTCGAACTGTTCGAATTCGCCGACGGCAGCAGCCTGACAATGACACAGCTGTTGGCATTGCCCGGCATGCCGGTTCGGCCCGAGATCGCGCGTTTTGGCGGGCGACAATCGGGTAGTTGGGATGCCGATGAATTGTTGGGCGAATCCGGCCCGGACGATTTGTTTGGGGACTTTGGCGACGACAATTTATTGGGGAGCGAGGGCGACGATTGGTTATTCGGTGGCGCGGGCGACGACTTATTGTCGGGCGGAGCGGGTAGCGACCGCTATTATTTCCATACACTCGACAAGCGCTATTTTTTCAATAGTTCGGATGTCGGAACAGATTTACTGTATGACGAGGGAAATATTGGCGATACCGATACCGTAGTCTTTGGACCAGATATCGCATTGTCTGATTTTAGTATTTCCTGGGGCAGCGAAGCGTTATCTCCGCTCAACAACGGTACTGTCACTTGGTTTGAGACCTTGAATATCGGTTGGCAAACAGATTCTGTTGTTAAGATTGTCTTGCCTCGCCCGGATGCGGATAACGAATTAAACACCGGCATTGAGTTTTTCGAATTCGCCGACGGCAGCCAAATGACGATGGCGCAAATGCTGACCTTGGCCGGCTCTTCCCCGGAACACGCGCCCATACTGAATGCGCCATTGAGCGATCGACAGGCCTATGCCGGCATGGCGTTTTCGTGTGCGTTGCCGACGGATGCCTTCATTGATGCCGATGCTGGCGATGTGATGGACTACAGCTATTCCCCAACGTTGGATTGGTTAACGTTCGATCCGGAAACGCGTACTTTTACCGGCATAGCCGATGCCGATGCGCTGGGCTCAACCGAAATCACCGTCACTGTGACGGACCGCTTCGGCGCATCGATCAGCGATAGCTTTTCCTTGACGGTGAATCCTGTCGTTGCCGGTACTGCCGGCGATGATGTCTTGCAAGGCACGGAGGGCGATGATGGCATGGTCGGCGGTGCGGGTAACGACTTACTGGAAGGTGGTAGCGGCCGGGACACTTACATCATCAACCTGAATGATGGCCGCGATACCATCGTTGATGCCGTGGGAGAAAACAACACCATCAGCTTCGGCTCCGGGATAACGCCAAATGATATTACCCTGCGGTTGGGTTCGCTAACGCTTGATCTGGGCAACGGCAACGAAGTGCATATCGAGGGTTTCAATCCGGACGATGTCTTTAATAGTTCCTCTATCGATACCTTTACCTTTAGCAATGGCAGTGTGCTAAGCCTTGAACAGCTATTGGCGCGCGGCTTTGACTTGGCAGGTACAACGTTGGATGACATTATCATCGGCACTAATACCAACGACCGCATCAATGGATTGGATGGCAACGATACCCTGATAGGTGGCGCCGGCGACGATATTTTTTACGGCGATGGTAATGAAGATACGCCTAACGCCAGCTTAATTGAACAGCTTGTCATCAACGCCAAAGCCTCGTTGCTGAACGATGGTGTTCCCGCTCGCATGGAGGTGTATGTCGATGGGCTGTTGAAAGCGTCCTTCGATGTCGTCAATACGGATGGTTTTGCCGATTATAGTGTCGACCCGGCTTTGTTGGGCTCGGGGCGGCGTATCGATATCGCCTTCGCCAACGATGGGTATCTGGCCGGTAACCCGGTACAGGATCGCAATCTCTATATCGACCATATCAGGGTCAACGATCAAACCATCGCCGCAACGGCAAACGGCGTGCAGTACGATCTTGGCAGCGGAAGCACGGCGTTGGACGGCAAAAATCTGATAGCTGGCCGGGTGGTTATGGCTTGGAATGGAGCACTGCGTTTCAGTCTGGAAGGCAACGACTTGTTGGACGGCGGCACCGGCACCGACATAATGTCAGGTGGTTTAGGAGATGATGTGTACTTGGTCGACAATATCGCCGATACGGTAAACGAAACCGCCGACGGCGGATTCGATACCATCCGCAGCCGGATATCCTATGATCTTAACGTGGCCGCCCATGTCGAAAATCTGAGTTTGACGGGTTCCGATGCCATTAATGCTATCGGAAATAGCCTGAACAACACTTTACTGGGCAACGCGGCGAATAATCGATTGGATGGCGGACTGGGAGCCGATCGCATGGAAGGTGGTCAAGGCAACGATGAATATGTGGTCGACAACAACGGCGATGTGGTCAGCGAAGCGGCGAATGCCGGTGTGGATAGCGTGAAAGCTTCCATCAGTTACAGCTTAACCGCCAATCTGGAGAATCTGATCTTAACGGGGACGGACAACATCAACGGTTCCGGCAATACGCTTGATAATAACTTGACGGGAAATGAAGCCGGCAACCAGCTGTATGGCAAGGACGGCAGCGATATACTATTGGGCAATGACGGCGACGACGCGCTATATGGCGGCACCGGCGACGACGTACTTTACGGCGGCCGCTTGGACGAAACCTCGTCATCGGCGCCGCTGAATCAACTCGTCATTTCCGCCAAGGCCTCGTTGCTGAACGACGGCGTTGCCGCGCAAATGGATGTGTATGTCGACGGAATACTCAAAACCTCTTTTGCTGTAAGCAACACAACAGACTTCGCCGACTATAGCGTCGATCCGGCATTGTTAGGTTTAGATGCTTACAAGGTTGATGTAGTCTTCGGCAACGACGGTTACATTGCTGGAAATCCGATACAGGATCGCAATCTTTATGTCGACAGTATTCGAGTAAACGGCCGAGGCATAGCCTCGAATTCAATCGGCGTGCAGTACGATATCGGTAAAGGCAGCGCGGCATTGGATGGCCAAAACCTGATTGCCGGCCGGGTGGATATGGCGTGGAATGGCGCCTTACGCTTCGGCCTGGACGGCAACGATCTATTGGACGGCGGCACCGGAGCGGACACATTAATCGGCGGCCAAGGCAGCGACACCTATGTATTGGGCCGCGGTTACGGTACCGATACCGTGATCGAGAACGATGCCGTGGCGGGTAATGTCGATGTTGGCCAATTTTTGTCGGATATTTCGGCCGATCAAATCTGGTTCCAACACATCGGCAACGATCTTGAAGCCAGCATTATCGGCACCGACGATAGGTGGATTGTCCGGGATTGGTACTCCGGCTCGGCCTACCATGTCGAACAATTCAAAACGGCCGACGGTCTGACCCTACTGGACAGCCAAGTGGAAAACCTGGTCAACGCCATGGCGGCCTTTGCGCCGCCGGACTACCAAACCCAGTTGGCGCCGGTGTTGGCCGCTAATTGGCAATAGCGCCGTCACTATCGCGAGTGAGCCGAGAGGTTAATCACGCGGCCTGTTAGCCGCGCTGTTTTCGCCTTCCTGCTTGTCGATTCTGCATTTACTCTCCAGTGGCCTGCCTGTTGGTGCTGACCGGCTTGCGCAACTATGTATTCGCCGATTGTACGTTCGGACAATCGCAACGAGTAAGGCTATTAGAGACAATACGCTAACTTTCATCGTTAGCATACATTGCTTAGCAAATGCACAAGCACCGCGTGAAAAACACATAACCCGACACCGAAAAACCGAATCCTATAAAGGGATGGGCTATTAGCAATCTATTGAATAAATTTGAATACACCGAAGGGATGCCGCACCCGCAGCGGGTGTGGCAGGCGCGAACTACAAGAGTGTGTATCTAAACCTGTAAGGACATTCTTGCAAAGGGATTTGTTACATTGCCGCCCGCCGCGCGTCCGGACGAAGATTATCGGCGCACCAAGCCGGCGGGAAGCGAATAGAGGAAACCATGCGGTTCAGCAGTTGGCAGCGACTTGTTATCTTGGCTGAGTAGATATAGACGGAGATTGATATGAACTTGCATGATTCGAACAAACTAGAACTACAGCGCGATGCCTGCGGGTTATGGTGCCATACGGCCTTGGCGCAACTTTTGACCAGGTTCGCCGCTACTATCACATGCATCTACGACCGCCACAACTTAACCGTCAACACGCAAAACCATACCGTCAACAGCGACGCCTACACCGCCCTGGCCGATAAACTGACCATCCTGGAATATTTCAACGGCTACACAATTAATGCCGTGCTGCTCGGAGCGGCATCATGTGACAACACTTGGAATATGGCGATATGAGAAGGCCAACAAAATGCATTAATGCAAGACCTGACCCCTATACCGTGCTTCTGGCAGCGCTGGCACAACCGGAAAGACCGGCTGAATGCCTTGAGGCGCCTGAAGGCCAAACCGTATCACCTAAAACAGGCGAGCGGTTCGGTAGGGGCATGGCGAAATGCCTATAGCCCGATGCTGCAAACCGTGCTGAACAATGCCAGCGCTCAGGCGCTGGGGACTGTGGGTGCCATCAGATTTTGCGACGTTATAAGAAGTTGCCGGGTTCAACCGCCGGATGCGGAAAACCGCATGTCCGGTGGTGTGGGAGAGGTGACGGGCGTAATCCCGTCACCCCGACCCGATCGGCCCTGAATAACTTGACCGATGCGCCTCTTTTTATTGGCGGTTCACAATGGAGTTAATAGCAATATTATTATTTTCCGCGATTTATCTTCTGATTACAATCACGGTAATTACTATAACTACCGCTTGGGCAAGTCGAAAACAGCGCAGACCTTGGCTATGGGGTAATCGAAGACTAAGAAGATTTTAATCGGCATATTGACTGCATCCATTGGAATCCGGTCAAACATGGCTACGTAAAGAAGGTGGTGGATTGGCCGTATTCCAGTTTTCACCAGTATTTAAAACAAGGCATTTATTCAAATGATTGGGGAGGTAATGAGCAATATGAAATTCAAGGTATCGAGTGCCGCGAACGATGCGCCTCCTTGCGTCGGCAGCATCCTATCGGCGCATCTTATGGGCTTATCAGTGCACCTTATCGGGTTGCAACGCAGTTACGACAGTTTAAAAGAGTCGGTTTACAGCAGTTTGGTGATGCAGACCCGGTTGAAGCCTTATCTGGACGCCGTCGGCTTACAGGTCGACACGCTGCTGGGCAGCACGGGCGACGACGCCCTGGCAAGCGATCCGAACGCGGCAGCGGCGTTACACGGTAACGCTTACCCTGATACAGACAGGCAAGATGTTTCATCGAAATCTGTAAGGACATCCTTACAAAGAGTTTTGTTACATTGCCGCCCGCTACATATCCGGGTGCGGTTCTGCGGCGAAGGCGGGAACTGGGCGTAGGAGACCGAGCCGACATTCTCTTGGCTGCGCCTTATTATGTTAGCCGGACAGAAACTGACGGAGATTAATATGAATTTAAATAAAGAGAAAGACACAGGAAATTCGTCGCAATAACCAAATGGCATTGCGCCTTAAGGCCTTGGGGGACATCGCAAACAGGCCCGATATAGTGTGTGATGAACAAAAGGAAGCGCGAAAAATGCGATTATGGCGCTTTGTTTTGTTCAGCACATCTTAATTATTTTGATTTTTAGTTATTTAATAAGGAGTATGGCATGGCATTCACAACAGAATATGCAACAAAAGATGATATTGAAAAATATCATTTGGATGAATTGCAGAAAAAATACCATTTAGCTAACCCCGGTCTTGACTGGACATATGACAAAGAAAAAAATGTATTTTTGATGTTGAGTATGAATGGCCGTGGTGTTGAAAGCAATATCAAGATTTTTCTATTTTCCTGGAAGGGAGAAATTTATAGCTATTCATTCTCTATTACTTGGGAGAAAGAAACAAACACACTGTCTTGGACAATGCACCGGGTTGGTGGTGAACCGAAATTTGAATCAGACGAGGTAAAACAGAAATATGAAGACATCTACGCTGACTTGAAAGAAGCCTTGCAGTCTTATGGATCGGCTGGGTCCGCAAACAGAAAGTCTTATATCCACCAATTTTCTAATTTCTAAATCAAGGAGGATACAATGGCTATTTCTGTTACCGATGCATTAACTCAGTTGAGTTCAAGTAACTTAACCAAAGCTGATCTTACCCAATTAGCAGAAAATCTTTCCATTTCTGCGGAAGGTAAAGTGACCGTCCTATATGGCCAATCGGTCAATGTTGGCGGTACCTCAATCACGAATCCTGGTGTAACTCTCAGCACTTCAAAGCTATCAGAAGTGCTAGCCCGCGTAGGGCGCAATAACCAACGGGCATTGCGCCGTATTTAATGAACTTGGTATTGATATTAAAAAAATGGATTACCGGCGAATTTGGCATCCTGGCGGAACCTATTTTTTTACGATCAATTTTTTGCAAAGAAAAAATAACGACATGTTGGTACAGCATATTCAATTTTTACGAGATTCGATCAAAGCGGTAAAGGCGAATCATCCTTTTAAAACTCATGGCTGGGTGGTGTTGCCAGAACATATGCATTGTTTGATCGAACTGCCGGCAAACGATACCGACTATGCGACGCGAATACGATTAATAAAAATGGGCTTTTCCAAGGCAATACCGAAAACTGAGCGAAGGTCGGCCATTAGGATTAAACATGGAGAACGCGGCATCTGGCAACGGCGCTACTGGGAACATTTGATACGGGATGAGGCGGATTTTCAAGCACATCTGGATTATATCCACTATAACCCGGTGAAACATGGCTGGGTTAAGCAAGTAAAAGACTGGCCGTACTCGACCTTTTATCGATGGGTCGAACGCGGTGTTTATCCTTTAAATTGGGCAGGAAATGATGAGGATTTATATGAGTTTGAGTAGTTTGAAAATACGGCGCAATGCCCGCTGGTTATTGCGCC
>NZ_JANIBK010000111.1 GCF_024505165.1 Methylomonas rivi
ATAAGCGTAGCGTTTCCGGCAAATCGAAGCTTATCCGCCGGAAACGCTGCGCTTATTCCGGCCTACGCGCTGGTTTTATTTTAGTCGGGCTTGGCAAGACAGGCATTTTGAGCGATCTGTCACAAAGCTGTCACTGAATCGTAAAAAACCAAACTTAAAATGGTTGGTTACAGGCTTTCATCGGGAAAGCACTATTTTTGGATTATCAAGTACATGCAGTTAAACGATTTACCCTTGCTACGGATGGTTCTGGTCGGCGCTTGTTGCGTATTGTGGCCGGCCGAGATGGCATTCAGTCAGGAAGCGGAAACGGCCGAGCAAGCCCAGCCACAAGAAGCCGCAGCTCAAGCGCCGGCGGCCAAGTTCGACTTGCTGGAGTTGCGCGTCAAAGGCAATAGCGTAATCGATAAAAAGCTGATCGAGCGCAGCGTATACCGTTTTCTGGGGCCCGGTAAAACCATCGACGTGGTGGAAGAGGCCCGCGCGGCGCTGGAAAAGTTATATCAAAACCAGGGTTACCAGACGGTGTCGGTGGATATTCCGGAACAGGATGTCAAAAACGGCGTGGTGTATCTGCAAGTGGTGGAAGGCACCATCGCCAAATTGCGGGTCAAGGATTCGCGTTATTTCGATCAAGGCGCCATCAAGGCGCGGGTGCCGGAACTGGCGGAAGGCAAGGTGCCCAATCTGCCAAAAATGCAGGCGCAGCTGGCGCAGCTGGCGGCCGACAGCCAGGACCGCACGGTGGCGCCGATTTTACGGGCCGGCGAAACGCCGGGTACGCTGGAAGTGGATTTAAAGGTCAAGGACGAATTGCCATTGCACGGCAAGGTAGAGGTGAATGCCCGCAACACCGCCAACACCAGCCGCCTGCGCACCATTATCTCCATGCATTACGACAATCTGTGGCAAAAGTTTCATAGCGCCTCCTTCATGTACCAGACCGCGCCGGAAAACAATGAAGAAGTGGAAGTGTTGGTGGGCAGTTACGTGTTGCCGGTGATCGACGACAGCAAGCGCTTGGCGCTGTATGCCGTCAGTTCCTCGTCCACTTCGCAAATCGCCAGCGCCGGAGCCTTGTCCATCATCGGTACCGGCGATATTTACGGCGCCCGCCTGGTGATGCCGATGTCCGGTTCCAAGACTTACACGCAAACCGCCACGTTGGGGGTGGATTACAAGGATTTTAAGGAAGACTTGGCCTTGCTGGGCGCCGACTCCCTGAAAACCCCGATCAGCTATTTGCCGTTTATGGCGCAATACAGCGGCAATCTGCGCGACAGCGAATCCTTGCTGTCGTTCGATATGGGCATCAATTTCGGCATCCGCGGGCTGGGTAACGACGAACAACAGTTTGCCGACAAACGTTTTCTGTCCAGGCCCAATTATATCTATCTGAACGGCGGCTTGAACTATCGGCGCAACCTGCCCTGGGGTATGGAATTGGCCGGCAGGGTTGCCGGCCAGATCAGCGATTCGCCGTTGATCAGTAACGAACAATTTTCCATGGGCGGCATGAAGAGCGTGCGCGGTTATCTGGAAACGCATGTGCTGGCCGACGACGGCGTCAGTGCCTCGCTGGAATTGTATAGTCCGCGTTTGGCGCCGGACGATTGGGATAGCGTGGACAGCTTGAAGGCGCTGATGTTTGCCGATGGCGGCAAGGGATGGCTGATGGACGCGCTGCCCGGTAGCGCCCAGGAGTTCGCGCTGGCCAGCGTGGGGGCGGGGTTACGGGTCGGCTTTACCAAGCATCTGTTGGGCGAGTTCGATTTTGCCGTGCCGCTGCTGGACCAAGGTACCGTCAGGGCAGGCGAGAACCGGGTGGATTTTCGGTTGATTACGCAGTTTTGAGGCGCATAGCGAAAAAAGCGTTGTAGGCCGGAATAAGCCGATAGGCGTTTCCGGCAGAAACGGTAACCGCCAATTTGCCGGAAACGCTACGCTTATTCCGGCCTACGTTGGATCGTCGTAAAAGCTGGATTTTCGGATGGGCCGCGCAATGCGCCGCTCATCATGATTGATACTTAAAAGGTGCAAGACGGCTGTTCTTCATCGGCCGTCTTGCCGGAAACGCTGTGCTTATTCCGGCCTGCTTTCGGGTTGGAATATGTCCTTGGTAAAGGAAGGCGTAAAGATTTTTAACAGCTAAACCCGTCGCGAGGCGGGGGCGGAAAGCCGCGGGTCTTGCTTACAAGACGGCCGGGCTGCCAATCCCTCGGGGTTGCTTGACAGCAGGCAGGGCCACTCATGACACGCAGACCATCACAAAAAAGCAACCGTACCGCGCCGGCATTTCGGCTTAACCCGCTTGCCGCCAGCGTGCGCGCCGGAGTGACCGGTGGCATGCTGTTGGCGATAGCTTCGCCGGCCGTGGCCGAACTACCCGTGCCGAGCGCGGTGTGGGCCAGCATGGGCGGCGCCAGCCGGGAAGTAGTCGGCAACACCATGAATATCAACCAGGAAACCGACCGGGTGATTTTGAATTGGGACAGGTTTAACGTCAGCGCCGACAGCACCGTCAATTTCCGCCAAAAAACCACCGATATAGCGCTGAATAAAATTCACGACCAAAACCCCAGCGAGATTTTGGGCACCGTCAACGCCGACGGCACGATTTATCTGGTGAACACCAACGGCATCGTCTTCGGCGAAAATTCTCAGGTGAACGCGCGCGCATTAGTCGCGTCGACGATGAATGTCAGCTTCGAGGATACATTCGACAAGGAAACCATCAATGATGTGGCCTTGACCGACGATAGGGCGGCCTTTGTCGGTAACGGTCAGGTTTTCGAAAAGGACGGCAACGGCAACTTTAAATTGGATGCCGACGGCAACAAAATTCCGATTCAAATTCATATTAAACAGGGCGCCCACATCAAATCGAAGGAAGGCGGGCGCATCATGGTGTTGGCGCCTACTATCTTGAACGAAGGCGAGGTGGAGTCCCCCGGCGGCCAGGTGATCATGGCCGCCGCCACCGATAAAGTCTATCTGGCCAATGCGTCCGAAGATGACGGCGTGCGCGGCTTGCTGGTGGAAGTCAAAACCGGCGGTAAAGTCGAGAACGTCGGCAAGATTGCCGCCGAACGCGGTAATGTCACCCTGATGGGTTTTGCCGTCAATCAGAATGGCCGAGTGTCCGCGACGACCGCGACCAACGTCAACGGCAGCATTCGCTTGTTGGCCCGTGAAGGCGGACGGGTGGAAACCTTACCGGGTAACGTCAAGCGTATCGTGTCTTCCAACACCGTTCGCGCCGCCGATAATGGGGATGGTCAAGGCGTTTCGGCGCAAGTAGTGCTGGGCGAAGGTAGCGTTACCGAAATACTGCCGGATATCAGCAGTGCTGCAGCGCTGGACGGCGAAGCTCAGCCCAAGTCGGACGTGGAAATCATGGCGCACAAGGTGCACTTGCAAAACGAGGCTTCGATTGTGGCGCCGAGCGGTAACGTGGATATTACCGCCACCCGTAATCCGGCCAATCCGGTGGCGGATAACGGCGCCAATAACGACTCGCGTATCCTGGTGGACGCAGGGGCCAAGATCGACGTGTCGGGCATGGACACGGCGGTCAGAACCATGGAAAGCAACGTCATCGAAGTGGAGTTGCGTAATTTCGAGTTGGCTGACGCGCCGTTGCAAAAAAGCGGCATCCTGAAAGGCGAAAAGGTAAAAGTCGATATTCGCGAAGGCACGCCGCTTATCGATATTCAACCCTTTCTGGATGCGATTCCCCGTGGCATAGAGGAACGTCTGGCCGAGGGCGGCAATATTGTATTGAAATCCGAAGGCGATGTGATCGTCGAGCAAGGCGCGCTGCTGGATATTTCCGGCGGTCAGGTGACTTTTCTGGGCGGCATTATCGAAACCACTAAATTGTTGGCGGGCGGCCGCCTGATAGACATCAGTCAGGCCGACCCGTTACAGACTTATGACGGCATCTACGGCGAGGTATCGGTCAATTACAAAAAATGGGGCCAAACCGTAACCTATAAAATGCAGGGAGGAGTATTCGGTCAGGGCCGCTTCGAGCAAGGCTACGTGGAAGGCAAGTCCGCCGGCAGTCTGGATATTCGCTCTAACACCGTGGTGTTTGACGGCGAATTGCGGGCCGACGTGGTTAACGGCCGTTTGCAGCGCGATTTAAGCGAGCGAGCGGTTGGCGGGCGCTTGGAAATCGATACCGGTTTTGGCGACGGTTTTCAGGCCGTTGTTTTCGGCAATGGCAATCCTACCGTTATCGACTACGATCTCGACAGCCTGTTGGGCCGGGACGGCAACGGTTTGCCGTTGGCCTTGGCACTGCGTGCCGGACAGTTGTTCGACAGCGGCGTGGCGGAAGCCACCTTTAAAACCAACGCCGGCATCAGTTTGGCCGCCGGCGCCAACCTCAAGTTGGCCGAAGGCGGCAAGTTGAATCTGCAAGGTAGCGGAATCGACGTTAATGGAACCATCCAGGGCAGCGGTGCCGACGTCGATTTGCTGGCCGACAACATCAATTTGGCGGATGGCGCGCAAGTTTTGTTGCAAGGCCAATGGGTCAACGACTTCGCCCAGCCGGGGAACCTGGATGGTAAGTCGCTGAGCATAGACGGCGGCAGCTTTACCGCTCGGATGTCCGGAGGCAGCGGAGGCGGAATTAGCTTGGCCCAAGGCAGCCGGGTAAATGTCAGCGGCGGCGCTTGGCTGAAATCCGACGGTAGCCTGCAAGCGGGCCAGGCCGGTGAAGTCAGTGTAATTGCTGGCGATTCGGCGGACGGTTCGGTCATCTCCGTGGATGGGATATTGGAAGCCTATGGTATCGAGCGCGGCGGTAAATTTACCGCGCGCGCCAATGGCGTGGCGATCCGCCGCGAGGAGATCGTCAATACGGCTCCGGGCGCGCAGCCTTTGCAAATCACGACCGACTTTTTCGGACGGGGCGGCTTTGCCGAGTTCGATATCGGCGCCAATGCAAACGGTTTGACGGTAGCCGAAGGCGCCGTGATCAATTTGACCCAGCAAAACCGGGTGTTGAGCAATGGGTTTTCAACCAAGGCCAATGCCGACGGCATCGACGCCGTTTCCACGCTGACGACGTTGGAGCCGTTGCTTAGAGGGCCAAGTTCTCTGACCTTGCGCTCGGACCATGCCGCCGGCGGCAATGCGAACAGTCACCTGACCATAGAACGCGGGGCCGCGATCGTGGCCGACCCGCAGAGCGAGATTCAACTGGTGTCCGATTCCTCGTTGATCGTGAATGGCGGCATCGTTGCGCGGGGCGGCGCCGTCAGTATGAGGATTGTGCCTGATAAAAGTCCGAACGATCCTTTCTATGTGGCAAGTCAAGGGATTTGGCTGGGCGAGTCGGCTGTCATCGATGTGTCGGGCGTCAGCGAAATCATGACCGACGGTTTGGGCCGCCGCTTCGGCGAAGTCTACAACGGCGGCAGCTTCAGCGTGGATGCCCAGCGGGGATTTTTTGCCGCCCAAGCCGGTTCCACTATCAATGTGTCGGGCACGGCGGAGGTCTTGCATATTCCCACCGCTACCGCTCAGGGGGTAAGGTACAACGCTCAAACGATTGGTTCTCATGCCGGAACCATAGCTATTGCGGCCGCCGAGGGAATTTTCCTGGATGGCCGAATGTTGGCCGATGGCGGTAACGCCGCGGGGACCGCCGGCGGTACCTTACAGTTGGCGCTGAATATTAACAATCGTAGCGATCCGAATATCGAAACCGGCTCCACCTTTCCGGGTGCTCCGCGCACATTCGTGGTGAGCCAACAGGCAACCCCGACTTTGACTGGCGGGTTTAGCCAGATAGGCGATGCCTTGCCGAACGGTTTGGCGGGTAGCGCCCGGATTGCCGCCGAGCAAATTGTGGCCGGCGGCTTCGATTCGCTGGCATTGGCGACTTCCGGCACCTATGTCACGGTTACCGAGGGTGGCGCGTCCAGTAAGGTACAGGTCGGCAATGACGCCATCGTGTTTGAAGGCGATGTCTCGCTTAAGCTGGACAACGCGTTGGCGTTGGATTCCGCCAATCTGGCTTGGCGGCGCGCCGCTGCCGCCGATACCGGTAGCGTCACGCTGCAAGCGACTACCGCGACCCTGGGGTCCGACAGTTTTCGGCAATCCTTTTTGAATCCAACGGCTGGCGACGGCCAGTTGACCGTGCAAGCCGATTTGATCGATTTGGTGGGCGGTACGGCTACCCAAGGCTTCGATGCGGTGCATCTGGACTCGGCGGGGGATATCCGCTTAAAAGGCATTCGTCTGGATAGCACGGAAACCGATTTTGTCGGCGAGTTTGAAACCTACTCCAAACTGGAATTGACGGCCGACCAGATTTACCCGACCACGCTGACCGATTTCACCTTGGCGGTGGCCGGAGACGCCGACGGTACTCTTAGCGTGCATCCTGGCGACAAGCCGTTGCCGGTATTGTCCGCCTTGGGCAAAATGACTTTGCGGGCGCCGAATATCGAGCAGAACGGTACCCTCAGTGCGCCGCAGGGCGAAATCGTGCTGGATGCCGCGCAAGAGATCAGTTTCGGCGCCGATAGCCTGACCACGGTATCTGCGGCGGGAACCCTGGTGCCGCTAGGCGAGACCCAGGGCGGCCTGGAATGGCTGTTTCCGCTGGCGGGTACCGGTGTGAATCTGAATGTTAACGATGCTACCCTCAATGCGCCTGAAACCGAACGGGCTATTATCGTGCAATCGCCCGAGAAAAAAATCACGGTCAATGCCGCGCGTATCACTCGCGAAGAGGGCGCAACCGTGGATTTGTCTGGCGGCGGCGATATGCTGGCCTTCGAATTCATCCCGGGCGACGGCGGTTCCCAGGATGTTTTGGCGGGCAGCGATTCGTTCGCCATCTTGCCGGGTATCGGTAGTTATGCGCCGTTCGATCCCAAATTGTCGCCCGAGTCCGGTCTGAAAACCGGCGATAGCCTGTATGTTTCCGGCATAGCCGGACTGGCCGCGGGGACTTATACCCTATTGCCTGCCCGTTATGCCTTGTTGCCGGGTGCGTTTCTGGTGACGCCGTTGGCAACTACCAATGTAGTGGCGGGGGCTAGCCGCAGCCGGGTGGACGGCGCGCCTATCGTTAGCGGTTATCGTACCGTGGCCGGCACCTCCATTCGCGACCAACGCTGGTCGGAGTATGTGATCGAGCCGGGTAGTATTGCCAAAACCCGCACCGAATACAATTTAAGTCTTGCCAGCGAGTTTTTCGCCACCCAGGCAAGCAATAACGATAAGACCTTGCCGCGCCTGACCCAGGATGCCGGACAACTGATATTGAGTGCGGTGGATGCGCTGGATTTGCCGACCGTTATCGCCGAAGTCACCGGTAGCGGCCGCGGCGGTTTGGTGGACATCGTCGCCGACAAGTTGGCGGTAGTGAACGAAAAAACCGGCTCGGCGGGCGTCGTTGAACTGTTAAGCAGCGATATCGATAAATTCAAGGTCGACAGTTTATCGCTGGGTGCTATTCGTCAAATCGATAACAGCACCGGCGAGGTGGCGCTGGATGTGCGGGCCACTACTGTGACAGTGGGCCCGAATACCGAGTTGACCGCGCCGGAGTTGTTGTTGGCGGCCACCGATGGTGTTACGGTCAAACAAAATGCCCGGGTAATTGCCCGCGGCAGCGTGGCCGAGGGCGACAGTCAAACCGTGCTTAAAGTACAGGGCGACGGTGCTCTGCTGAGGGCGTCGACGGGCAGACAGGCACAGTTGGTTCGCTCCGATAGCGTCGGCGTCAAAGGCGATTTGTTGATTGAGGCGGGGGCCTTGGTGGATGCCGGCGCCGGCTCGCTGTTGCTGGACGCCAGCCGCAAAAATAGCTTGCAAGGCGAACTGGCGTTGGACGGCGGTTCGCTGAACCTGGGCGCCGAAGTCATCAACCTGGGCGAAACGGCGGGTCTGGTGAACGGCTTGTCGCTGGACAACCAACAACTTAGTGCCTTGTCGGTGGCCGAGTTGGTGCTGACCAGCCGCGGCATGGTCAATCTTTACGGGCAACTGGCGCAAGTGGATGCCAATGGCCAAGTGATGACAGACGGCAACGGCGATCCGCTGGCGCTGCAATTCGGCGATCTGGTCATCGATGCCGACGGCTTGGCCGGTTTCGGCAACGCCGGTAAAACAGCGGTCTTGCTGGCCGATAGTGTGCGTTTTACAAACGGCGGCACGGTAGGCGGGGCGCAAGGTAACGGTTCCGGCAGCTTGTTGTTGAACGCCGGGCGGCTGACCTTCGATAAGGGTCAATATGCGCTGTCCGGCTTCGATGCCATGCAAATTAATGCGGCGCAAGGCGTGTTCGGCCGCGATACCGCCATTGTGGGCATAGCGGGCGATCTCAGTTTGTCCACGCCGTTTTTCACGGCGTTTAACGGTGCCAGCACCACGCTGGATGCCGGCGGGCATGCGCTGACGTTGGCCAATTTGAGCGGCGCGGAGGCACCGACATCCGGCATTGCCGGCACATTGCGGGTCGAGGCCGATAACCTGACGGTCGATACGGCACTGCTGTACAAAACCGGAGCAGTCGGCCTGAGTGCCTTACAAGGCGATTTGACCTTGGGCGCCAACGCCCTGATCGACGTGTCCGGCGCCGTGGTGCAGGCCGGCTTGAGCCAGGCCCGCAATTTGGATGCGGGTTCGATTACTCTGCTGGCCAAGCAACAGGATGTGCTGGCTGAAAACGGCAGCCGCCTGCTGTTAAATGCCGTGAACGATAAGGCCAAGGCGGGTGTGTTGACGGCGAAAGCAGGCGCCGGCGAAGTGCGCTTGAACGGTTCGCTGGAAGCTGGCGGCAGCAGTAAATCGCAAGGCGGTAGTGTTGTTATAGATAGCGGCAGTTTGAGCGGCGGTTTCGATGCTTTGAACCAACAATTGGCGGCAGGCGGCTTTACCGGCGGTATCGATGTCAGATTGCGCACTGGCGACATCATGCTGAGCGATGGGCAAACTATCGATGCGCATAGCATCAAACTGACGGCGGACAGCGGCGCGCTTACGGTAGCGGGTGCGCTGGATGCCAGCGATGTGCAAGGTGGTAGTGTTGAGCTGAATGCGGAAGATAATTTGACGCTGGCGGCAACCGCAAACGTTCTGGCGAATGCCACCGGTACGGATCAGGCCGGCGGCAACGTACAGCTAACATCGCTGGATTCGCAAAGCGACGGTGCCGGCATTCTGTTGAGCGACGGAGCGCATATCGACGTATCGGCTAACGGTGCCGGCGCGGAAGGGCAGGTCGCATTACGCGCCGATCGTGTCGGTAACGACATTGACGTCAGCGACATCACGGCCGGCACCATTAGCGGCGATAGCCGGGTCGATCTGGAAGCGGTGCGGGTTTATAACGACACGGTGATTACGGCGGACGATCAAAATAGCTACGACAACGATAACCGTAATTTCATCGACAGCTTTAATGATCGCTTCGGCGCCGGCTATGCGCTGCTGGCCGGCGTGGAAGTGCGTAGTACAGGCGATTTGACGATTGCCGATGCCTGGGATTTGTCCGGCTGGCGTTACGGTGCCGATAACCTGCCGGGTGTGTTGACCTTGCGGGCGGGCGGTGACTTGTTGGTTAATGCCGGCCTCAGCGACGGCTTTGCCGCCGGTATCCTGGAAACGCAGGCGTTCGGGCCTATCCCTGTAACGGATATGTTGCAGACCGAGCAGTCCTGGAGCTACAAACTGGTGGCGGGCGCGGATTTGAATAGCGCGGACAGTAGTGCGTTGAAACCGGCGCCAAGCTTATTGCAAGCCGCTACGGACGGCGATTTCGAATTGGCGAGCGATGTCAGCGTCAGAACAGGTACCGGCGACATTGAAGTATTGGCGGCGAGGGACATCGTCTACGCCAGCAATACCTCAACGATTTACACCGCCGGCCGAGCGGACGAGTCGAACCGTTACGGCACTGGCGGCGAAGATTTGGCGGTGTTCTTTTACGCGGAATTTGCCCGCGACGGCGGCGACATTAGCTTGAATGCCGGCAGAAACGTGGTGGCGCAACCCACCGACCAGTTGCTGAGCGATGTGCTGGTGCGAACCGGCAACTGGAGCCGGAATCAAGACCATACCGGCGAGCGGCCGACAATTTGGGGCTTAGCCTTGGGCACGCCGGAAACCGGCGAGCATCCGACCTTGCAACATCGGCAGAGCCTGGCGGCATTCGGCGGCGGCGACATCAGCGTGAGTGCCGGTGGGAAAGTCACCGACGTGTCGGCGGTGATTCCAACCTCCGGCAAGCAGGTCGGCACCCGCACCGATAACGATCCCAACAACCTGGGCAACTTCACCAGTAACGTCAATCAAGTTCAGGGCGGCGGTAACCTGACCGTCAACGCCGGAGGCGACATCGAGGGTGGGGTGTTTTACGTCGACGGCGGTCAAGCCGAGTTGCGTACCGCGGGGTCGTTGACCGCGGGCAACAATCAGGGGCTAAATCCCATCCTGGCTTTGGGCGATGCGCAATTTTCGGTCGTCGCCGGTAAGGATATCGCCTTGGAAGCCATAGTGGATCCGATGTTTGCAACCCTGCCCGATCCGGTCGATTTGGAGGGTTTTCAAAATCGTTTCTTCCGCTACAGCGCCGATAGCGAAGTCAGCCTGACGGCCTTGACCGGCGACATCGTGCTGGATAACGACCCCTTAAGTTTGACTCAGGCCACTAACGCCAGTCTGGACACCACCCGTATGTTGATTTATCCGGCCACATTTAAAGCCTATGCGCTGAATGGCGACTTGAACATTCGGAAAAGCTTTAGCTTATTCCCTTCGCCGCAAGGCGGATTGGAATTATATGCGGAAGGCAACATAGGCGGCACAGCAAACGTGCTGTTGAGCGATGCCGAGGTGGCGGCGTTGCCGTCGGCGCTGTTCCCGGTACAGCAAAATGCCGTGGTGGATGTGCTGAACCTGCTCGATCCGACCCGGGATAGCCAGAGCCATGCGCTGAATCCGGTGCATGCCGATGACGGCCAGCCGGTGCTGATCAGCACCGGTAGCGGCAATATCGGCCGCCGCGGCGATGTCTTGAGCTTTACGTTGGCCAAGGCCGCCGAGATTCGGGCCGGTAAGGATGTTTTCAATACCACCTTCAAAATACAAAATAATCGAGCCGATGACGTCAGCACGATCTCCGCGGGTAGGGATATTCGGTTCCCCGTGAGCCGCAATTTGCAAACCGCCGTCATCGACGACTTACGCGAGCAAATGATTGAAGTGGCTGGGCCGGGCGATTTGGTGGTCCTGGCGGGACGCAACATCGACATGGGTGCCTCCGCGGGCATTGTGTCGGTGGGCGATCTGAATAATCCGGTTTTGGCCGATCAAGGCGCCAATATCACTGCGTTGGCCGGGCTGGGTGACGGTCGTGTCGATGTCAACGCCTTTGCCGAGAAAGTCTTGAAAAAAACAGATACCGCTACCGGCGAATGGGTGGCGGATTACACGCACTATCGGCAACGATTGTTGCGGGAAATTAGCCGTGTTAGCGGTGATGCGCAATTGACGGATGCGGATGCGGATGCCGCGTTTGCAGCTCTTAACCCGGTGGATCGTGCCCGCGTCGAGGCTAGATTGTTGCCGCTGGTGCAGCCAACTTTGCTAAGCAAGGTGAAATTGGCGGCCGGGGACTTGGCCAAGGCAACCTTTAAACAGGACCAGGATCGTGCCGAGTTAAACCTGCTGGCGATGGTCGAAACGCTATTTCCGGGTACGACAGTGTTGGCCGGCGTTAGCGATGTCAATGTCGATCCGAATGGCGGTGTAATGGTCACTGGCGGCCGCGATGCGGGCGCGATTTTGGCCGCCGCCAATAGCTCAATTCGCGAGCGGCCCGTGCTCGGTGGGGTATCTTTGTTCATGAGTACCGCCCAGACCCAGGACGGCGGCAATGTTAATGTCTTTACGCCCAATGGCAACGTCAATGTGGGTTTGGCTACCGCCGATATCGGCCTGAATAAAGATCCGGATGAGCAGGGTTTGATTGCCAAAAGGCAAGGCGATATTAATGTGATTGCACGGGATGATGTTGAGGTGAATGTGCAGCGTATCGTTACCTTGGGCGGCGGCGACATTATGGTCGGTTCGCTGGAAGGCGACGTCGATGCCGGCCGTAGCCCCAAAACGGCATTGGCCGCGCCGCCGCTGAAAGTGGGCTTCGACCAGTCCGGTTTGCCTTTGCTGGACGTGGCGCCCGTGTTGGCCGGCGGCGGTATTCGTACCATAGGTACCGATCCCGGCGATTTGGTGTTGTTCGCGCCACGCGGTGTGATCGATGCCGGGGAAGCGGGTATTGCCGGAAATAACGTTACCTTGGCCGCCACCGCCATTGTCGGTGCCGACAATATTGATGTCGGTGGGGTGGGTACCGGGGTGCCGGTGGCTGCCACGGGCAGCATTGCCGCCGGTTTAAGCGGGGTCAGCAATGTCGCCGCCGCCGTCGGCAAATCCATGGATGAATCCACCGGCATGGGCAAGGATGTCTCGGATGCGCTGACTAAAACGGCTGCGCTGGGGATGTTGAGTATCGACTTGTTGGGTTTCGGCGAGTAAATATAGCGGTTAAGCCGTTAAGGATGCATATTCGGCGTAGGTTGGGCGGCCAGCCGTAACCCAACGCCTCGGCTTGTTGCGGTCAATTGCTCTGGTTGTCGGGTTATGCTCAGATTAAGTCCGTGGGCCGGAATAAGCTCCAGCGTTTCCGGCAACCTTCAATCGCCGGAAACGCCTATCGGCTTATTCCGGCCTACACGGCTTTTCCGATTTGTTCCGTTTTAATCCGAGTCGGAAAAAGCTTACGTCTGTCATAAAATTGTAAAAAAATGTCGGCATAATTCGCGAAATATACTGATTTGAGGTAAAAAATGAAGCGAATTGTTTTGTTGGCGTGCGCCATGATGTTGTTGCCGGGTTTAGCTCAGGCATGGTGGAACGGCGATTGGGGGTATCGGAAGAAAATATCCATCGATGCGCAGCAATTGCAGCAGCAAGGCGTCAAACCGGTGGCGGAAGGTCTGGCCGTCATCCGTCTGCATACCGGTAACTTCGCCTATTTCATGGATTTGGCCGAGCAGGGCAAGGATTTGCGCTTTATTGCCGCCGACGATAAAACCCCGCTGAAGTTTTATATCGAGAAAATCGATCCCGTCAATGAGATGGCCATTATCTGGGTGAAATTGCCCGGCGATATCGGCAATGCCGCCGAGCCGTCCATCTGGATGTATTACGGCAACGCCAATGCGGCGGAAGCCGGCGAAGCCGGCGGCATCTTCGATGTCGCCCAATTGGTGGCCTACCACTTCAATGCCGATGCGGTGACCGACGCCACGGCCTA
>NZ_JANIBK010000112.1 GCF_024505165.1 Methylomonas rivi
CAACTAATTATTAAATCGTTTGTTTTTACTTGAAATCTTTTCAGTTTCTCAAACTTGTCGTTACCAATAAAAAATCTAAAGTCTCTTACGTTGTATATTGCATTTTTCTGCTCATAGACAGGGATGCCATAATCTTGCATTTCACCCCGTTTTAAAGACGAACCAAAGGGTCCCCTTATATATCCTTTTTTTGCAAGCAGTGAACCGAGTGTTGATTCAACCCATTCCAGACTCATATTTTCACCTTAGCTAAATTCTCAGCAATCGCCAGATTAAGTTGAGCTTCTTCCAGTAACTGCGCTTCAAACTCCGCTTTCAAAGCAGCAAAGCGTTCAGCGAAATTAAAATCGTCTTCTTCATCCGGCAATCCCACATAACGACCTGGGGTTAAAACGTAATCCAGTTCTGCGACACGTTCTAACGGCACTGATTTACAAAATCCGGGTATATCTTCGTAGGGGCGCATTGCATGCGCCCCTTTTGCACAATTGTCATTTCCAGGGCGGATGCAATCCGCCCCTACGGAACGCCACGCATGATAAGTATCCGCAATTTGTTGAATGTCCTGATGCGAGAGTTCACGAGTACGACGGTTGATTAAATGGCCCAAGTTACGCGCATCTATAAACAAAATTTCGTTTTTACGCGGATATTCACCCTCACCCTGCCCTCTCCCCGAGGGAGAGGGTTGTTGTCGAGCGCGGTTCATAAACCATAACGCGGCGGGGATTTGCGTATTCAAAAACAACTTGGCAGGACAGTTGACGATACAGTCAATCAAGTTGCCGTCCGCAATCAGGCTTTTGCGAATCTCGCCTTCGCCACTGGTCTTACTGGTCAATGCGCCTTTAGCCAGAACCACACCCGCTTTGCCGGTGGGCGACAAGTGATAGATAAAATGTTGTAGCCAAGCAAAGTTGGCATTGCCCGCAGGCGGTGTGCCGTATTGCCAACGGCCATCGGTACGCAACAGTTCCCCGCTCCAATCGCTGACATTGAACGGCGGATTGGCAATAATGAAATCCGCTTTTAGGTCTTTATGCGCATCGTTCAGAAACGAGCCTTCGTTGTTCCATTTGACTTGCGAACTGTCTATACCGCGAATCGCCAGATTCATTTTGGCTAGTCGCCAAGTGGTTTGATTGCTTTCCTGGCCATAAATGGAAATGTCGTTGATGCGGCCTTGATGCTCTTCAACGAATTTTTCCGATTGCACGAACATACCGCCGGAACCGCAACAAGGATCAAACACCCGGCCTTTATACGGTTCCAGCATCGCAACCAATAATTCAACGATGCTGCGCGGTGTATAGAACTGGCCGCCTTGCTTACCTTCCGCCAGTGCGAATTCGCCGAGAAAATATTCAAACACATGGCCCAGCACATCGGCGCTACGGGCTTTGGCATCGCCTAGCGCAATGTTGCCGACCAAATCGATCAAACCGCCCAGGCTGGTAGGATCGAGATTTTGCCGGGCGAAGACTTTGGGTAAAACGCCTTTTAACGACGGATTTTCTTTTTCGATCGCATCCATCGCACCGTCAACAAAGGTGCCAATATCCGGTTGCTTGGCTTTGGCTAATAAAAACGACCAACGGGCTTCGGCAGGCACAAAGAAAATGTTTTCCGCTTGGTATTCGTCCTTGTCTTCCGGATCGGCGCCGGCGTATTCGCCTTCGCCGGCTTGCAGCTTGGCGAACATTTCTTCAAACGCATCGGAAATGTATTTGAGAAAAATCAGCCCGAGTACGACGTGCTTGTATTCGGCGGCGTCTATGTTTTTGCGCAGCTTGTCGGCGGCTTTCCAGAGTTGAGTTTCCAGCGCTTCTTCTTTGACGATTTTTTTGGCTTTGGCCATTAACGGTTTCCTTTTTATGTTTCTGTGCTTGGCCTGCAAGCCGCGGCAGCCGAGGCGATAATGGTACAGGAATATAGCGTTGGCGCGTCGTGTTGCCAATGTTTGCGGAGTTCGGCGGATCAGGCTTTCAATGCGTTTTCCGTTTTGCCGGCGGTACTGAATTTAACCTGCGTAGGGCGCGCATGCCGAAATTCGACCGCCTAATCGGCTTCCGCCTCTTGAAGAATACCGTTCACCGCCCGAATCGCGGCATTTACGGCGCCGTTGGAGTGTGTGTCTTCGGTAAAGTCGCCGGCAAAATACACCCTGCCTTGAGGTTGCCTCAACGATTCGGAAAGGCCGTCAAAACGGGAGCGGCCCACGGGCCAGGCGGCAATGGCGCGGGGGTGGTAACGGTAGAAGGTCATTTGCTTGATCATCGCGCCAATGCCCGGCCAAAGTTTTTCCAATGCGGTTGATAGAATCGCCTTGGTTTCTTCCGGCGTGTCGCCGCGGGCGTTGAAGCGTTCGGCATGGCTCCCGCTTATCAATAGATTCAACAGCGCGTCCCGATTGGCGGCCGTATGGCCCTCGTAAATGACGCCCAGCGGCCCGTCGGATAAAATCGGCAAAATGCTTTCTTGATCTTGCGTCCAAAAACGGCTGGCGCGGTTGTCCAGCAAAACGTGGGCGGTAAAGTAAGCGCCGGAGGCCTGGGTTTTTATGGCCTCGATTCTTTCCGGCGACAGTGGCGGGCTGAACTGAATATCGTTCAGCCTGAACAGAGGTATGGCTGTGATGGCGTGGCGGGCACGGAAAATCCGCTGTTGAAAGTCGCTTTGGTCGATAGCGGTGATTTCCACGCCGTTATCGTCCGCTTCGATATGGGTGACCAATTGATTGAGGCGGATATGCTCATAGCCGATGAAATCGGCGATGGCCCGCGCCGCATGCTGATTGCCGCCGACCACGTGCCGGGGGGTTAAACCCTGTCCCGAAAACAAATGCCACTCGGCGATGCCATCCAGTGCGCTGATTTTGTCCCATGAGGTGGCGTATTCCGGTTCCGTCTCGATGCGGACGAAGTCCAAGGCTTTAGCGGATAAGCCGCTGGTTGTCCGCAGCCATTCGGCAAACGACAGCTCTTTCAGCGCCAATAGGGATTGAGGCAAGGGGCGTTGCTCCAGTTGGCGGTAAAGCTCCGCCATGGTCTTGTCCCATGCTTGGTAGGCTTTTACCTCGTCTGCGTCAAGCACGGATTGCAGAAAGCCGAAGTTGTCGGACTGGGTAAAGGGATAAATCCGGCCTTGACGGTAGAGGCTGGAAAAACTGGAGTAGGACGATTCAAGCGGAACCTTGAGTTCTTGCAGTATCTGAATGGCGGGATTGTTTTCCCAAAATTCCTCCAGACCGATTTCGGCATGCGCTTGCCCGGCATAATTCGCCGTGCGAATCCGCCCGCCTATGTGCGGGCTCATTTCCAGAATAACGCAGGACTTACCGGCTTTTTTTAAATAGTAAGCCGCGCTAAGCCCGGAAAGACCCGCGCCGACAATGACCACGTCCGCGCTTGGTTCTTGCGCGGAGGCCGCGAGAGGGCGGAGGAGGGCAAGCGCGGCCAGCGCCCAAAGCACAAGACGGCATGACGGTTTGTTAAACATGGGAACTCCCTTATCGGTGCCGGTAGGTTGATATTGGGATTTCAATTTAGCAGAAACCGGGGTTTCCAGCGACCGCGTCAATGTTATAGCTTGCCGAATCCTCCGGCCGGAGATCGGGCGCGGCATGCCGGAATAGGCATGGTCTGCAAATCGGCGGCTTGGGCCGGCCCGGGGTATGCTACAATTCCCACAAGTTACTAAACCAAAATTTCTACCGGCCGCCGTTCCGTTCACCACCGGAACCGGGGTTCGGGCTCGTCCGGGTGAGTTAAATAAATCAGGGGTTTACGCTAAAACGTAGGCCCTTTTTTTTGCCCGGAGAATATCCGCGCCGCAACCGTCGCGGGCCGGCAATGCTGGGGTAGCGGCGACACATTTCAATACCCACCCTTGCACATTGAGGCCACCCGCTTTGAGTTTACACAGTTACCAGACAGTCGATCGCGCGCAATTGGCAAAAGATATTGACCAGCTCCATCGGCAAGCCTTGGCCGATATCGGCCCTGACGATTTTAAGCATTTAAAAAGCATGGAGCGTTGGGGGCAAATCTGCTCGATCATCGGCTACGGCACCGCCTGGCTGCTGCCCAATCCGGTTTCCGCCTTGCTGATCAGCCAGGGCAGTTTCACCCGCTGGACGCAAGTCGCCCACCCCATCGTGCACAAAGGCTACGACAAAAATTCGGCGGCCGGCAAAAACTACACCAGCAAAACCTTTGGCCGTGGCTGGCGGCGCTTTATCGATTGGCCGGATTGGATGACCCTGCCCGGATGGCATCACGAGCACGACCTGCTGCACCACTATAACTTGGGAGAGACAACCGATCCCAACAACGCCGAGTACAACATGGAATGGCTGCGGCAATCCAAGCTGCCGATGTGGTTGCGTTATGCCATCGTGGCGTTTTTTTCCGGCATCTGGAAGATCAGTTATTACACTCCGCGCACCCATAAGGAACTGGCGCTTAATGCCGCCCGCCAACAAGGCCGCCCCGCCCCGGAGATGACCCGCGTCGGCGCCTGGAGCTGGTTCACTCCGCAAGGCCGCTCGTTGTGGCTGCAAAGCGTATTGCCTTATATCGGCTATCGGTTTGTATTGATTCCGTTACTGTTTTTGCCGTTGGGCGCTTTTGCCGCTACCAGCGTGCTGCTCAATTCCATGCTGGCGGAAATCTTCACCAATATGCACAGTTTTCTGGTGATGATGCCCAATCACGCCGGCGACGACGTGATGGCGTTCGATACGAAATCCGACAGTAAGGGCGAGTTTTACTTGCGGCAGATACTGGGGTCGGTGAATTATCCCACCGGTTCCAACTTCAACGACTTTTTCTATGGCTGGCTGAACTATCAAATCGAACACCATTTGTGGCCGGACATGCCGTTAAGCCAGTATCAAAAGTTGCAGCCGCGGGTTAAAGCCCTGTGCGAAAAGCACAATATTCCTTATTGCCAGGATTCCATCTTCAAGCGGCTGTTGAAAGCGGTGGATATTATGGTGGGCAAAACATCCATGCTCAAGCCGGTAGCGCCGGCATAGGCCGCAAACGCCAAGCAAGGAAACCGGGCTTGGCTTGGCGCCGTCAATCAGTCGGACCAGGGAAAGGGCGCGTAGGCGGCGGGCCGCCAGAATTGCAAAATCTCGCTGCCGTGCTTCATGTAGTCGTCCAGCAAGGCTTGATGGCATTGCTCGAAGTAGGTGCGTACGGCCGGCGGCGGCTGATGGCCGAAAAAGCGGTTGAGGTTATCCAATAACACGCAGGAATTTTGAATTTCGCCCATGCGGGTCAAGTAGGTTTGTATGCGTTCCAGATGATCGTCCGGCAGCTCGGGCAGCAGATCGTGCGACGCGGCCAGCATGTAGCGGAGCTTTTTGACCGCGACCCGCAAATGATGCAGGGTTTCGGGAGTGTCGGGGTTTATCAGCCGATAACGTTCCAGCGCGCTGTGGAAACTCACGTCTATGGCGGAAAGAATGTGCGGTTTTAATGCGGTTTTCCCCAGTGCTTCGCGCATTTCCTTCCAGGCCTTGTCCATTAACGGTTGCAATTCAGCGCTGTTCAGATTTTGCAGGATGACGGGGGTTTGTATCAGCAGCCGCTGCTCGTTGAGTTGCAGGTAACGCTGATACGCCGCTAGTTCGGGCAGGGCATCGAGGCTGGCGGATACTTTCAGCAACATCACCTGCGTGTCGCGCAATTCGTCAAAACTGTCGAGCTGGGCTTTCAGGCTCTTACGCAGTTTTCGCAGGGCGGGTTGGGGAGCAAGGGCCTGCAGCAATTGAATTAAAGCCAGCAGGCGCCGGCAACTGATGCGTAATTTATGGACGGCTTCTTCGCTGGCGCTTTGTTGGCAATGGGCCAGGCGTTTTGCGTGTTTTTGCCACAGTGTATCGAAACTTGCCAGTAGCTGTTTGCCGTCATGCATGACAAGGTCAGGATTTACGGCTTTGCAGGCGTTTTTTGCGCATCACCAGGGTCACGATGGGCCCGGATGCGGCATAAGCCACGGAAAGCAGAAACAACATGCGTTGCGGTTGCGCCATCACAAAGCTTACCGCCAGCATGGCCAGGATGGTGACGATAAACGGCACTTTGTTTTTAAAGTCGATTTCCTTGAAGCTGGAATAGCGGAAGTTGCTGACCATTAACAGGCCGGTGGCGATGGTGGCGATCAGTACCACGTACTTGAAGTTTTCCACCTCATAACCGTTTTCCACGCAAAACCACAGGCCGCCGGCCAGAATCGCCGCCGCCGCCGGGCTGGGCAAGCCTTGAAAATAGCGTTTGTCGGCCACTTCCACCTGGGTATTGAAACGGGCCAGCCGCAGGGCGCCGCCGGCCATGTGCACGAAGGCGGCAAACAAGCCGACCTGGCCCATGCTGGACAGGGTCCACAAATACATCACGATGGCGGGCGCGGCGCCGAAGGACACCATGTCGGACAAGCTGTCGTATTGCACGCCGAATTCGCTTTGAGTATTGGTCAGGCGGGCGACGCGGCCGTCCAGCCCGTCGAGTATCATGGCCACGAACATGGCGATGGCGGCGGTTTCGAAACGGCCATGGATAGCCGAGGTGATGGCGTAAAAGCCGGCGAACATGGCGCCGGTCGTGAACAGGTTGGGCAATAGATAAATGCCGCGATGGCGGTTGGGCTGGGGTTTTTGAATCATGGCGTTCGCAAGCAAGGAAAAGTTGACCTTCATTTTACATGGTCGGCTTAGGGCTTGCCATTTCGTTTATATGACAAACCGCCGCTTTGTATGTAAGGCTTGTGCGAATACGTAGCCCGTATGCGGCAGATGTAAAGAACTGGTAGGTCAGGGTGCGCAATAGCGTTCCCTGACAAATTTGAGCTTATAGCTGCGAAATGTCACGTAACCGCTATCGCGGCAACGTGACCTACCTGCTGCTTAAATATGGAGCGAGTGGGATTGAATATGGTTTTGGGTAGCCTGGATGTAGCTCTGCGGAATCCGGGCGTTGCGGGCCAAAATCGCCCGGATTCCATTACATTCCATCCAGGCTACGCTGGCTGAACAAAATTCGAAAACCGTCATCATTCAACTCACCTTTGCAATCGTCCTCGCCGCGCATCCATCGGATTCTGCTGTAACGGCCGGTAAATTTCCACCCGGTCGCCGTCCGCTAATGTTTGATTCGGTTGGCAGACCGAAGCGAAGATGCCGATTTTTTGTGTCGACAAATCGATCTCCGCAAACTGCCGCAAAATGCCGGACGCCTGGATGGCCTGTTCGGCGGTGCCGCCGGCGGGCAGGGTAACGGCGATGACGGCTTGCCGCTCCGGCGTGGCGTAAGCCACTTCCACGTTGATCAAGCCATCAGCCATAGACGGCTTTGGCGCGCTGGGTAAACGAGCCGACCATGGTGTTGCAGATTTGGTTGAACACCGGGCCGAAGGCCAAGCTGGCGAAGGTGTTGGCGATTTCGAATTCCAGGTCCAGCGAAATTTTGCTGGCGTCTTCGCGCAAAGGCATGAAACTCCAGAAGCCTTCCAGCGAGGTGAAGGGGCCGTCCAGCAGGCTGATGGTGATGCGGCCGCCGGGGTCCACGATGTTGCGGGTGGAAAAGGATTTGTGAAAGCCGGCCTTGGCGATTTGAATTTCGCCTTCGACGATATTGCCTTCGCGGCGCAGGATACGGCTGCCGCCGCACCAGGGCAGAAACTTGGAATACGATTCGATGTCGTCGACCAGGTCGAACATTTGCCGGGCGGAAAATTTTACCAGGGCGCTTTTTTGTACCACCGAGACCATTAAAGCGCTCCCAGCACATGCAGAAACACTAGAAATACCGCCGCCGGCGACACGTATTTAATTAAGACATGCCAAGCCTGAAAACCTGCCGCCGGCATTTCCAGTTCCTGTTCCGCGTGTTGGGTTTTCATCATCCAGCCGGCGAAGATGGCGATGGCCATGCCGCCCAGCGGCAGCATCAGGTTGGCGGTCAGGTAGTCCAGCAGTTCGAACAGGTTCTTGTCGAACAGTTTCAGGTCGGACCAGATATTGAACGAAAACACCACGCACACGCCCAAGGCCCAACAGGCCGCGCCGGCCCAGGCGCTAGCTTGATGCCTTTCGATATTCCGGTTTTCCACCAGCCAGGCCACGGCCGGTTCGATCAGGGAAATGGAGGACGACAGGGCGGCGAAAAACAGCAGGATGAAAAACAGCAGGCCAAACAGCCAGCCGCCGGTCATGTGGCCGAAAGCCAGCGGCAGGGTTTGGAAGATCAGGCCGGGGCCGGCGCCGGCTTCCAGATTGTTGGCGAATACCAGCGGAAAAATGGCGATGCCGGCCAATAAAGCCACCACGGTGTCGGCGCCGGCGATGAAGAGGGTGGTTTTGGCGATCGATACATGATTGGGCAGATAAGAGCCGTACACCATGATGGCGCCCATGCCCAGGCTCAAGGTGAAGAAGGCGTGGCCCATGGCCGTCAGCACCGCGTCGGCGTCTATTTTGCTGAAATCGGGGCTGAACAGAAAATTCATGCCTTGTTCGTAGGCGCCGGTGGACATGGCGTATCCCACCAGCAGAATCAAAATCACGAACAGGGCCGGCATCAAAAAGCGCACGGCTTTTTCCAGGCCGTTTTGCACTCCTTGCATGACGAAATACATCGTCGCCATCATGAAGGCCGTATGCCAGAAGATTTGTTGTACCGGGTTGGCCATCAGGTTTTCGAACAGGCGTTTGATTTCGCCGGCGTCGCTGTTGATGAACTGCCCGAAAAAGGCCTTGACGATATAGGCCATGGCCCAGCCGGCGATGACGCTGTAATAGGCCAAAATCAAAAAGCCGGCGATCATGCCGGTCCAGCCCAAATAATGCCAGCGCGGGTCTGCGCCGGCTTCCGCCGCTAGGGATTTCATGGTGTTGATCGGGCTTTGCCGGCCCCGCCGGCCCAGCATGATTTCGGCGATCATGATCGGTATGCCGAGCGCGGCCACGCACAGCAAATAGACCATGACGAAGGCGCCGCCGCCGTTTTCGCCGGTGATATACGGAAATTTCCAGATATTGCCAAGGCCGACCGCGGAACCTGTAGCGGCCAGAATGAATGCGAAACGCGACGACCATTGGCCGTGAATGGATTGGGTTTTTTCCGTCATGGTACCAAGCTCTGTGATTAAGTCGTTATTTTGTGGGCGGGTCGGGTAAAATAACAAAATTATCGTTTTCAGTCAGTCTAAAAAAATCGACGCAACTCTATGGCAGCCAAAAAATCCAAAAAGGACAGCAAGCAAACCGACAATACCATTGCCGTCAACCGGCAGGCGTCCCACGAATATTTCATAGAGGAACAATTCGAGGCCGGGCTGGTGTTGGAAGGCTGGGAAGTCAAAAGTCTGCGCGACGGGCGCATACAATTGAAGGAGAGTTATGTCGATATTCGGCGTGGCGAAGCCTGGCTGTGCGGCGCGCACATCTCGCCGATGCTGTCGGCGTCTACCCATGTCAACCCCGACGCGGTGCGGCGGAAAAAATTGTTGCTGCACAAGCGCGAATTGAGCCGTTTGATCGGTTCGGTGGAACGCAAGGGCTTTACCTTGATCCCGTTGTCCATGTATTGGGTCCGGGGCCGGGCCAAGCTGAAAATCGGCTTGGCCAAGGGTAAAAAACTGCACGATAAACGTGCCACGGCCAAGGACAAGGATTGGCAGCGGGAAAAGGCGCGGGTCATGAAGCATGGCTGATGCCGCCGATAACCGTTCCGGTTTGCTGAGCGCCGAACACAGCCTGTTGCTGATCGTCGATATGCAAGGCCGGTTGCTGGAGGCCATGCCGCCGGCGGATGCGCAAACCATGCTGGACAATTCGGTCAGATTATTGAAGGCTGCTGCGTTGCTAGAGGTGCCGGTGTTGCTGACCGAGCAATATCCCAAGGGGTTGGGGCATACCGCCGATGCGGTCAGGCAGGCTTTGCCGACAGCCGCGGCATGTTTCGAAAAGACGGCGTTTTCCTGTTGCGGTAGCGACGCGGTTACGCAAGCCTTGCGCGGCAGCGCTAAAAGCCAAATCGTGATTGCCGGCCAGGAAGCCCATGTCTGCGTGTTGCAAACCGCGTTCGATTTGTTGCGGCAAGGTTTTGAAGTATTTGTGGTGGAAGATGCGGTTTGCTCGAGAGCGGTTCGGCATAAGGAAAACGCCCTGTGGCGCATGCGTCAAGCCGGTGCCGGCATTGTTTGTCACGAATCGGTGTTGTTCGAATGGCTGCGCGATGCCAGCCATCCCCAATTTAAAAGTATTTCCGCGCTGTTGCGCTAACTTATTCATTTACGAGATGAACATTTTTACCCTATTACTCGGTTGTCTGCTGATTGCGGCCGGCTTGTCCGGCTGTAGCGAACCCGGTCCCGATATCGCCAAATTCGAGGGCTTTGCGCAAGGGACTACCTACCACATCAGCTACTGGTCGGGAACGCCTGTCGATGGCAAGGCGCTGGAAACGGCAGTGAACTCGGCTTTTGCCGAGATCGATAAACAATTATCCAATTACCGGCCCGATTCGGTTATAGAAGGTTTTAACGCCAACCCATCGGCCGATAGCCAATCGGTTGGCGATGAAATAGTTGCATTAATTAAAGTGGCGGGTAAAGTCAGCCATGCCAGCCAGGGCTGTTACGATCTGACGATTAAGCCCTTGTTCGATCTATGGGGCTTTCAAGGCGATGCCTTGACCATGCCCGACGAGGCCGTGCTGCAACGTGTGCTCGGCGAGGTAGGCCTGGATAAAATCGCAATTGTCGACGATACCCATCTGCAAAAGCCGCCGGGCGTCAGGGTGGATGTATCGTCGGTGGCGCAAGGTTACAGCGTGGAAAAAATCAGCCGAATTCTGGAGCGGCAGGGCGTGCATGACTACCTGGTCGAAATCGGCGGCGAACTGAAGACCCACGGCCATAAGCCGGACGGTTCGGCCTGGCGCATCGCGGTGGAAAAGCCGCTGCCGGGCGAACAACGGCTGCTGAAAATATTGACCGCGCCCAAGGACCGGCCGTTTGCGGTGATGACTTCGGGAACTTATCGGCACTATTTCGATGTCAACGGACAGCGCTATAGCCATATTCTGGATGCGCGCACCGGCAAGCCGGTTACGCATGACTTGGTGGCGGTCACGGTGTTGCACGACGATCCCACCGTTGCCGACGCCTGGTCGACCGCCTTGCTTTGCGTGGGCCAGCAGCAGGGTATGCGGTTGGCCGATGCGGAACATCTGAAAGCTTTGTTTATCCAGCAGCAAGGCGATGCTTTAGTGGAGACCAAGTCGCAAGCTTTAGAGGCTAGCGGCCTGTCGATTGAATGAGCCGTATTTGCCCCCGCTAGTCTCGCGGCGGGTTTTTCAGGGGGGAACCGATGTTTGATTTAACCGAAAATATGCTGTTTTCCGTGCATGGCGGCGCCGATTCCGGCGGCGGCGCGGCGGGTGCGTTGGCGGATTTGCTGAGTTTTATGGAGGGTTTGCTAGCATTATCGCCATCCGCGCTATTCGCCGAGTTGATGCCGGGTCTGTCCGCCTTGGATAATCCGCATCCTTTATTGGTGCATTTTCCGATCGCCTTGTTAACGTTGTTTTTTCTGCTGGATGCGGCCGGAACCTTGGCCGATAAAGCCGACTGGCGGCGGGCGGCGGGTTGGTTTTTATATTTCGGCGCGGTGTTTTCCGGCTTTACGGTCGCCGCCGGCCTGATTGCCGCCGGCGCGGTTGCCCATGGCGGCGACGTGCATGAGATTATGGAAAACCATGAGCATTTGGGGATTTCGGTATTCGCGCTGGCCTCGGTGCTGGCGGTCTGGCGCTGGCTTGCCAAGGGACGCCTTGCCGGCCCCGCCAATACCTTATATTTGCTATGCGCCGCGATATTGGCCGTGCTGTTGACGTTTACCGCCGATTTGGGCGGCTTAATGGTTTATAAATACGGCGTTGCGGTAGAGCCGGTGGCTGTAATGAATAAAGCAGCCGCGGCGCTGCACCAGCATGGCGAGGCCGCCGCCGAACCGGATGCCGATCGGGTGACGGAGGATGAAGACGAAGAGCCCGAGCATAGCCACGACCATCATGGCCACAGTCATTGATGGCTAAAATTCCGGGTTTGATTTTTCAGGTTTTTTGCAGGCTTGCATCGTGAAATTTTTGGCTTGTGTGGTATTCTAGCCGGCCTTTTTTGTGAGGCTTTTTATGCGTACCCGCGTTAAAATCTGCGGCTTTACCCGAGTGGAAGATGCGTTGGCCGCCGCCCGGTTGGGGGTGGATGCGATCGGCTTGGTGTTTTATGCCCAAAGCCCGCGTAACGTCTCCATGGCCAGGGCCGCGGAAATAACCCGGGCCTTGCCGGCTTTCGTCAGCGTGGTGGGTCTGTTTGTGGATGCCGAGCCGGATTGGGTGCGGGATGTGCTGGCCGAGGTCAATATCGATTGCCTGCAGTTTCACGGTAACGAATCGCCCGAGGACTGCCGGCTGTATGCCAAGCCTTATATCAAGGCGGTCCGGATGCGGCCGGACACCGATCTGGAGGACATCCAGGCGCAATATGCCGACGCGGCCGGCTTGTTGCTGGATGCCTATCATCCCGGCGCGCAAGGCGGGACGGGCAGCGGGTTCGACTGGGAACTGATCGGCGGAAACCTATCGCTGCCGCTTATTTTGGCGGGGGGCTTGTCCCCGGAAAACGCGGCGCTGGCTGTGCAGCAAGTCAGGCCGTATGCGCTGGATGTGAGTAGCGGCGTGGAAGCCGGCAAGGGCATCAAGGATGCGGAAAAAATGGCTGCCTTTATAAGAAAAATTAATCAATCGACGTAAAACAACTATGACTGACAAATACGATATGCCGGATGCTCGGGGCCACTTCGGGCCTTATGGGGGTATCTTTGTAGCGGAAACGCTGATGCCGGCTATAACCGAACTGAATGAAGCGTATCAGCGCTATTTGGTCGATCCGGAATTTATCGCCGAACTCGATGCCGATTTACGGGATTACGTCGGCCGGCCGTCGCCGCTTTACCATGCCCAACGCTGGAGTAAACACCTGGGCGGCGCGCAAATTTATCTGAAGCGGGAAGACCTGAATCATACCGGCGCCCACAAGGTCAACAACACGGTCGGCCAGGCCTTGCTGGCCAAACGCATGGGCAAGACCCGCATCATCGCCGAAACCGGCGCCGGCCAGCACGGTGTCGCCACGGCAAC
>NZ_JANIBK010000113.1 GCF_024505165.1 Methylomonas rivi
GTAAAACCGGCTGTTGCCGAACCGGCGGCCAAGCCGGCCGCTGCCGCCGAAAGCGCGGTGACCCGCTTATACCTGAATGCCGGCAGCTTCAGCCAATTGGTTAATGCCCAGAGCTTGCAAGATTCGCTTAAAAAACAAGGTTTTGCGGCGTCTATTAAAGAGGTAACCACCGAAAAGGGCAAAATTTACAAGGTCAGGGTTGGGCCCATGCTGGATAAAGCCAAGGCCCAGGCAGTCAAATCCAAGCTGTCGCAGATTAACGTCAACAGTTTTGTTACGGGTGATGAATAACGGCTTCGGTTTCGTTTTGGCCGGGTTTAACGATGGTTGACGGTTTGTCCTTGGACAAGATGATTTGGATCGATTACGCCATTAGCGGGTTGATCCTGGTGTCGGCCGCGATCGGTTTGCTGCGCGGTTTCGTCAAGGAGGCCTTCGCCTTGCTGACCTGGGTGGCCGCCATTTGGGTGGGCCTGCATTACAGCCGCGATTTCGCCGTATTGCTGCAAAATACCGTCAGTTACCCGCCGGCTCGCGCCGCCGCCGCTTTCGGCCTTTTGTTTGTCATGACGCTGAGTTTGGGGGCTTTGATCGGTTTTATTTTGAATCACGTGATCGAAAAAACCGGGTTGACCGGCTCAGACCGGATATTGGGCATGCTATTCGGCATCGTCCGCGGGTCGGTGTTGGTTTCGGTAGCGGTGATGCTGGGAGGTATTACGCCGCTGCCCGAAGAGCCCTGGTGGAAACAAGCCCTGTTGATTCCGCCGTTTCAATCTCTCGCCGTATGGCTGAAAGATCACATCCCGTCGGTTCTGGCGGGCTATATCCATTTTCGTTAGCTCTTTAGGTTTGTTATGTGTGGTATTGCCGCGATTGTTTCCAATCAAAATGTGAATCAGGATTTGTACGATGCCTTAACCGTATTGCAACATCGGGGGCAGGATGCCGCCGGGATCGCGACCTGCGAGGGATCCCGGCTGCATTTGCGCAAGGAAAACGGTTTGACCCGGGATGTGTTTTCCAACAAGGAAATGCTGAAACTGAAAGGCAGCATGGGGATCGCCCATGTCAGATACCCGACCGCGGGTTGCACCAGTTCGGAAGAGGCGCAACCTTTTTATGTCAACTCGCCCTTCGGCTTGACGCTGGCGCATAACGGCAATCTTACCAATACCGAAGAATTGAAAATTCAGGTGTTTGTCGACGATCAACGGCATATCAATACCGGTTCCGATTCGGAAGTGCTGCTAAACGTGTTTGCGCATGAATTGCAACAGGCCGGTAAGCTGACCTTGACGGTCGAGGATGTATTCAAGGCCGTCAGTGTGGTGCATAAACGCTGTCGCGGCGCCTATGCGGTGGTGGTGATGATTGCCGGTTTCGGCATTTTGGGCTTTCGCGACCCGCATGGGATACGCCCCATCGTATTCGGCGAGCGTAAAACCGAGGATGGCGCGACCGATTATATGATCGCTTCGGAAAGCGTGGCGCTGGACGTGCTGGATTTTAAATTGATCCGGGACATTGCGCCGGGCGAAGCGGTGTTCGTCGAAGCGGCCGGTAAATTGCATACCAAGCAATGCGCGGAAAAGACCAACCATTGCCCCTGTATTTTCGAATATGTTTATTTCGCCCGTCCCGATTCCATTATCGACAACATATCCGTCTACAAGGCCAGAATGCGGATGGGGAAAAAGCTGGCCAAGAAAATCGAAAAGGAATGGGGCGATCACGACATCGACGTGGTGATCCCCATACCCGATACCAGCCGCACCGCCGCCCTGCAGATTGCCCATGAGCTGGGAGTGAAATTCCGGGAAGGCTTTATGAAAAACCGCTATATCGGACGCACCTTCATCATGCCGGGCCAGAAAATGCGTAAAAAATCGGTCAAGCAAAAGCTGAATGCCATTGCGCTGGAATTTAGCGGCAAGAACGTGTTGCTGGTGGACGATTCGGTGGTGCGCGGTACCACGTCCGAGCAAATTATTCAGATGGCGCGGGATGCGGGGGCCAAAAAAGTCTATTTCGCCTCCGCGGCGCCGCCGGTGCGTTATCCGAATGTGTACGGCATCGATATGCCGGCCGCTCATGAATTGATTGCGCACGGCCGTACCGAGCAGGAAGTGTGTAAAGCCATCGGCGCGGATAAGTTGATCTATCAGGATTTGGACGATCTGATCGACGCGGTGGGCAAGGGTAACCCCAATATTAAACAGTTCGATACCTCCTGTTTTAGCCATGAATACATTACCGGCGATATCGATGACGATTACTTGGCGCGTATCGAGGCCTTACGCAACGATGGCGCGCAGGAACAGCGCAATGCCTTGACGGCCGCCGCGCAAAAATAACGGGAAAGTGAAATGACGGATTTCGATTGGCGGGAATATTCCCTGGAAACCCAGGCTATCAGGGCCGGGCATCGGCGTACCCATGAAGACGAGCACAGCATGCCGATATTCGCCACCTCCAGTTATGTGTTCGCATCCGCCGAGCAGGCTTCCTTGCGCTTCACCGGCAAGCAGCCGGGCAATATTTATTCCCGCTTTACCAATCCTACCGTAACCGCGTTTCAGGAACGTTTGGCCTTGATGGAACGCGGGGAGCGCTGCCTGGCGTTTTCCTCCGGCATGGCGGCGATCATGGCGGTGGGGATGGCCTTGTTAAAAGCCGGCGATCACGTAGTGTGTTCGCGTAGCGTGTTCGGCAATACGGTGCTGACCTTTCAAAACTATTTCGGCAAATTCGGCGTGACTTGCGACTTTGTCGGTTTGACGGACTTGGCCGCCTGGGAAGCGGCCATTCAACCGAATACCCGGTTCTTGTTTCTGGAAACCCCGTCCAATCCCTTGATCGAAATCGCCGACATCCAGGCTCTGGCGGACATCGCGCACAGGCATGGCTGCCTGTTGGTGGTCGACAATTGTTTTTGCACCCCGGTGTTGCAACAGCCCTTGGCCCTGGGCGCGGATTTAGTGGTGCAATCGGCCACCAAATTCATCGACGGGCAGGGGCGATGCGTGGGCGGGGCTGTCGTCGGCAATGCAGAACTGATCGAAAAGGATATTTACCCGTATCTGCGTACCGGCGGCGCCAGCATGAGTCCATTCAACGCCTGGGTGTTTCTGTCCGGCCTGGAAACGCTGGCCATACGGATGAAAGCGCATTGCGACAATGCGTTTGAACTGGCCAAGTGGCTGGAAACCCAGTCCGCGGTGGCAAAAGTGCATTATCCCGGTTTGGCGTCCCATGCCCAGCATCAATTGGCCAAACGTCAGCAAAGCCATTTCGGCGCGGTGGTCAGTTTCGAATTGAGCGGCGGCAAGGAGCAGGCCTGGCGTTTGATCGATGCGACCCGCATGTTGTCGATTACCGCCAATTTGGGCGATGTAAAAACCACTATCACCCATCCCGCCACGACGACACACGGCAGGTTGAGTCCCGAGGCCAGGGCGGAGGCCGGTATTTCCGACAGTCTGGTCAGGGTCTCGGTGGGCTTGGAAAATATCGAAGACATTAAGACCGATTTATTGCGGGGCCTGTAGGGGGAATGCATGGAATTTGCCAGGAATGTGCTGTCCGACAACGTCAGGATTTTGAAAAGCCAGGTTTCCAAAACCGCTTATCAAGGCGTGTCCATCGCAATTGCCAGCATTATTCTGGCGACGCTCGGCGTCAGTCTGTATCAAACCGGCGGCATTACCCTGGATGGTATTGTTAAAGCCCAATCCGAAAATTACGGCCTTTGGGTGTTGGATAGCATACCGTTTGTGTTCGGGTTTTGGGGGCAGTATTCCAGTTCGATTATCGCCTATCAGGCGGGAGCGATGATTTTCGATCAGACCCATGAATTGCGGGCGCATGCCGAGTCGATGGAAAAGCAGGCCAATTACTCCGCAACCCATGATATTGCCACCGATTTGCCGAATCGGGTTCTGTTTTACGACCGGGTCGAGCAAGCCATTCTGTCGGCCGGCAAGCAAAATAAACTGCTGTCGATTTTATTGGTGGAGTTTGCCAATTTTAAGGAAGTGTACGACACCCTGGGGCGTAACAGCAGCGATTTGATTTTGAAGCAAATCGCCACCCGCCTGCAGAGCGTGGTGTTGGGTAACGACAGCGTGGCGCGCATCGACGGCAATATTTTCAGTTTGTTGGTGCCGGCTACCGATAATGCAAATGCCGGGGTTCAGTTGGCCAGGAATGTGCAGGTCGCCTTGGAATCGCCGTTTAAGGCGGAACGCTTGAGCCTGTCCATTCATGTCAACATCGGCATCGTCAACTTTCCCGAGCATGGCGAGGATGTCGATACCTTGGTGCAAAAAGCCGGCGTGGCGCTGTTTATGGCGGGCAAGTCCCATGAGGGGTACGCGGTTTATACATCTTCGTTCGACGATCACAGCCCCAGGCGCTTGACGCTGATGAGCGAATTGCGCCAAGCGTTGGAAAAAGAAGAATTGCAGATTTACTACCAGCCCAAGGTCGCCGTCAAAACCGGCCGCCTATACGGCGCCGAGGCCCTGGTGCGCTGGAACCACCCCAAGCACGGTTTTGTCCCGCCCGATGAATTCATCCCCATGGCGGAGAGAACCCGCACGATCAAGCACTTGACCTTGTGGGCGCTCAAGCAGACTTTCAGACAGTGCGCCGAATGGCATGGGCAGGGTTTGGACCTGATCCTTTCCGTCAACCTGTCGGCCCGGGATTTGCACGATCCGGAGTTGCCGGACATCATTGCCGGCTTGGCGGCCGCTTCCGGAATCCAGCCGTCCTGGATGATGCTGGAAATTACCGAAAGCTCCATCATGACCGACCCGGACAGGAGTCTGGATATTATCCAGCGCCTGCACGGTATGGGCTATAAGTTCTCGATCGACGATTTCGGTACCGGTTATTCGTCATTGGCTTATTTGAAAAAAATGCCCTTGACCGAGTTGAAAATCGATAAGTCCTTCGTCGGCGACGTGCTGAAAAGCGAAAACGATGCGGTCATCGTCAAAGCCACGATCAATCTGGCCCACAATTTGGGTTTGCAAGTCACCGCGGAAGGCGTGGAAAGCCGGCAAACTCTGGATTTGCTGGGCGGTTATGCCTGCGACTTGGCGCAAGGCTATTATTTAAGCAAGCCGCTGGCTCTGGACGATTTTAATGAATGGATGCGTTCCGATGCTGCAAACTTTATTCATCCTCAAGCCGGTTGAGGCGTATTGAATCGCCGGCCGATCCAAGCGCGGAATTTAAAAATAAGCTATCTTTGATGCACCCATCGATATACACGAGATTTTCACCATGTTTCAAGAACGAAAAGAATATAGAAAAAATTTCAACGCCATCGGTCAGTTGAATGTGGGAGGTGAAACCTTGCAGTTCAATTGTTACGATGTGTCCGTCAAGGGGGCCATGATCGAATTGCTGCCCGGACAGCTTTTGGCGACGGTCGACGATTTTGAAAAGCTGCTGTTCGAAGACCGGCGGGCGGAAGTGTTTATCGAAGAACTGATGCTGGCCGGGGAAGTCAGCATCGTCTGGGTGCGCGAAGAGCGCGGCAGGATCTTGATGGGGCTGGAGTTCGAGTCCGTGGTGCATAACGCCGAGAAGCTATGGCTAAAGCGGCGCGGTTATCGCAAATCCGAACCTTTTACCGCGGAATTGTTTATCGACAAGGACAGGCTGCATGTGGAAGGCATCAACCGTTCGACCAAAGGCCTTTGCGTTAAAATGTTGGTGCAACATCCTTCCGTCAAAGTCAATGCGCCGGTCAAACTGCAAATCAAGGAGTTCGGACTGATAGCCCTGGGCAAGGTGGTTTGGGTCGCAGCCGCGGACGAGGCTACCTTAGTCGGCTTGCAGATCATCTCCATCGGTTGAGCGGTATTTCAAGCCTGCAATAAAGGGTCCAGCTGCTTTTGCATGTCGAGCGCATGTAAATCGTCAAAACCGCCAATATGGCGTTCGCCGATAAAAATTTGCGGTACGGTCCTGCGCTGGGTTTTTTCCATCAGTTCCTGACGCAAGCCGGGCTTGGCATCGACATCGATTTCCGTATAGCTTGCGCCCTTGCGCTCGAATAATTTCTTGGCCATCGTGCAATAAGGGCAAAGCCGGCCGGTATAGATGATGATTTCAGGCATGGGTTAAATTAATAAATACTAATAAAGGTGGTATTCTAACCAGCATTAGGGCTTTGCTCAATAGCCAATGCATGGGCCAGTTGGGCTAATAGTATTTGAGCGGCATTGGCGAGAGAATCGCCGAAGGCGACGATACCGTCTTCGTGGCCGAGCATGCTGAAAATGGGGAAACGGCCGAGTTGTCCGGAACTAAACAGCCGTTCGACGGCCTCGGCCATTTCAATGCTGCCATAAGCAATATCGGCGGCGGTATAAGGCAGGCCCAATGGCCGGGTGTGCCGCCAAATTTCCGGACAATGTACATGAATTACCGCTTGGGCGGAGGGGGCCAGTTCATAAATGCCGGCATGGGTCAAGGCTTCCGAGGACGGTCTGCTGGGCCCGCTTGAACGGATGGTATTGTGTTTTGCCGAAGCGGTTTCGACGATGGCAAAATGCTCGGGTGCAAGATAAGCCAGATGCCCGGTTTGAGTGCCGGATATCAAAAAACTGTTTTGGCCCGGCGCCAGCCGTTGGCTGAGATTACCGTAACCGAGGCCATGGTATTTTTCCGGCTTTTGTCCAATGATTCCTAAGCGAAAGAATAAGCTGCGCCAGCCGTTGATGGGGCCGATATCGATGGCGGGTGACAGCGGATTTTGTTTATGCTCGAGCCGATATTTGATGACGCCTTCCCGTTCGGACAGGTTATTTTCTTTCCCATTGTTTATTTTCCGTTCAGTTTTCAGATACATGAGTCTTAATACTTGCAAATATGGTTTTTCGCTTGGGTTGATAGCGCTTTTAATCAGTGTAAACCTTGCGTGGGCCGGGAATCAAAAACAGGCCGTAAAAAGTATCACCTTAGAAGAGATTCAACAGCGCATAGAGTCTACCAAAGACCGGCAAAACGTATCGGAAGAACAGAAAAACCGCATCCTTTCCGCTTATCAGGAAAGCGAGGATAACCTGCGGCAAGCGCAGCGGCAGGAAGAACTGGCCGAGACTTTTAAACGCTCAACCAGAAACCTGCCCTTGGATGCCAAGCAATTGCAGGCGCAAATAGATGGAACCGGGGCGGTTCTAAAACAACGCAAACCGGAAAAACTGGCTTCGTTTCCCGCCGATGAGATTGAGCAGCGTCTGGTAATGGAAAAAACCCGGCTCAGCGATTTGGATGCCGAAATTGCCAAGCATGAAGCGCTGATCGCCGAGTTGACGAACAGCCCGCAAGTCATTCGGGAAACGATGGCTGAAATCAAAACCAAGCAATCGGCCACCCAACAGGAGCAACAGCGGTTAACCGATAAGAACGGCGAAAATTTGCTTGAGAAAGAAGCCCGGCAAATTCAGCTGGAAACCCGCATCAGGCTGTTTAACAGCACCTTGAAAACGTTGGGTCTGGAAAGTATCGGCAACCCACTGCAATTGCAGTTGCAGAAGGACCGCATGCATCTTTTGAACTTGCAACGCGAAGCGCAGATGCTGTTGATCGGTGAGTTGGAAGCTGCGTTACTGGATAAACGCCAGCAGGAAATCGACAAGGAGCAAGCCGCATTGCTGCAAGCCGAAAAGGATGCGGAAGGCAAGCACCCGTTGATCAGGGAAGCGACCAAGGAAAATATGCGTTTCAATCGCGATTTGCAAGCGGTCAATAAGCATATCGAGCTGTATCAAACCCAAAAAACCGAACTGGACGCCCGTTCGCAACAGATTGAAAAGGACTTTCAGAGCGCCGAGCAAAAAATCAGCTTGGCCGGTTTGAGTCCGGCCTTGGGAAACTTGTTGCGGGAACAGCGCCGCAACCTGCCGCAACGCAAGCAATACAACGGCCTGAACGACAGTATCCAAACGGAGATCGCCGAGGCGAGCTTGGAAATGTTCAAGCTCGATGAGGTCAAAAAGCAGTTAATGGACGTAAACCAGACTTTGCTCGGCCGTTTGGAACAAGGCTTACCCGCCGATGCCGATCAGGCGGAAGCGTTGCGGATCAGAACCGAACTGCGCATGTTGTTGAATGACCAGAAGGATTTGGTGGGGCGTCTGGCCGTGGCCTACAGCGAGTATGCCCGCTTATTGGGCGATGTCGATTTCGTATTGCAGCAGATGCTGAATGGCGCGGACAAGTTCGGCGCTTACCTGGACCAGCGTTTGTTGTGGGTGCCTAGTGCGCCGGTGATTTCCCATGCCTATCTAAGCAATATCCTGCATTCGGCGATGTGGTTTTTTGCGCCGTCCAACTGGCTGCATGCGCTTGAAAATCTTAGCCAGGGTTTGCAAACCTATCCGGTGTTTTTGCTGGTTTCGCTTATCGCCATTACCGTTTTGCATTGGCGGTATAGGAACGACCTCAAACAGCATTTATTGGCGGTGCTGAACAAATGCAGCTCCAACCAATACTTGGTGAGCTTTCGCCAGACTTTAAACAGTTTGGGGTTTATCCTGCTGCTGTCCTTACCCGCGGCGATGCTGATGGGGTGGACGGCCTGGGCCATGACTCTGACGGCCAATGCCGATGCCTTTAGCCGGGCGGTGGCGGCCGGATTGGTAGAGGCCGCGGTACCGCTGGCGATATTGCAGTTTTTTTACCGGCTGCTCAAACCGGAAGGCGTGGCGGAAATGCTGTTTCACTGGCAAAAACGTTCGGTGCAATTGCTGTACAGTCAAATTAAATGGTCTCGTTTCGTTATCATCCCGGCGGTATTCATCATCGGCATGGCGAATGCCAATCCGTTTTCGGAGCAAAGCCACGCCTTGGGCCGGACCGCGCTGATTATTCTGATGATGGCGATGTCTTATGTTTTTCATCGCTTTACCCATCCGCTGACCGGTTTAGCCAAATCGTTTTATGCTTATTCCGATAGCTGGCTCGGCCATTTGCGCTATCTCTGGTATCTGGTGGCCGCCTTGGCGCCCTGGGTGGTGATCGGTTTTGCGGTGATGGGCTATTACCAAAGCGCGTTGGAGTTGGAAAACAAGTTGGTCGTTACGCTACGCCTGGTATTCGCCACGGCGTTATTTCATGCCTTGGTATTGCGTTGGTTGACGGTGACCAAACGCCAGCTGGCTTTGCAAAATGCCCGGCAAAAACGCAAGCAGGCCGATCAGGCCAATGTCAATATCGGCGCGGAAGGGGCGTATGTGCCGGAAGAAACTCTGTTGGACCTTTCCAAGATTAACGAGCAAAGCAACAAATTATTGACGACCCTGATTGCGGTGATATTGACCGTAGGCGCCTGGATGATATGGAAGGACATTTTACCGGCTTTTTCCATTTTCGATCGTATCGAGCTTTGGCAATATAGCGATACGATCGATGGTAAGGAAACCGTCATCCGGATAACCCTGATTAACCTATTGTTTTGTTTTTTCTATATCGGCCTAACCGTGGTGTTTGTCAGTAATTTTCCCGGTCTGGTCGATTTGCTGTCCGCGGGCAGATTCGCCATGACCGCCGGCAGCCGCTACGCCTTGATTCAATTGGTGCGCTATTTGTTGGTCAGCATCGCCTTTTTGGCCATCGCCAATGAGTTGGGCGGCAGTTGGTCGCAGGTGCAATGGCTGGTGGCGGCCCTTAGCGTGGGTTTGGGATTCGGCTTGCAGGAGATTTTCGCCAACCTGGTGTCCGGGATCATTTTACTGTTCGAGCGGCCGATTCGGGTGGGCGATACCGTGACGGTGGGCGATGTCACCGGCCGGGTCTGTAGAATTCAGATGCGCGCCACCCATATCATCGATTGGGACATGAAGGAGCTGGTGGTGCCGAATAAAAACATCATTACCGAGCGGCTGGTAAACTGGACCTTGACGGATACGGTTACCCGGGTGGTGGTGGTGGTCGGTGTGGCCTATGGCAGCGATGTGCAACTGGTCGAGCAGGTGTTAAAAGATGTAGTCAATTCGGTTAAATCCGTTCTTAAGGAGCCCGAACCCTCCATCAGTTTCATGAGTTTTGGCGAAAGTTCGCTGGATTTTACGGTCAGAGTATTTGTGCGCGAGTTGGGAGATAGGGTACCCGTCACCCATGAGCTGCATAAAAAGCTTTATGCCGCCTTGCAGGCGCATCGGATCGAGATTCCGTTCCCGCAACGCGACGTGCATATACGTTCGGTGGCGGACGGCATACTGCCCATGCATGCCGGCGGGTAAGTCGGCGATTTTATTAAAAAACCAATCTGTAATAAAATGCCCGGCTTTACAATAGCTTGGCTTTAAGCCACTTTATCAAATGCGTTGTCCTTTTTGCTCAGCACAAGATACCCGGGTCATCGATACCCGTTTGGCCGATGAGGGCGACCAGGTCAAGCGCCGCCGTGAATGCGTGGCCTGCAAGGAGCGCTTTACCACCTTCGAAGTGGTGGAGTTGACGCTGCCGCGCATCATCAAACGCAACGGCGCCAGGGAAGCCTTTAACGAAGCCAAATTACGCGCCGGCATGCAACGGGCCCTGGAAAAGCGTCCGGTGAATGTCGACGCCGTGGAGGCGGCGATTAACCGCATCAAAAAAGTCTTAGTGGGCAAAGGCGAGCGGGAAATTCATGCCAATGAACTCGGCGAATTGGTCATGAAGGAATTGAGTGCGTTGGACCATGTCGCCTTCGTGCGGTTTGCCTCGGTTTACCGCAGCTTTCAGGATGTCAGCGAATTTACCGACATGATAGAAAAACTGCGGAATACATGACTGTCGCGGATGATGCCGGCTTTATGGCCGGGGCACTGCGGCTGGCCAGGAACGGGTTTTACACCACCGACCCCAATCCGCGTGTCGGTTGTGTGTTGGTGAAAGACGGGCAAATTCTGGCCGAAGGCTGGCATGCGCAAGCCGGGCGGGCCCATGCCGAAGTCGACGCCTTGGCGAAACTGGCCGACCGGACTCAGGCCCGGGGTGCGACCGCTTATGTCACTCTGGAACCTTGCAGCCACCACGGCCGCACCGGTCCCTGTTGCGATGCTCTGATCGAGGCCGGCGTCGGCCGTGTAGTGGTGGCCATGCAGGACCCCAATCCGCTGGTGGCGGGGAAGGGTTTGCGGAAAATGCGTGACGCCGGCATCGACGTCAGCTGCGGCTTGTTGCAAGCCGAGGCCGAACAATTGAATCGCGGCTTCATCAAACGGATGCTGACCGGCCTGCCGTTCGCGCGCAGCAAATTAGCCATGAGCCTGGACGGCCGCACCGCGCTGGCCAACGGCGAAAGCCGATGGATTACTTCGGAACAGGCTCGGCGGGATGTGCAAAATTTTCGGGCCGAAAGCAGCGCCATCGTAACCGGTATCGATACCGTGCTGGCCGATGATCCGTCCCTGAATGCGCGGGTGGATTTTGCCGTCAAACAGCCGGTCAGGGTGGTTTTGGATTCGAATCTGCGCATGCCGCTTAACGCCAAAATGCTGCAACTGCCCGGCGAAACTTGGGTAATCACGTGCCATGACGACCCGGACAAACAATTGCGCTTGCGGGATGCCGGTTGCAGGGTCTGGCAGGTGGGCCGCCGAATGGGCCGGGTCGATTTGAGCGAGGCTTTCAAACTGTTGGCGCAACAGCAAATCAATACGGTTTGGATAGAAGCCGGCGCCGCCTTGAACGGCGCCTTGCTGGACACGGGCTTGGTGGACGAATGGCTGCTATATGTTGCTTCTTGCGCGCTGGGGGACCAAGCCCGCGGTCTGTTTCATTTTTCGCAATTGCAAAGCATGGCGGCTAAAAAGCCGTTTAAATTTAACGCTGTCAGACAGGTCGGGCCCGATCTGCGTCTGACGTTGTCGCGATAACTCGCAGAGGAAAACGATGTTTACTGGTATTATCCTGGCGGTCGGCAGTATTGCCGCCATTCAGCCGCGCGGTGGCGATTGCCGTTTGCGAATCGATACCGGCAAATTGTCGCTGGCCGATTGCGCGTTGGGCGACAGTATCGCCGTCAACGGCGTCTGCCTGACGGCGGTGGAGTTGGGCCGGCATTACTTCTGCGCCGACGTTTCCAACGAAACCTTATCCCGCACCACGTTAAAATCCGCCAAACCCGGCATGCCGGTGAATCTGGAATTGGCGTTGACCCCATCCACCCGCTTGGGCGGCCACATCGTCAGCGGCCATGTGGACGGTATCGGCAAAGTGGTGGAAAAACAGGCGGACGGCCGTTCCATAGGCTTTAAATTTAAAGCGCCGGATAGCTTGGCCAAATATATCGCCGAGAAAGGCTCGATCTGCATCGACGGCATCAGCTTAACGGTCAATGCGGTGAACGGAGCTTATTTCTCGGTCAACATCGTGCCGCATACCTTACAGGAAACTACACTGGGCACTGCCGAAGTGGGGTTTGAGGTGAATCTGGAAGCGGATCTGCTGGCCCGTTACATGGAACGCCTGATGCAGGGCGACGCGGCGGCGCAATGCCAAACCGGTATCACCGAAGCCTTATTACAAAACAGCGGCTTTATTAAATGAATAGCATAGAAGAAATCATTGAGGATTTGCGCCAAGGCAAAATGGTCATCATCATGGACGATGAAGACCGCGAGAACGAAGGCGATTTGTTGATGGCGGCGGCGTTTACCCGTCCGGAAGACGTCAATTTCATGGCCAAGTACGGCCGTGGCTTGATTTGCCTGACCCTGACTCGCGAACGCTGCCAACAATTGCGCTTGCCGTTGATGGTGAACGACAATAAAACCCCGTATACCACCAACTTTACCGTGTCGATCGAAGCCGCCGAGGGCGTCACTACCGGGATTTCAGCCGCCGATAGAGCGTTGACGATACAGGCGGCGGTGGCCAAGGCCGCCCAGCCCAGCGATCTGGTGCAACCCGGACACATTTTTCCGTTGATGGCGCAGGCCGGCGGCGTGTTGAACCGGGCCGGCCATACCGAAGCGGGTTGCGATTTGGCCCG
>NZ_JANIBK010000114.1 GCF_024505165.1 Methylomonas rivi
TATATATAAGTGTTTGTTTTATAAATAAATAAATAAATGAATCATTGTTGAGCTGTATCACTAATCGTATCACTCGACTTAATTGTAACTGTGTTTTATGCCGTGCGTTAAGACGAGATTCATTGCTAATTCTGACAGCTAAAAACGGCAACAATTTGAGGTTGATTTGCCTAAACAAACCCGAACGGAATCCCGGCCAGCAAAAACCGCTAGACTTCGCCAATTTCCGCCAATCACTTTTAATGCAAGCCATTGATGTGTAATAGGATTTGTTTTTTATCGATGTGCCGGTGTTGAGTCAATAAAAAACCGTGAATTGTCGTAAATAATTGAATTAAAAAGTATATTCTTATTTTTCGTCGGCTTGTAAACTGAAATTTAACTTCTAAAACGTGCATTTTCCGCCATATTTTTACAGACGGCGAATTTTCCCGGTCTTTTACCGATCATGCGATTTTCGGTAAAAACACCCATATTTAAGCGTTTTTCATGCCGTTTCTGTGGCTTTCTCAATAATCGCACACAATATTGTTTCATTTTTAGACTTCCATGCACAAAATCAGTGCAAAAACCGCGCAGGCGAGGAGGAGTGATTTTTGGCCCGGGCGCGCATGTGAAACTATCCCGGCCGCCAAGTCCGCTACGCTGCCTTAGCCAGCGGATTTAATGTAACCGCGTCCTTCAAATGGTCTGGCGCCAGGTGGGCATAGCGCATGGTCATGTTGATGTCAGCATGCCCGAGAATTGGGCAATTCCACGATGTCGGCCGTGTTGGCGGCGGTCACCGTTACACTGTGTACGGCCCCTGAATTGACGTCGGCGCCGACGTGGATTTTCATCCCGAAATACCACTGCTTGCCTTTCTTGGTTTGGTGCATGTCGGGGTCGCGTTGTTGCTCTTGATTCTTGGTTGAACTGGGGGCGTGAACAATCGTGGCATCGACCATGGTGCCTTTGGATACCAACAGACCTTGATCTTTCAGATGGTCGTTGACGGTCGACAACAAGACTTCGGTCAGCTTATGTTTTTCCAGCCAGTGGCGGAAGTTGAGAATGGTGGTTTCGTCCGGCAGCGCCTCGGTGACGCTACCGAAGCCGGCAAAACGCCGAATGCTGTCGATTTCATACAGCGCATCTTCCATTTGCCGGTCCGAGTAGCTGAACCATTGTTGCATGCAGTGGATGCGTAACATGCGATTCAAGGGCATCGGTTGTCGGCCTCGGCGACCACTTTGCGGATAATGCGGCTCCAGCTTGGCTAACAATAAGACCCAAGGCACCACTTGCTCCATTTCCGCCAGAAATTTTTCCCGCCGGGTTTGGCGTTTTTTGCTGGCGTATTCAAGTTCGGCAAAACTGGTTTGGGTCGGTGTGTTCATCGGCTAATCCAGGCTACGATCAGATAGGCTCTATTATCTCATCTCTCGCCGGGGATTTAATCAGCGTTTCCCTAAAGCTATCCGGTTGATTCGATTATAAATAAACTGAGCTGAATACCGCCAGTTATTGATCCGGAAACAGCCGCTTGAAGTCTGCTTCCAGATTGGCCGGCCGGTCGCCGAATTGTCGCCAATACTCGCAAAGGCTTTTGATGGTTTTCATGTCGGTATGGCCGCACTCGAGCATGATCTTCAGCAGTTCCAGGGTTGGCATGACTTGGGCGTCGAATACCCTGGCCAAAGCGGTCATGTCCTGATCGTCGGTGACTACAGGGATACCGAGCTCTATGGCATAGGCAATATACAAGGCATCGACTTTGGACGGGCCAGGCAAGTCGGTTTGCACATGATCCCAGACAAAGTCAAAGGTTTGGGCGATGGCTTTCTTTTGCTTGCGGCCTATGGCCGGGAAGTGCTTGCGGTTTTCGACGTACTCGTCTTCGGTTATCCAATAGAACACATTGTGCATCTTGTGGTTATTCAGCTCTTCGTTGAGCTCCGGAAGGATGTACAGGCAATATTCATGTTCGCCGAAGGGCGCAAATAGCAGGGGGCGTATTGTGTTGGCCAGCCTGAGATAGGCGTTGGTATCGACCAGTATTTTCGACTGAGCCATCAGGTCAACTCGGCGTGGATACTCCGTGCGTCGAGTAACGGCATATCCAGTACCGTTTGAACGTAACCTGGGCCTTTTTGGTGCTGTTTTAAATAATGCCGCAACAGGTCGAAAAATGGGGTCTCGAATAGATGTTCGATTTTGGTAATGTAGTCTCGAGCACTTGGCTTGCCGTTATCGTCCAGTTCTGCATCATTCAACAGTGTTTCGCTGACATTTAGGTATTGCCTGTTGTGATTGGTGACAGCGCCGCAAAACCCATTCCCTAAATCAATTTCCGGTTTGTTGGCATGCACGGCATATTTATTCACTTGGCCTAAGATGGTATTGGGCGAAATTAATTGATTATCGGCCAAGGCAATTATATGAACAATTTTTGCAGCAGTGCTGCGCTGCCGTTTAATGCTGGCATAGGCTTGTTCTGCCAGTTCATGCGGAAACAACAGGCAGCCGGCAAAGGCGTCGGCAAAATCTTCGGCTGCATCGCCTTCCAAATTGGGCGAAAGGCAGTGGCCTAATTCGTGTGACATCCAAAATTTAAAGTCGTGGATGTTGGTATCAAGATTCAGATAAACCCAAGTGCTTTGCGAGTCCGGCAAGTAAATATGCACGGCGTTTTCATGGCGCTGTTTGCTGCCCCACAATACCGGCACGACCACCGCTTGCAGCTCCAGAAAGCGCCGAATCAGGTGCTTAAAATCAACGGTTGCGGTTGGCTCTAGGTTAATGTCTTCCCGCACTTTGGCGGCGGCTTTGCGCAAATAGTCGTAATCGCAGCTTGGCGATTTTAGTACGGGCGGCATTGACATGGTGTCGAACGGAAGATAAGGCACCAACTGACGCAGGAAGCGGCCCATTTCTTGGGCTTTTTCAATGTGGTGATCTTTGGTTTTGGTGCCTCTCATTTTGCGAAAGGCAATTTGTGGCGCGTTTGGCTCTTCTGTGATAACCAATTCGTTGAAGGCCAGATTTAAAAGCTTGCCCAGTTGCAGCAATTTGTTAGGACGCGGAAAAGCTTTATTATTGAGCCACTGCGAAACAGCTTCTTTTGATACGCCAAGTTCATCGGCAATGGCGGTTTGAGTCAGTCCAGCTGTCTCTATCGCTCGCTCTGTATTGGCTGTATTCAGTCTTTTTTGCATGCGCGGAGTATAGATTGAAGTCAAGTTTTGTCAAGTTTTAAACCTCGCCCATTCATCCGGAATGCTCACATGACTGTTTATTGCCCCAACTGCGGACATAAAGCCCGCATCACCTCGCGCAACAATCTAAACGACGCCAAAACCGTCGCCGATCTGTATTGCCAGTGCATGAATACCAAAGACTGCGGCGCCACGTTCGTGGCCACTATTGGTTTTAAGCACTACCTCAACCCGCCGGCCGCGTCTACGCTCCAAATGGCCGCCAACCTGTTGAACACGCTCAGCAAGGCCGAACGTGACCAGCTGTTAAAGGGTAATCCGGCCGGCTGACAGTTTAGGTAGCTAATGCTACCTATCGCTTCGACTGTTGATGATGGCCTTGACGATCCCAAGAATGGGGACACCTACCAAGGCGATTGATACCGCGGGGTGCGCGCCAAAATAAGCGGTTGCCGATGCGGCGATAACGGCTGATATGGCAATCGTAAACCCTAGCCATTGGCCGCGCCGACTGTCTTGGCGTATGGCGTCCAGTTTGGTGATTTCGTACTGAGCGGCTTCGGCTTCTCTGGCCAGGCGGGCGGCTTGTTCGGCCTCGGCCATTTTAAAGATGCGCTCAGCGCCGTTATCTATGATGCTATTGAATTGTTCTAACGCGGCAGGCGGCGGTAGTGGCCCGCTCCAGCCTACAGCCGATACACGGGTATCTGTGTGGGTGTTATTGGCGTCTGGCTTCTTCTTTTGCGGACTTTTCACGCTGTATTACCTTTGAAAAATCACCGCCGATTTTTACCCAGTCGCCGCGCATGTTGTCGCAGTCTTGGTTTTTTGTGGGTTTGATATTGGGAAAGTCCGGATATTCGACATTTGAATACAGTAAACCGGCTGCACTTAATCCGCTGATCAATCCTTTAAACGTATGTTTGTTCATGGTTTGTTGTTTGTCCAAAGACGTTCAATAATGTTCAACGGTGTTCATTCTATACCATAGCAGATACTTTTTCACAAAGTGTCTGTCGTTGCGGCCAATCACTTTGACCACATTGATTCACCATGATGCAATTTTGAGCATGTGCGGTGCTTGTAAACACTTTTTTAACCGAAGTAAATTGTCGGTATCAATGGGCTTTAAACTGGTTTTTCTTTCCAAGCATTCCATTACGCATGGCCTTGCGCGAGTCGCTGCCTTTTCTTGCGGCATGCCGGGCTGCATGTGATCGCTGTTTTAATGCCCTCGAAACGCTTGCCGCAAACCTCGCATCTGTGCGAATACAATGGCCGGCTATACGACATGTTGATGGTCTTGTTGTGAGTGTCAGTTCGACCGCGCGGCGCTTCCGCAATATCGGACAGGCGCTTTACCCGCGTTTCATGATATCGGTCATCGTGTACTTTCACTATTTCCATACGCCCTCCTAAAATGTCACAGTATCTTGTCGACAAGATACTGTGACAACAAAAACAAGTCAAATCATTTTTCGGAGTAAAAAGAACAAACCAAATAAAGTTTTGTGCTGGGTCGAATGCTGGGTTTAATGGTCTGTAAGCCTTGGCAGTGCTGACTGTGCTGGGTATGCCGGGTTATTTCACTATTCCAAGAAATTATATAAAAAAACGGTTTAGCCCGGACGGGGGTTACGCCTGGCGCGGGAACTGGATTACTTGCGCACCGGATTTCAACACGTCCAGGTAGTCGGCCCAGGCTTGCATCATCCGCCAGCGTTCGTCCAGGTATTGTGCGCGGTTAACGTATTCGAAGCTGTTGATTAGCGGAAGCCCTGCATCAAGGCGTATTTGAGCCTCGACGGCCTGTTGGTTGTCGGCCTTTTCCTGTTTACGCGTTGCGCTGGGATCGATGCCGTTGGCAATTTGTTCTCGGGCTGCTTCGGCTTTGCGCCTGGCGCTTTCCAGTGATGTCTCCGGATAAGAGCCAAAACCAAGCCGATTTTGCTTGCCACCAAACCGGTAAATAAATCGCCAAAGCTTTGAACCGTTGGTTTTAACGAGCAACGCCAGACATTCGCCGTCGTTGATGGTGTAGTCTTTGTCTTTAGGCTTTGCCGCCCTGTAGACCGTGTCTTTATTGAGATTCTTAGCCATTGAGTGACACCGAAAGTGATACGCAGTGATACGGATGGGCGTAAATTTAACGCGTATCACTAATTGTGTCACTGTTTGAGGTGCATGCCCCTGCATTTCCCTGCACTTCTTTGCACAAAAAAAACCCGCTAAGCCTTGTGGCTTGCGGGTTCTTGCTCTTCTTTGCATTTTATTGCATCAATAAATGGTACCGAGGGTCGGAATCGAACCGACACTCCCGAAGGAACCGGATTTTGAATCCGGCGCGTCTACCAGTTTCACCACCCCGGCAAAGAAAGTGAGCATTATAAAGACTTATTTAAATTTTGCAACATTTTTAACATTCTCTGCCAAACCAACGGCAGATTAGCCGGAACGGCACCGGCAAATGAACGACGTGTACGGCGATTTATCGCGCCCGATCAATACGGTATCGCTTATCCCCAGCTTCAAACTCGAACAAAAATATGTCGACGAACCTCAGGTGGGCAAAAAACCAACATTTAAGGCTTATCGGCCAACGGACCGGCAAATACCTCCACCCGATCTCGTCCGTTCGCCTTTGCCCTATAAAGCGCGGTGTCCGCACAGTGAATAATCTGGTCGATATCGTTATACCGATTATCGTTGCTAGACTCGGGTACCATGCAATACAGACCAATACTCATGGTCAATTGGATTTGTTTACCGTCTACTTGCCACTTCAAACTTTTAATATTGTCTCTGATACGTTCGGCAAAGGTTTTACCGTTGTCGCAACTGGTGTTAACAAAGATAATGACAAACTCTTCACCCCCAAATCGCACCAATATATCGGTGCTTCTGACCTGCTTTTTCAATGCTCCCGCCACCGTTATTAAGACCTCGTCCCCAAAGGCATGTCCAAAATCGTCATTAATACTTTTAAAGTGGTCAATATCCATCATTAACAAACAAAACGGATATTCGTAACGATTATGTTGCGCGAAGGCGAGCTCGACCTGATCGTAAAAATAGCGCCTATTATGCAACCCGGTCAATTGATCTTGCATGGACATACTGACGTAATAATCTTTTAAGCGGCGAGTCTCTTCAACCAAGCGTTCCAACTCGGCCGTTCTTAAAGCAATCTGAATCTCCATTTGCTGGAATAAGCGTCGATTGGTAATCAGCTGTCCAAGGATATTACTGAATACCTGAAGCAAGCGCATATGCCAAACCGTGAAGAAATCAGGTTCGGAATGCGAGACGTTTAATACGCCAATCAATTCTTTATGCAAAGTGAATACGGGGGTGCAGATGATGGAACCCGGCATGCTTTCACTGTCCCGCCCCGAAGTAAACCGTTCATCTTCAATGCAATTACTACTATGCTGCATCTCGCCGGTAGCCGCCGCCGTACCGATTATCCCCTCGCCCATGCGAAAACTCATGGTGTTCTGGGCGATTAAAACGTCGCTACCGGCTTGTTCGGTAACGCTTACGCCGGTAACATTGCTCAACGAACCATCGTCGCCTAATATGAAGAAAGAACATCTTTCTATATCCTGATTGGACAGTAGACAGGACAAGGCCAGCCTGATCACAGCCTTTTCGTCCGCCATCTCGCAGCTGATTTCCGACAAGGACCTAACCGCCGAAAGCGCATTGACGAGATCGACAATTAAGTCCTGCACATTAGTGCCATCCCAGTCTTTATCCAGACTCAGCAACATGCTCCCGCTTACCATCCGCCCATCTCCGCGGCCAATTTTTGTACATTATCCTTACTTTCCAACAATGCGCTAAAAACCTTGCCGACTGTTTCCAATGGCAACCCGGCTGTTGCCGCTATCAAATCCAGCCCGGTATCATCCGCCTCTTGATCGAGTATCGAATAGCATATCTGCTGACTGGCATGCAGGCAGCGATTAAGCTCTACTTGATTTTCCGGCATCTCGGTATTCGTAAATTGGCTCAGCATGGACTGATAAAATTCGGGCAATTGCCATTTTTTAAGCAGAATATAACCCATCTGGTAATGACTTTGCCCAAAACGCCTTTGAATTTCAGTTTCAACATGAAGATAACTATTGGATTCATGAGATAAAATGCCGTCCAGCTCCTCGGGAAACGCATAGGCCGCCACCAATATACCTATATGTAGCAACAGGCCGCAAGTATAGGCATTTGCGGAAGAAAGGCTTTGCCAAGCATGTGCATTCGCCAGTTTTTGAGCGGCAACAGCGGTAATTAAGGAATGCATCCAGAACGACTGACTATCGAAGCCTTTACAATGTTTCGGATCCAATTGAACGTTTAACAAAATACCCAGCGAAAGGCTCTTGACCATCTGCAAGCCAAGCACTCGCACGATAGCGGTATGCAGATCGTCAATCTGGTTTAACTGGCCGAAAAAAGCCGAATTAGCCAACCCCAACAAGCGCGCCACCAAGGCCGGCGACAGGGAAATGACCTTTACCAGTTTCTCAATCTCCACGTCCGGATCGTTTACCGCTTCTAAAATTCTAACGCTCGCTTCGGGCAAAGCCGGTAAATTTTTAAGCTTATTGATCCTGGATTCGATTGACGGCTTACTAATATCGTCCATTAATTTCGCTCGCATCCCGACAAAGTAAGAATAACCCTCAACCGACGAAAATCGTCCGCGGATAACGTATCATTCGCTATTGGTAATGACATTGTTGATTGCCTAGCCGTTTTAAAGCGTAAAAATATGACCCATTTAGTGATAACGGTATCGGCTAATACTTCACCGGCCACATAATCGTCACCATTGATCGCCACCTCCCAACCGCTATTTTTAGTATATCTCAGCAGCACGGCGGATGTTTTCCAATATTTCCAGCTTGCCCGCCAAAGCACGGCAACAGCGGCAAGCAACAATAATTGATACATTATGGCCAGCGAATTCAAAACGCTTGCCATAATAGCCGACAGGTGAAAAAGATCGACTACAAGCCTTAACCGCGGCGAAGGTTTGATTGCAAAAAAATGCGATGTTAGAAAAGGTTGTGCCATTTACCCGTCTTGATACCGATACTCAACGTGTAGAATAGTTCCTATAACAATTTTTTGTGTTTAACCTTTGTAATTTAGCAACTCAATGACGACGCCACAGCAACCGACCGCCTCTCTTTATCATCTAACCCATCTCGCAATTATAGAAGTTAATGGCGAAGACGCCGGCCGTTTTTTACAAGGCCAATTGACCTGCGACATCAACGGCCTGTCTCCGGAAAAAGCCAGTATTGCGGCATTTTGCAATGCGAAAGGCCGAATGATCAGCACATTACTGGTCATAAAAACTCAACTCGGCTTTTTTTTAATCGTCCCGGCCGGTTTGCTGGATATAGTCACAAAAAAACTGCAAATGTACGTGCTACGCGCTAAGGTCAAACTCGCTAAGCCGGAAAACCTGATGCTGGCCGGTCTTAATCAGCCGGGCAATATCATCGATTTCGACCTGCCCACGCAGGACTTTTATTGTAGCGATAACGCGGGAGCGGTATTTATTAAAATGCCGTCCGCTCCCCGGTTTTTATGTGTCGCCCCCTTAAGCGCTGCGGAACGGCATCCTTTCAAAAACTTGCCGACCCGGCCGCTTGCCGAATGGCGCTTTCAAGATATTTCCGTCGGTTTGCCCTGGTTTGAAGCGTCCCAATCGGAACAATACATCCCGCAGATGTTGAATATCGACCAACTTGACGGGATCAGTTTCAGTAAAGGTTGTTACACCGGCCAAGAAATCGTCGCGAGAACCCACTACTTGGGTAAGGCAAAACGCCAGCTTCATGTGGCCGAAGTTAATGAAATCCTGCCGCAAGATAACGACTTCACCGTAAAAGACGCTGAAACCCAACAGAAATGTGGCGATATTTTGGCATTGGCATCGTACGGCTCAATCACCCGTTTACTGATAGTGCTACAAACAGTTGATGACAATCCAAAAAACTTTATACTGGACAACCAACAACACACCCCAATCAAATTACTACCCCGCCAATAGCCGGAAAGCTAAGTATGCAATTTAAATCCGTTCAAGACTTCCTGGTTCACGTTAAAACCGAACTGGAAGCAAATCGCTTAATCTTACCGACCTTGCCCGACATTGCCCTAAAAGTGCGCGATTCGGTATCCAAAGGCGATGCCTCGGCGCAAGAATTAGCGGAAATGATCACCACCGATCCGGCCCTGTCGGCGCGCTTGATTCAAGTCGCCAACAGCCCGTTATATCGGGGGGCCAATGAAATTAAAAACATCCAGATGGCGGTCACCCGGCTCGGCAACAGCACCATCCGTACTTTGATCACCAGCCTGGTCATGCAGCAAATGTTCAAGCCCACCACGGCTTTGCTGGAACATTACTTCCGCAACATTTGGGAACAAGGCGTTAATGTCTCCGCGATCAGCCGGGCATTGGCCGCATTTGTACCCCGGCTGAACCCTGACGAAGCCATGCTGGCCGGCCTGATCCATCAAATCGGCAAACTGCCGATTCTTACTTTGGTGGAAAAAATTCCCGAGTTCAAAGACAGCCCTTCCCGACTGGAAAAACTGCTGGAAAAAGCTCACCCGCATGTCGGTAAACTGATTATGGATACCTGGAATTTCCCGGATGAGTTAAAACTGGTGGCGTCCGAATATGTGGACTTTCAGCGCGACCATGACGGCCCTCCGGATTATGTCGATTTGGTTCAAGTGGCATTCTTGCAGAGTATTGCCGGTACGGATCACCCGGCCTGCCGGGTTGACTGGGCTACGGTACCGGCCTTCGCGAAATTGGGCTTGCAAGCCGATGCGGAAATTCTGGAAATCGAAGGGGTTTCGGAAGAAATCGAACTCGCTCAAGCCATGTTCTTATAAACATCATGATAGATTCACACGCTGCAGCCCGGTTTCGCCGCCTGGGCACACTGACTATTTTCGCGGTTTATTTCGTTATTCTGGTTGGCGGCATTGTGCGCGCCTCCGGTGCCGGCATGGGTTGCCCGGACTGGCCAACCTGCTTCGGACAATGGGTGCCACCGACCGACGAAGCGCAACTACCGAGCAATTATCACGAAATATACGCCGCGCGCGGTTACGAAAATACCACTTTCAACCCAGTAAAAACTTGGACCGAATACACCAATCGGCTGGTGGGGGTTACCATCGGTTTTTTGATTTTCCTTACCGCTTGGTCGTCGCGCATTTACCTGAAAACCGATAAAGCCACGTTTTATTTAGCGATATCGGCATTTTTTTTGGTGGGTTTTCAAGGCTGGCTGGGATCGGCCGTGGTCGCCAGCAATTTAAAGCCTTTCATGATCACGCTGCACATGCTGCTGGCGTTATTTATCGTGGCGTTATTGATTTACGCGATAAGCCGTTCGCAAAAATCGCTACTCACCGCCCTTGATGCCGACTGGGTAAGCCCGCGCTTTATTTTGGTGTTGAAAATCGCCATGGCCATGACCTTGTTACAGGTAGCCATGGGCACCCAAGTCAGGGAATCGATCGATTACATAGCGCATCAACATAGCTATATCGACCGCCAATACTGGCGAGACAGCTTTCCCATTATCTTTTACATCCATCGCTCGTTTTCTTCCGTCATTTTGTTTACCAACCTTTGGCTGGCCTGGACGATTCGTAAAAATGCCGATAATAACAGTCTGCTGCTCACGGTGGCTTATGCACTGACGGGTCTGATCGTAACCGCCATTTTGGCCGGGGTGAGTTTAGACCGTTTGGGTTTTCCGGCCTTCGCCCAACCCATACACCTGTTAATGGCCAATCTTATTTTCGGCGCTCAGTTTTTTCTGTTTATCTGCCTGCATTACGCCAAAAGCAAAACCTCGCGGTAACATCCGCGTTTTATCCAAATTATCAATAAGTTAAGCATTGCGCCGTGGTTTTGCGGTACAATGCCACTATTGCCTGCCGTCCGCAGACAGTTCTCTTTATTCTCTACAGGTATATTTAATGTCAGACACCCCCACCGCCATGCCGTCCTTCAAAGATTTAGCACTATCCGAACCGGTTTTAAAAGCGCTGCAAACCATCGGTTACGAAACACCCTCTCCCATTCAGGCGCAAATCATACCCTTCGTCATGGCTGGCCGCGACGTACTCGGGCAGGCGCAAACAGGTACCGGCAAAACCGCTGCCTTTGCCATGCCCATATTGACTCGTATCGACATTAAACAAAAAGATCCGCAAGCCTTGGTACTGGCCCCTACCCGGGAATTGGCCATTCAGGTTGCCGAGGCCTTTCAAAGTTACGCCGCTCATATCAAAGGTTTTCATGTACTGCCTATATATGGCGGCCAGGACTATTCCGTACAATTGCGTCAATTAAATCGCGGCGCCCATGTCGTGGTCGGCACACCGGGCCGGGTCATGGACCACATGCGCCGCGGCACCTTAAAGCTGGACCAATTGAAAACCCTGGTACTGGACGAAGCGGACGAAATGTTGCGCATGGGTTTTATCGACGACGTGGAATGGATATTGGAACAAACCCCGTCTACTCGGCAAACAGCCTTATTTTCGGCCACCATGCCGACCGAAATCCGCAAGATTGCCCAAAAATACTTGAGCAACCCCGAGCAAGTCACCATCAAAGTCAAAACGGCTACGGCGGCTAACATTCGCCAGCGCTACTGGTTCGTCAGCGGCCTGCACAAAATGGATGCCTTGACCCGCATTCTGGAAGCGGAAAACTTCGATGGCATGATCATTTTTGTTAGAACCAAAACCGCCACCATCGAAGTGGCCGAAAAACTGGAAGCCCGCGGCTTTTCGGCTTCGGCTATCAACGGCGACATGTCGCAAGCCCTGCGCGAGCGCGCCATCGAAAATCTGAAAAGCGGCAAGCTGGATATTCTGATCGCCACCGATGTTGCCGCTCGAGGCCTGGATGTCGACCGCATCACCCATGTGGTCAATTACGATATTCCTTACGATACCGAATCGTACGTGCACCGCATCGGCCGTACCGGTCGCGCCGGCCGCACCGGCGATGCGATATTATTCGTTTCGCCGCGCGAAAAACGCCTGCTGGCCAACATTGAGCAAGCCACAAAGCAAAAAGTCGAGGAAATGCAGTTGCCTTCGACCGAGTTTATCAACAATGCCCGCGTCAACCGCTTCAAGCAACGCATTACCGACACTTTGGCCGCCGAGGAGCTCAGCTTTTACAACCAGCTGATCAATCAGTATCAGGTCGAACACGACGTGCCCGCCGTTGACATCGCCGCAGCGCTGGCCAAGTTGCTGCAAGGCGATACGCCTTTATTGATGAAAGAGGTTTCAAAAAAACCCCGCAAGGATGCGGATGACAAACCTCGCGGCAAAGACCATGAACGCGACCGCGGCCCTAAACGCGAGCGCGGCAAAGCCGGCGCCGTGGAAATGGAGCTGTTTCGCATCGAGGTCGGCCATAGCGACGGCGTCAAGCCCGGCAATATCGTCGGCGCCATCGCCAACGAAACCGGCATCGACGGCGAGCATATCGCCCGCATCAAAATCGAGGAAAATTACAGCACCGTGGAATTGCCCGCCGGCATGCCCAAGGACCTTTTTCAAGCCTTGAAACGAGTCAGGGTCGCCGGCAAACCGCTGAATATTTCCAAATACGACCCTAGCTTGGTCAAAAAAGACAAAAGCAAAAAACGAGTGGGTTCCATCTCCAAGCGCGGCAAAAACAAAGAATAATCCGCTTGATCCGGCTTTGGCGCCCACGTTG
>NZ_JANIBK010000115.1 GCF_024505165.1 Methylomonas rivi
ACCCAAAAGCCCCATTCAGTGTTTTGTGTTTCAGGCATGATTTTTTTCTCCGTCTATGTTTTTTGTTGACGGTATTGACGCTCTGTTGCGGATGATTTTCAAGCAAAAATAGGGGTAAATACCACTATTGGCTGGCTAATTTTGACGGATATTATCTGGGTATTTCCTACAATTCACCCCGATTTTGTCCGGAATTCAAGATTTTCGTTGTTTCGGTGAGAATCCAGTGTTTGCGCGGGTTTCCGGGCCAATTCGGGCTATGTAACCCGTCCTGTTTCCACCCCCTCCCTACTGCAGCGCGATTGGATCGATTCTGCTGGCCGATTTGGCGGCGGTTGCCGGTGATCGCTACAACTACGGCGTCTCGGAGCGCCCGGTGAATGTGTTCGTCGATGAAGCCGCCGAAGTCATCAACGATCCCTTCATTCAAGTCTTGAACAAAGGCCGTGGCGCCAAGATTCGCCTGTTCATCGCCACCCAGACCTTTGCCGATTTTGCCGCCCGCACCGGTTCCCAAGACAAAGCCCGGCAAGTGCTGGGTAACGTCAACAACCTGATTGCGCTCAGGATCATGGACAGCGAAACGCAGCAGTACATCACCGACAATCTGCCGAAAACCCGACTCAAATACATCATGCGTACCCAGGGCGTGGCCACCAGTGCGACCAATCCCACGGTGTTCTCCGGCAATGTCGGCGAACGCCTGATGGAAGAAGAAGGCGATTTGTTTGCGCCGCAGCTACTCGGACAACTGCCTGACTTGCATTACATCGCCAAGTTATCCGGCGGCCGAATCGTCAAAGGCCGCTTGCCGATTCTGCGGTCGGCACATGACCGCCAAGGCGCACGCTCATGACGCGCAATCTGTTGTTCAGCCTGATGCTTTGGCTACTGGAAGTGATCCTGGTGGCCAGTTTTGTGTCTGATCGCTGGACGCGCGAACTGCAGCGCGCTGAAGACCAGATGATGATCGGCTATTTTGGCGCCGATAAAGAATCGCAGATCAGTCACACCGCGCAACGCTGGTTTGATCGCTTGTTCGTCAGCACTGGTATCCGAGACAGCGTGTTCCGCTACTTCATCCCGACCGAGCGCGAACGCCAGATGTCCAAAGGTTTCGAGGATGTGGGGCGCAACGATTTATTTCCCTTCATCGAAAGCCGGCTCAACGTGCTGTGGGACACGATCTTTCAAATGATCAAGCGCCTGACCACGGCCTGCACTTGGTTACCGTATCTGGCGGCTGCCATGCAGCCGTTTGTCGTCGACGGACTGGTACGACGCAAGATTAGCCAGACCAATTTCGATTACCCCAGCCCCATGGCCCATCGCTACAGTCTTTATCTGATTCTGGGCGCGTTGTATCTGCTACTGGTCAGCTTGACCCTACCGTTTCCGATTCCACCACAAGCCGTCCCGTTGGGCGTTTTTGTCGTCGCCTACGCCGTCAACGTGCTGTTGGCCAATACGCAAAAGCGGGTGTAATCATGATCTTGTGCGTATTCCGGCCCAACGTTGCCACCTAATCCAGGCGAAAGCTGCCACCCATTCCACGGCAAAGCTGCCACCGATTCCGGTGAAGGTTGCCACCCTTTGATGGAATCGTTTTAGCGCTATCGACGCGGTATAACTCAATGTATTCTGCCGCTTCTGTCTGGCAGAAAGCGACCCGTGTCGACCAAAATCTGGCCGCTGATAAACGTACTCGTGATAATGATAATTTAACGCCTAGTCGCTGATATTTCCGGAATGGGGTGGCTAAACTCGCCTGGATTTAGTTTTTATAAATAAACACACTCAACCATTTTAAAAAGTTTTCAGCCGCTTAACCAAATAGCCATGAGTCTGCGGCGTGCATTCAGACAATTTTTTAAAACAGTTGAGCGTTGTTACTTATATTCGACTGAAACATAAATTTGACTTGGCCGATTCATGCGAAATGTCAGATTCGCCTCACCTGACTAACCAATTGTTAATTTCTTCGACATCCTGCCGATGCAAATTGCCGCTCCACAGTTTCAGTGCTACGACCGAGCGTATAAAATCGTAGCGCGATTGTGCATGTTGGAATTGGGTCTTCAACAAATTCTTTTTGGCTTCCAGCAAATCCACGATATTAATGACCCCTAACTCATAGCTTTTGATTTTGCCGTCGCGTGCTTTTTCTCTAGCTTCAACTTCCTTGGTCGTTGAGTCGATGCGCGCCCGGCCGGTTCTGGCTTGAACAAAAGCGGTACGAATTTCTTTGTCTATTTCGCGCAATTTGGCCGTGCGTTTTTCCTGGGTTTGATGATATCGCGCCGTGGCTTCGTCCACGCTGGCTTCTGTGCCGCCGCCGGCATAGATGGGCACATTAACCTGCAAGCCGATACTGCCCACATTATAGTAAGGCAACTGCCGGTTATCGAAACCGCCATTATCGGCATAGACTTGCGACATTTGCATAGACAGTGTCGGTAAATGGTCAGCCTTTGCACCATCGATTTCCTTTTGGGCGCCATCGACCGCATGATTAAGGGCTAACAAGGATGGATGTTGTTGCGCACCCTGTTCTACCCATTGTTCGAGTTCACTGTTCACGGGCGGAATGCTATCAGCGTTCAGTTTGAGTAAGGCGGTCACCACAACGCCCGTTGTTTCATTAAGCTTTGCTAAACCGATGTCGCGCGCGCCTATTGTTTCGAGTTCTGTGGTCAATAAAGTCTGGTAATAAGCTTCGATGTCATATAAATCGGTGACCGGCACCAATTGCATGGCTTGCATGCGTTGCATACGCTTTAGGTCGCTCTCAGTGTGTGACTTTTCACTCTGTAAATAGTTGATCTGATCTTCGGTTTCTAGTACTTCCAGGTATTGGTCTATCAAATTAGCTGTCATGCTTATCTTAGCGACTTCCAATTCCTGCTCCGTTTGCAGCGTAATAGACTCGGCGCCTTGCCAGCGTAAGAAGGAAGATAAATCGAATAAAGCTTGCCGTAGCTGAACGACACCGCGCGTTCCCTGATAACTGCTGGTCGCGCTGGATTGACTCGATAAACTATTGTTTGGCAAGGCTTGAGAGAGTTCATTCCAGTTCAAATTACCGACGGCGCTAATTTGCGGTAATAGCTTGCTGCGCGCTTGGTCGTGTCGTGCTTTGGCTTGGTCGATGGCGAATTCGCTACCTTTAACAATAGGGTGAGTCAGTAAAGCCTGATCGTATAGTTCCAACAAATCGGCAGCCTGGGTTTGCGTGGCCAAGCCAAGCCAACAGGCTATCAGCGGTAGTTTAAAAGCGCGCATAATCAATCTTCGATGAACGAACGAGCGAAACTGTCGGTTAAAGGTTGCGTCAAATATTGCAGCAAGGTGCGCGATCCGGTATTAATCAAGACTTCTGCCGGCATGCCGGGTACGAGTTCCAGAGCTTGACGGCTCAAGCTTTCCATGCCTTCTACGCTGACTTCCACCCGCGCCAGGTAATACGGTGGACTTTCTTTGTTATGTTCGTCAACCATGCGGTCGGCAGACAGTGTGATCAATTTGCCTTCGATCTTGGGTGTTTCGCGCGACTTGAATGCACTGAAACGAATTTCCGCCGTTTGCCCCACCTTGACCCGATCGATATCGGCAATCGGCAGTTGTGCTTCGACCACCAGTTTTTCCTGTTGCGGCACGATGTCCAGAATACGGCCACCCGGCGGAATCACCGCACCTAGCGTGTGGACTGCCAAACCCAACACCATACCGGCCTCGGGTGCGGTAACGATGGTACGCGTCACGGTGGATTCCAGCGATTGTATCTTTTCTTGCAGCTCGAACAAATGCGCCTGAACATCGCCTTGCTCTTTGGACACTTCTCGCTGCAGTTCCTTTTTTAACTGCATGATCTTCAATTCGGTTTCGGCGACTTGTAATTCGGCCGCGGCGATTTCGGACTGAATTTCTCCCAGGCGGCCTTCGTTTTGCGCCAAGTTGCGTTCCACGTCGCGCAGCTTTTGTTTATCGGTATAGCCTTCGCTTAACAATTGGCTGAAATCGTCCAGTTCGCCTTTAAAGGAGTTCACCAACCGGGACAAACTGTGTTGTTGCGCTCTAAGCCCCTTTTGTTTGGCTTTGAGCTGTTCGATCTGGCGCTGATAGACAAAAATTTCGTTTTCGTGCGCCTTTTTGCGCACCTGAAAAGTTTGATCCTGAACCTGCATCGCTTCTCGGGCGCGCGAGTCATTCACTTGGGTTAGCGCCTCCGGATAGCGTACTTTATCTAACTCGTCGCGTTGCGCGCTTAACCGCGCATCTTTGGCTAGCTCGATATAATACTGGCCTTTCAACACTTCCAATTGCGCACGGGATTGGGTATCGTCCAGTTCCACCAGCATTTGGCCTTTGCTGACCTGGTCCCCGTCACGTACGCCGATACTACGAATGATGCCGCCTTCCAAATGCTGTACGGTTTTGCGATAAGACTCGACGGTGATGATGCCGGGTGCCAATGCTGCGCTGCTCAGAGGGGCGAATGCCGCCCAACTGCCAAAGCCGCCAAATACGGCTAATACCAGCCACAGGCCGAGTTTACGAACCGGTTTATCGTTGCCGGAGGTAGTGGGGGTTTCTAAGTGTTCCAACCAATGGGTCATGAGTTAGCCGTATTTAGTCAGAGTCATTGGAAAAATCGTCATTCACGTTGGTATTGCTGCTTAGCCAATTGGAAAACGCCGTCCGCTCGTCATCGCTCCACACCATTCGCGTTCGAGACCGGTCCGCATCGCTGCGTAAGTTGATCAAACAACGTTCGACGTTTAACAGGCGCTCATCAACGGTTAACAGCTGACCGGACAGTTCGACCTGCTGTTGTTTCAATTCGCCGATATCGCGTTGGATTTGCCGCATCAGTTCCAGCAAGGTTTGATTTGATTGTTCATTCATCGCTGCGCTTGTTCCATAAATCGTTAGGCCGTTGCCGTTTGCGGCATAGTGCGAGGTTGCGAAAGTGCCGCCAATACTTCGTCGCGCGGGCCAAAGGCAGCCGCTTGACCATCGACAAGCAGCAAAATTTTGTCCGCCAGACTCAAGAGATTATTCCTATGAGTGACGACGACCACGGTTTTACCCTGGCGTTTCAGTTGCGCCAACGTGTCCATCAAGGCTGCATCGCCGGCTTGATCCAGATTAGCGTTCGGTTCGTCCAATACCACGACTTTCGGGTTGCCATAAAGCGCACGGGCTATGCCGATGCGTTGTTGTTGGCCCGCAGACATGAGTTGTCCGCCACCGACTAAACGCGTGTCGTAAGCTTGCGGCAACCGCAGAATCATGTCGTGGATGCCGGCCTGTTGAGCGGCTGCCACGACCTGGTCCGGATCGACTTCTCGAAAGCGGGCTATATTCTCGCTGACGGTTCCGTCCAATAGTTCCACATCCTGCGGCAAGTAGCCCAGATAATCGCCCAATTGCTCGCGGTTCCATTGTTGAATCTCCGCCCCATCCAACCGGACAGCGCCTTTGGCGGGACGATACAACCCCAAGAGCGCTCTTACGAAAGTGGATTTTCCGGCGGCGCTCGGACCAATAATAGCCACGGTCTGCCCCGGATCGATCGTCAGACTGATACCTTTGATGATCGGTTGATTGCACCCGGGTGGCGCGATGATCAACTGCTCTACGGTCAAATGGCCCTGGGGTTCCGGCAAAGGCATGGCGGGTTCCACTTTGGGAAAGGTCTCAAGCAAGGTGGTCAGGCGGTGAAACGCTTCTCTGGCCTGTGAGAAACCGCGCCAGGTGTTGACCATCAAATCCAGCGGCGCCAAGGCTCGGCCCAATAAAATGGACCCTGCAATCACCAAACCGGGAGTGATCTCTTTATGAATAGCCAGATAAGCGCCTAGGCCCAGCACCAGAGATTGAATGGCCAAACGAAAAGTTTTTACCAAGCCGCTGATCAAACCGGCTTTACTGCTGGCCTTGCCTTGTAAGGCAATCACTTCGCTTTGCTGTTGCTGCCAACGTTCACGCAGACGCGGCAACATGCCCATGGCCTCGATCACCTCTGCATTGCGTAGATTGCGTTGGGTAAATTGATTGGCTTCCTGCGAGGCTTGATTGGCTTTGTTTAAATCCTGTTTGGTGGCGATTTCGTTCCAAATCGCTAATGCGGCCAGAATCAGACCCGATATCACTGCGACCACGCCAAAGGCCCAATGGAACAAAAACATCAGTACCAAGTAAATCGGCATCCAGGGCGCATCGAAAAATGCAAATAAGCCCGGGCCAGTCAGAAACTGCCGCAGTTGCAATAAATCCTGTAAAGCTTGAGCCGAACTACTCCTGCCGCCGCTGGCCAGCATTTGCGTGAACATCGAATCAAATACCCGCCCACCCAGCAAGCCATCCAGCCGAGCGCTACTGGCGATCAAAATCTGCGAGCGTATCCATTCGAGGCCGCCCATCACCAGAAATAAGAACACCGCCAACAAAGACAGCATCAATAACGTCGACTCACTGCCGCTGACCAACACTTTGTCATACACCGCCAACATGTAAAACGAGGGCACCAACAGCAGTAGATTGATAAATAAACTGAAAAAACCGGCGTAGAAAAATGAGGATTTACAAGCTTCTAAAGCCTGCCCAAGATCGGATTGGGAAAAAAATTGGCGCACATGTTGTTGCGTGGTCATAGATTAAAAATTAACGATGTGATGCGAGAAGCCAAAGGATTCCAAAAAAAAACAGTAGTAATGTAACCAGATTTTCTATCAAAAAAGTTTCAACACATGGCCGCAGAGGATTCATGGTAAGAAAAATTATCCACAAAGTTACAGCAAAGTAAGCAAAATCCAAAATCGAATGGCGCTATTTACTCAATTGGCACACCAAAAAAAAATATTTTGACTCACACTGTCGAGTAGTTCTATAGCGATTTTGTTTAGTTCATGAGCACGATTTAACGATTATCCAGATTGCTAACTCATTGGTTGATAGTCGCTTTATTAGTGAACCGACGCAATGGGTATATTTGATGTACTCGCTTAACACCAATGTACAGTTGACACTGCCGGCACTTATCGCATAAAAGACATAAATTATGTGATGGAATTGGCAAAAGACTTGAGTGGTTCGGCGGTCATTTGTGATCAAGTTGGCCTTTTCTATCTTTCTTAACTCTAGAGAAAAGCGAGACCAACATCATGGATAAGCGCCGGGAAGTCGTATTCGTAGACACTTCACTAAAAGATTGGGAAACCCTGTTAGCCGGCTTCGGGACGAGTTACGAAGTGGTGTTACTCGATCCCTCGCAAGATGGTCTGGCGCAAATCGCCGCCTACTTATCCGGCCAAACCGAACAAGCCGCTGATTCGGCGACAAGCGCCGATCAGGGCGACCAAAACGCATCCTCCGCTGATGGTACTTCTTCACTTTACGACGCCATCCACATCCTTTCTCACGGTAGCGAAGGTCACCTCTTTCTGGGTAGCACCGATCTTAGCACCGACAATCTCGATGACTATCAAACCCAACTGGCACAAATCGGCGCGGCGTTAATCGATAGCGGCGATATGTTGCTGTATGGCTGCAATGTGGCCAAGGGCGATGTGGGCAATCAGTTCATTACTGCGCTAGCGGCATTGACTGGCGCGGATGTGGCTGCTTCGAATGATTTAACTGGGACTGCTGCATTGGGAGGAAACTGGATATTAGAAACTCAGACAGGGAGTATTAATGTAGCAAGCCAGGAATTAAGCTACAACGATGTTCTATTGGAAACGACTGGAACACCTGGTGATGATTACTTGTACGGTACCGATGGCGATGACACCCTGATCGGATTGGAGGGCAATGATTATTTAGAAGGTGGAGCGGGTAGCGACTCGTTATTCGGCGGAGATGGCAATGACAGGCTTACCGATAATAAGTGGTATGTCGACGGAGTCATTAATACAAACAATCTTGATGGCGGTGCTGGCGATGATGACTTCTATGTCTACTCGTCTGAAGCAATCGATAGCAGTGTTTTGACTGGTGGCAGCGGTGTCGACCGATATCATCTGCAACCTGATAATCTGAGCATGGCCATTGTCACAGACTTCACCGTAGGTTCCGGCGGCGATATTATCGATATTGACCAAATTCTAAATCAAAGTAACGGTTATACAGCAGGAAATCCATTCGATCCTAGTTTGGGTTATTTGAGATTACAACAGAGCGGTACAGACGCTTTATTACAATGGGATAAGGATGGTGCCAACTCAAGCGATCAGGATTGGCAAACGATCTTGGTTTTAAAAGACTTGGATTTAGCATCCACACCTTTGACACAAGATAATTTTATGCCACTGGCCTCACCCGATGGTAGCGTTAGCAATGGCGTAAACCTCATAGGTGATATCAATGACAACAATCTGCTTGGTACAGTTTATAACGACACTTTAAGCGGAATGGATGGCAATGACTTACTCATTGGATATGCCGGCGATGACACGCTAGAGGGTGGCAACGGTTATGACTATCTCGGGGGTGGACTTGGCGACGACATATTAGTAGGGGGGGTAGCAGGTAGCAATAACGATACTTCTGGCAATACGCTTGTTGGTCAAGGTGGTGACGATACTTTGATTGGTGGTGATCTCACTAATGCAATGGACTATCTCTACGGCGGCACTGGTAACGATACGCTTAACGCTTTGGCAGGAAACGATTTTCTTGAGGGAGATGCAGGTAGCGATACTTTGCTTGGTGGGGATGGCGACGATACGCTACAAGATTCTTCCGGGTACTTTGATGAAACCACAGACACCAATGTATTAGATGGCGGTAACGGCAATGATCAGTTCAGTGTCTACTCACCAAAATCTACCGATAGCAGTGTGCTGACTGGTGGCTCAGGTTCGGATATCTATTATCTTCAAGCAGGCAACCAAAGTACGATAACCATTACCGATTTCACGCCAGGTTCAGGTGGCGACATCATCGATATTCAGGGGTTGTTTTATGGAGGCACTGGATATACAGGTGGCAATCCATTCGATCCCAATTTGGGCTATTTGAGACTACTGCAAAATGGCGCAGATACCCTTCTGCAATGGGATAGTGATGGTGCACTCTCTACTGATCAAGACTGGCAAACGGTACTCGTTCTACAAAATCTGGATTTGACTTCCACGCCGTTGACATCGGATAACTTTAATCCGCAGGTTCCGCCGGATGGCAATGCCAATGGCGTAACCTTGATTGGTGATGAATACGACAACGATTTGACGGGTACCCTCTTCGACGACTATTTAGAAGGTGGCGATGGCTACGATGTTCTCTTTGGTGGTTGGGGCGATGACACGCTGAAAGGAGGTACAGCTGGCAACAATAGCGATACCGATGGTAACCAACTATATGGTGAAGCAGGTAACGACACGCTGATTGGTGGCGATGTCAATTATGCCTACGATTTTGTCAATGGCGGTTCAGGCAATGATAACCTCATTGGGTTGGCTGGCGACGACAACCTCCAGGGCGAAGCGGGTAGCGATACTATCGAGGGCGGTGAAGGTAATGACACACTGTCTGATAGCAAATGGAACGTCGATGGAATGGTCGATACCAATGTCCTCCGTGGCGGCGCTGGAGACGACCATTTCTACGTCCAATCATATCAAGCAACAGATAGTTCAGTATTGACAGGTGGAACAGGTTCGGACGTTTATCACTTGCAACCTGAAAATCTCAGCATAATAACAGTCACAGATTTCACCGCCGGTGCCGGTGGCGATATCCTCGAGATTAACTCGTTGCTTTCTAATAGCGACGGTTATGCGAGTTCGCCATTTAACAATCCTTTTGCGCCGAGCCTAGGCTACCTGCGTCTTGAACAAAGCGGCAACGACACCCTATTGCAATGGGACCGCGATGGATTAAACGGTACTACACAGAATTGGCAAACGGTTTTAACACTGCAAAATACCCAGGCAAGCGACCTTGCCGCGGATAATTTTTCACCCAATTATCGTCCGGATGGTAGCCGGCCATTGACACCGAATGTCATTACCTATAATGGCGTCAGCTATGAGGGGACGGTCGTATTGACCAGCGGTATCGATGATAACGTGACACCAACACTTTACATCGAATTTTCGTTTGATTACTTTGGTTCAACGTTCACATCATTCTGGGTGAGTAGCAATGGCATCCTGGGTTTTGGCTTGCCGGACAGTTCATACTCAAATACCGATTTACCAACTACAAGTACGCCAAACAATGCGCTGTACGTGTTTTGGGACGATTTGACCACCAGCAGCGCTAACGTTGCTTATACCGTAATCTCAGCTTCGGACCCCAAAAATACAGCTGGCAGCGATCTGTTAGTGGTGCAATGGAATTCAGTGCGTCTACCGGGCATCTCTGAGCCGTTGACCTTTCAGGCCATACTGACCGAAGGCTCCAATCAAATTCAGTTTATCTATCTGAATATGGGTAGTAATGTGGTCGGCAGCTCTGCCACGGTCGGCATTGAAAATGCCGACGGTACAGCCGGTATTCGTTATGCCTACAACGAAGCCATATTGGAAACGGGATTGGTGCTTACCTATTCGCCGGATGGTGCCGGCAGTTATGCCAGTGAAGTTTCCGCTATAGAGCTCACTTATACAGGAACCCAGAATCCCGATACTCTGAACGGCTCGATGTGGAACGATCGGATTTACGGTCTCGGCGGCAATGATACTCTTTATGGCAGCGCCGGAAGTGACACCCTCGAAGGTGGCGATGGTTACGATTATCTCTATGGCAGCACAGGCAATGACACCCTGATAGCCGGCAACAATGACAGCAATACCGACACCGAAGGTAATAGGCTTTACGGTGAAGCGGGTGACGATATTCTGATTGGTGGCGATAATGCCGCGGTAAGCGACCAACTGAGCGGCGGTACAGGCAACGACCATCTTATTGGATTGGCTGGAAACGACATATTGTACGGCGAAGCCGGAAGCGACAATCTGGACGGTGGAGCTGGCAACGATCAGCTCGACGGCGGCGCGGATAACGACACACTCGACGGCGGAAACGATGACGACCGACTGATCGGCGGCACGGGAGAAGATACGCTTATTGGTGGCGCGGGTTCGGACCGTCTCGAAGACAATGACGGTGCGAACAACACATTGTTGGGCGGGGATGGCAACGACACGCTACTGGGCACGGGCACACTGGATGGTGGTGCCGGCAATGACACCATCACGCTCTATGGCTCCGCCACGGTCAGCGGCGTCGCCGATGGTGGTGATGGCAATGATAACCTGTCCTATGGCGGGGGAGGAACGAACGACATCCTGAGCGGGGGGGCTGGGAACGACACTCTGAGTGCAGGTTCTTCCATCTCGAATGTGACGCTCGATGGCGGCATCGGTGACGATACCCTGATCGGCGCAAATGGTGATGATAGCCTCAATGGGGGTGATGGCGACGACCTGCTGAACGGCGGGGCTGGCGCGGACGTGCTGGACGGTGGCGCAGGTGATGACACCTTCAACGCTGTTGACTACGGCGATACCGTCGTGGGTGGCTTAGGTATTGACACGGTCAATTTTAGCCTCAGCGGTTCCACAGAGAATATCACGATCAATCTTGGCACTGGCGAGGGTGCAGGCGGTTCTTGGACGGGGGTGGATTTCGTCAATGGCTCCCTGGGTGCCGGTGATGACAGTGTCACTGCGCTGATGCAGCTGGGCAATATCAATGGTGGCGCGGGCACTGACAGTTTGACACTTGACTATTCCGGGTCGCTGGCCGATGGGCGCAAAGCGACTCAGATCTATTTTGGAAACTTGGACACTTCAAGCGACGAGTACGTCTACTTGAGCGATGGGTCGTCAATTCGCCTGGATATTGACGCTTTCGAAAAATATACCATCACCGGCACGGTGGGCAACGACACCATTGATGGTCGCAACGCCAGTGGCGGGAGCACCTTCTTTGGCCTGGGCGGTGGCGATGTTTTTACGGGTGGCGCAGGCGTTGACTATTTTGATGGCGGTGACGGTAACGATATTCTGAACGGTGGTGATGGCGACGACCTGCTGAACGGCGGTTCAGGCAACGACATCATCGACGGCGGAGCCGACAACAGCGCCTCGGGTACCTTGGGCGATATCTCCATCATTGCGGGGAATATAACCCAATATGCAGTCGTTCGAGACACAGTTGACCCCGATGCTATTCAAGTCAGACCGCTTAGTGGGTCTGAAGTTGATGTTCTCAAAAACATTGAGACACTTCGGTTCAATGATGGCGATGTCGATGTTTCCGCGCTCAATATTGGTGAGATCATTGAAGGTACGTCGAATGGCGATAGCCTTTCCGGAACTACCGGGGATGACCTGCTTATTGGCGGGGCTGGCGACGATACGCTCACGGCAGGGCCAGGGGCTGACACGTTAATTGGTGGGGAGGATAATGACCTTCTAGACGGTAAGAGCGATGATGTGGCGTATTTTTCAGCGCCGAGCACGCAATTCACTTGGGTTCAGATTACAAGTGGCGCTGAATCGGGTGGTTGGCAGGTTACCGATACCTCGGGAACGTTCGGCGTTGATGTCGTCATCGGCATCACAACGCTGCGCTTCACCGATATGGATGTTCGTATCGACGCCGCACCAGGGCAAGTGATCGACGGCACGAATTTCGATGATGCATTGGGAGGCACGGTTGGCGATGATACGGTTACTGGTTTTGCTGGTAACGATATTCTCAATGGTTTTCGCGGTGGCGACGCGCTGCTGGGCGGGTCCGGGAACGATGTTCTCGATGGTGGTGCGGATAACGACACACTCGACGGCGGCGACGATGACGACCGGCTGATCGGCGGTACGGGCGTTGACAAGCTGATGGGTGGTTTGGGTTCGGATCGTCTC
>NZ_JANIBK010000116.1 GCF_024505165.1 Methylomonas rivi
CGCGAGCGCCGGTTACCCGCCGTTGACGCTGATGCCGGCGGCGGAAGTGGCGGTCGGCGCCGCCGAGCATTATCTGTATCACAGCTTGCTGGCGCTATTGTTATGCTCGATTCGGGTCGAAAATCATATGCGTCTGCTGCAGATGGAAAACGCCTTGCGCCATTTGGATGAGGGTTATGAAGACTTGCAAAGGCGCCGCAACCGTTTACGCCAGGAAGAAATTGTCCAGGAGATAGAGCTGATGGCAAGGCGGCATTAAGGCGGCGAGTCGTTCTCATTCCCCGATGCTTTGCTGGGCAGTCGGCGTTTGCGCATGCTCTCGGGCTATTTCGTTAATCAGTGACCATTTGTTCCATTCGCTACAAAGCTTTCTAAACGAGCGACTACGATCGAACGCTAGCTGCAAGTCTATTTGCGCGGAAAACGCTGGTTGATCAGTGGTTTCGCCATACGAACGATTGGCCATGCAAGCCTCGATCCAGCCCTTGGCATCGCGCGGTCGTTCGGGATCGACGGCCTTTGCCGGGTCATAATTAAAGCCTCGACTTCCCTGCAGCGATTCGGCGGCTGCGATAAACCAGGCTTCGTACTCTCTGTTAGCCAACACAACGGAAATTTTACGATGCGGGGCAATACGCTGGGCGCGCGCTAAAATCTCTTGACCAAGCTCGGCGGGGCAGTCATCGTCCGCATCGAATAGGATTAATATCCAACCTTCGTCACCGCATTTGTTGGCGGCAAGGCTGAGGTGGCGGCGAAATTCGTCTTCCTTGTTGAGAAAACGGTCTCGGCGAACACGAATCGGATAACCTACATCGACATATACTTTCGGGGTTAACCACTGGTTGAGTCGCCGTAATAGGATAGGCAAAGCGATGACTTCGCCATCGCCCTCCACAATCGCAGTCACATTGAGCACGGCTAGCTGTCTCCGAATAAATCGGTCTATTTTTGTTCTTGCGCTTCCAGTTGTTTGCGGTCTGGAGCCAGTTGATTTAGGCGCAGCAATTCGCCAGCGGAAAACAGTGAGTCTCGAATCGCATGACGCGACGCTTCGTCGATAGGGCCGATTCGCGTTTCACCTTTTTCGGAAACAACCGACAATAACGAATCGGCGCTCAATTGCTGATCGTCGAGCAGATCCGGGCTGTGGCTAGTCACAATGATTTGAGTTTCTTGTGAAGCCCGATTCAACGCTTCGCGCAAAGCTGAACTTGCCGCCGGATGTAAGGCTGTCTCCGGCTCTTCTATGCCAATCAAAGTTGGGGCGTAATCTCGGTTGCCTTGAAACAATGCCGCCAATATTCCTAATGCCCTTAAGGTGCCATCAGACATGTTTTGCGCCAGAAATCGCCAAGGATACTTGGCGCCGGCCATGTCCTGCCGAAATTCAAGGGTTTCCATCGGGCCAATGGACTTACGTTTTACACCATGAACCATAGGTACGACGATTTGCAAATATTCCTGAATGATGGCCATGCGTTCCGGAGATACCCTTTCCAAGTGTCCAATAACACTAGCGATGTTTTCGCCAACCGGTTTTAGTAGTCTACCCTCTTGCGGCTTTTGCAGTTCGCGCATTAATTTAGGATTCAAATTGTAAAATCCCATGGTTGAGAATAGGTCGAAAACCGGACGAAATTCGGTCAAGCCGGAAGCGGCTACCAAGGCCAAGCGGTCTGAGGTCACGGTGGGGAACGTCGCCTCGCTACTGTTGCGCAGTTTGCCTTTATCGACCTGGAAAAACGGACCTTTACCGATACCGCCCAATACGCATTCCTCGGTTTGCACTTCGTAGCCTTGGCCCGAAAGCGCTCCAACATTGAATGCGTAATGTCCTTTTTGCCCATTCGCGAGTGAGAATTCCAGACGAATGCCGAAATGGTTTGGATGGCCGCTGGAATATCTGCGTACTTCCGACAGACCTCCGCGTTCGTTTAATGCATTGTCCAACGAACTTGTTAAGGCATCTCGTACCAAGTGCAAGGCATCAAGGAAATTGCTTTTACCGGAACCGTTTGCCCCTACTAAATAGGTGAGCTGGTCCAAATTTACGTTGCAATAACCAATACTTTTGTAATTTCGTAATACGACGCTGGTGATACTGGCATGAGCCATGGGGTTAGGTTCTCTATATTTTGATGTACGTTAACGGCAATCGAATTGTTTGGCCAGCCCCGGTAATTGAACACCTGATTTTCCGGCGCACGGTATCGACGGCGTTCAAGTCCACAGCGGCATCAATCCATTTGCCTTGTTGTATTCGCTTGTCCCCAGAATGCCGTTGTTGGGGAAGCCTCTATCCGCCGGCGTATAAATCGCCGCCGCGCCGCACTACGGTCCGCATAGCAATAGCATAATTGGAGGAATGTAGACCTCTAAATGTGCGATTACACAAGCTATTATGCACTTTAGGGTAAACTGCACCTACATTTTTGAACGACAGCTTATTTGCTTTTTTGTCTTTTCAATTTAATTTATTCTGGCACTATTGGTCGAACTCGCCCCCTTGAGTTCCTGACTTGATGTGTTGAAAACCGTCGGATCGCAGCAAGCGTTTTATTGTTAATCCGCATCCTTGGCGGCGTGTTCGTGCGGTTTTTTCAGCGTGCTGCCGGCCGGTTTGAACGTATGTAAATCCGCTTCCGTCTCCGTGCCTTGCGCCGCGCAACCCCAATTCAACTGCTGGTCCTGGGTGAAACGCTTGCCCAATTGCCAGGCGATTTGCGCGCGCGCCAGTTCCACGCCCAAATAAAACGCATGACCGCCGTCGCTTTCCACGCCCAATTTCGGATACAGGTCGAACGGGTCCAACGCGGTATGAAAACCGTCCCTATTGAACACATGCAGGCCTTCGCTACTGGCCTGGATCCGGTAACTGGGATCGCGGATCTCGGCGGCTATGGCTTCGATTTCTTCGCGACTATACGGAAAAGGCGCGCTGTCGTGTACCGTCAGCAAATCGGGGGCGATATGCTTGGGCAGGCTGTCGTGCTGCTTGGCCGCGTGCATGATGCGGCGGGCCCGATCGGCTTCCCTGACCGCCCGGCAGGCGTGCTTGCTGACTTCGGTGGCCAGAATATGGTTGATGTTCAGCTCGGAGCAAATCCCCAGCAATAAGGCATTCATGCCGGAAGTATCGGCGTGAGTCAATTCGGTGATATTGCCGACCCCCAGCATCATCTCCACCTCGGGATAACGCTGGCGGAACTGAAAATTACGCACGATGGATTCGGTAAAACCGAAATGAATCGGATCGAGAATAGGGTCGACGATGAACGCGCGGTTCTTGCGTTGCAGTATGTCGATAACCCCGTCCAGACAACTCAAGTCGCCGTGGACTTGCGGGATGATAATCGGCGTGGTCGCCACTTCATCGGCAATCCACAGGCTTTCGGCGGTCAAACTCAGCATGTAGTCGGCCCCGGCTTGGCCGCCCGCCAGCAAATCCGCGTTTTCCAATGAATCGATGCTGACGGTAAAGCCTTCCTGCTTTAAGGTGCGTATGCAGTCTTGCAGATGCGGAAACGGCGTACCGGGCAGACAACCGATGTCGATCACGTCGGCGCCCTGCGATTGGTAGTAATACGCCCGCTCGACCACTGCTTCGACGCTGATATTGGGCGCGTCGACGATTTCGGCGAAGATTTTGGTTTGATAGCAACTGAGATCGTAATGGTGCGCGCCCTTGCCGAAATACTGCGGCAAGTCCTTGACTTCCTCCGGCCCGCGTTCGACCGGCACGCCGAGTTGTTGCGACAGTGCATCGATATCGCCACGGCAACGGCCGGGGATGACGATGCGCGTAGCGCCTTCGGTATCCTTCAGGCGGCGGCCTATCATGTCGGCGGTCATCAAGGCCGCCACCTTGACACCCATTTCCTTGACCTTGTAATAAAAATCCGGCTCCATGGCGGCCAGAATCTGCCGGAGTTGTTTTTCCGCCAGCTTGCCGGTCAAAAATAGAATGCGTTCGCCACTCATGATAACGATGCCAGCCGGCGCAGCACGGCCGTTTTCAGTTCGTCGACGCTTTCCACCACCTGGGTAAACGGGAAATCGCGGATTTTAGCGGTGGCTTCCAAGTCGATGGGGCGCGGATAGACCATGACTTTTTTATTGCCCGGCGCGGTGGTTTCCATCTCCGGCGCAATGTCGCAGGGGTAAACGATACTTTCCACCCGGCATTTGCCGGCCTGCGAATACAGATTGGTGACCAGGGAATCGGCGATGCCCAGCACGCATTTGGCTATGGTATTGGAGGTAGTCGGCGCCATCACGAAGGTATGGTAATAGCCTTTATAAAACAGGCCTACCGGCGGCGCCGACGCGGCCCGGTCCCGGTACACCGGCATTTTGTCTTTAATGTCGTTGAGATTAATACCGTACATCTTCAACACCTCTTCGCCGGCCTGGCTGAGATAACAATCCACATTATCCAGGCCCAACATGAATTCGAGACATTCTTCGATATAATGGCCGGAACCTGTGATAGCCCAGGCAAGACGGGGTGCTTTCATGACGTTACGAATTGAGCAAAAGGCCGGATATTATAACCGAGCCCGCCCAACATGCCGCGGTAACAAAAAAGCTTGTACTACCGTACATCGTCAACATAAATCAAAACCTGTAAGCTGTGGATCACATAAACCAACTACACTCCCCGGCCATGGAAAACCTGAATTTTGCCGAACAGCCCTTGCCGGCCGAAAAACATCGCGCCCATGTCATGGTATTTACCAGCGGCAAGGGCGGCGTCGGCAAAACCTGCGTGACTACCAATGTCGCCACCGCCATGGCTCGAAAAGGCGCCCGGGTCTGCATCTTCGACGCCGACACCGGCCTGGCGAACATCAATATTCTGCTGGGCCTGCGGCCGGAATATACCCTGGAACATGTGCTCAACGGCGAAAAATCCATCCGCGACATTGTCGTCAAAACCCGGCAAGGCGTGGCCGTGGTGCCCGGGGCCACAGGTATCGCCGAGTTCGCCGATCTTAATGCGGAGACCGTCAAAAGGTTATCCGCCGCGTTGACCGAGTTGGAAGCGGACTACGACTACTTTCTGATCGACACCGCTGCAGGCGTGGCCGATAGCGTATTGCAATTCATCGAATCGGCGCCCTATACCTTTTTGCTGATCACCCCCGAACCGACCTCGCTGACGGACGGTTTTTCCATGCTGAAATTGCTGAACAGCCGGCATTACCCCGGCAATATCCGGGTGGTGGTCAACATGGTGGACGATTACCCGCATGCCACGGAAACTTATCGCCGCTTTTCCGCCGCGGTCGACAAATATCTGGATCTAAAAGTGGATTACGGCGGCTTCGTGGCCCGCGACGAAAGCGTCACCCAATCGGTGTTCAAACAGACCCCGGTGGTGGACTTATTCGGCAACGCCCCGGCTAGCCGCTGCCTGTTCGCCTTGGCGGACAACCTGTTGAAACATATAGGCGGCAGCGAAACCGAGGTCGGCTTGGCCGATTACTGGAAAAATTTTCTGCAAGAAACGGCCGACGGCCAAACCGGCGGCACCGAGAAAAATCAGCCGGCCGGCGAGCCCTACCAACCCGGCCCGGTATCTCAACCCCCACCCATAAACGCCCCGGATTTAAGCGTCGCGGAGCTTGCCGAGCAATTGCTGGCGGCCATGCAAAGCCAATCGCCCGACCGGCAAATGCTGGAAGACTTTACCGGCCATTTTATGGCGGGATTTCAGAGCCGATTCGGCAATTTTCCGGCCAACTTTCGGCAACTGCTGTTCCGCTGGCTGGAAGCGGAAGACTACGCCGCGCCGCAGCTGCAAGAACTGGCCGGCACGCTGGAAATGCTCTACATGGCAAAGCACCGGCAACCCTTGCACGATGTGGAAAACAGTCTGGCCCGCTTGATAGCCCAATGCAAGGATGAGGAACCGCGCATGCGCGCGTTGGCCACGCAAATGCGCGCGGCCTATTTGCACGCCTTTGGGGCCGATGTGTTCGACGCCCGCCGGGAACTGCTGGACGGCATCCAAAAACCCGAATTCAGCGAAGCGCATTATCAAGAACTGCTGGACGCCTTAGGCCTAGCCTTTGAGCAGCGTTTTAAACGCCCCTACCGGAGCAAGAGCGATGTATTGCTGGCTACAACCACGCAAAGTCTGGCGGACATGGCGGCCGAAGAGCACAAGCTGCGCGTGCAAGTCGATGCCTTAAGCAACGGCTTTCAGGAATTGCGGCAGCGGCGCGAAGCCTTGCTGGCGGCGGTTAAGCCGGAATGACCCCAAAAGCCGTTTAATGGCTGGCGGCGGCCGGATTTGGCCGGCTGTCCATCTGCTTTAATTCGTCGCACAACATGGCCGCGCGCTCGGACAAATAATTGATGTTAATGATCTGCACATCCTGAATATTCAAGCCGAAAATGCGTTGCAAGGCCGCGCTCAATTCCATTTCCAACTCTTTCACCACCTGCTCCCGTTCCGAGGGTAATTTTTCAGCCAAATGACGGGAAAACACCAGCATGGTGCTTTCGCTAATCACCGGGCGCAGATTTTGATCGATATCGAAGCCGCCGCTACGGCCGACTTTATAAAGCAGATTTAAAACCGCCGCTTCCGGAACACTGAATGAAATACCGACGGACACATTGATCCACTGGCTGTCCATGGTAAAAATCGGCAAATCCTCCACCTGAAAACTCGTCAGGGACACTTGCAGAATATCGACGTCATCCAGCAACGGCGCCTTAAAATACCAGCCATCGGACAGCGGGGCCGGATGCACAACCTTACCCAGGCGCCGCACGTTGGCCATTTCGGAGGGCTGAACGACAAACCACGGCGGCGAAACGACCAGCAGCCCGACCGCTATCAACAGCAGCGCATGCCAGAATTTAATTTTATGCCGCCAATGAACGGACGGATTTAGATCTTGAACTGTCGGCATGCTGAGGACCCGTATGTGCAAAATGGTGTAATCGTTTAGCCGTGGGCGGCAACCTGCAAGCGGCCGTCAACCACCCGCACCGGAAAAGTAGCCACATCTTCGTAGGCGGGCGCGCATTTGACTTGGCCGGTTTTTACGCAAAAACGGGCGCCATGCCGCGGACAGACGATTTCGTCGCCGTCCAGCTCGCCGCTGGCGATTTCCGCGCCATCATGGGTACAAACATCTTCGATGGCATAAAATTGGCCGTTCAGCTTAAAAATCGCCACATCATAGCCGTCAACATCGACCACCAGATGCTCGCCATCGACCAAGGCCGACTCGGCCGCCACATCTATCCAATCAGACACACTCACCCCGCTTCGTCCGGTTAATTACAAATATTTCGCGTTTCATTCATTTCAGATAAACATCATAGCGCAACAATTTGCCTTGGTAACTTTCGTTGGGCTTGCCGCCCAAGGGTTCCGCATAATCCGGGCTTTTGACCGCTACACGCCGGCCCGTGGCCGCAAACGCCGCATCGAACAGCTCCTGTCTGTCCATATCGTCGCCGAGAATATCACGTAACACCGCCATGGATTTGCGGGTTGCCGCCGATTGTTTACGTTTTGGAGGAAACATGGGATCGAGATAAATGCAATCCGGTTTTTCCGGCAAGCCGGCCAGCAATTCGATGGCATTGCCTACCAGTAATTCAGGCGGGACCAATTCGCGCTTTCGAACCCAATCTTTTTGCGCCAGCCGTTCGAAACCATCGGCTAACAAAGCAGCCATGACCGGCGAACGTTCGATGCAAGTCACTTCATAACCCATCCGAAACAGCGCCAGACTGTCTTGCGCCCAACCGCCGGTGGCGTCGACCACGGTACGGGATTTTTTACCGACGGCTTGCGCCAGCAGATCTTTTTTGGGGGCGGGATATGAATGTTGCTCGCCGGGACGCGGGTCGATTTCGACCGTCAGGCCGCCTTTTTTCAGGTTTTGCCGGTCCAGCAACTTCAGGCAGCCGTCGCGGTAAATCAAGAAAAACTCGTAATCGACCGTTTCGGCTGCTGCCAGGGATAGTAAAGGCAAATCAAGACGCTCGGATAAAACCCGTGGCCTCAAATCGGAGTCATCCGCAATCAGGATGGCAGTTTTGCTCATCGAATGGTTACCGGCATTTAGTTACCGCTACCCGACTAGAAATCCTCAAGCAGGTGATTATTCGGTGGAAACCGCTTCTTGCTGGTTTTTTAAGGCCGCATCCAGGGTGTGCCAAGCCAAGGTGGCGCATTTGACCCGGGCGGGGTATTCGCGCACCCCGGCCAGCACTGCCAGTTTACCTATCGCTTCCAGGTTGACTTCTTCGGTTTTGCCGGTCGTCATTTCATGAAATTGGGTGAACAATGTCTCGGCTTCCTGCTCGGTTTTGCCTTTGACGATCTCGGTCATCAACGAAACCGAAGCAGTGGAAATTGCACAACCCGAGCCTTGAAAGCTGGCGTCGCTGATTACATGGTCGTCGATTTTCAAAAACAAGGTCAACTTGTCGCCGCACAGGGGATTAAAACCGTCCACCCGGCGATTGGCATTTTCCATGATGCGGAAATTGCGCGGATTGCGGTTGTGGTCGAATATGACCTCTTGGTATAGATCGCGTAAATCTTCAAACATTAGCCAAACACCTCTATTAAGGATTTGATGCCCTGCATCAACACATCGATTTCTTGCCGGGTATTGTACATCGCAAACGAGGCGCGTGCCGTGGCAGGTACGCCGTAAAAATCCATCACCGGCATTGCGCAATGGTGGCCGGCGCGCACGGCAATACCCAAACTGTCCAGCATGGTGCCGATGTCGTGCGGGTGAATGCGGTCCAGCGTGAACGACAAAATACCGCCCTTCTCCGCCGCCTGGCCGATGAGATTCATGCCTTTGATTTGCTCGGCTTGCTCGGTGGCATAATCCAGCAACTCGGCTTCGTAAGCGGCGATGGTATCCATGCCGACCGCGGTCACGTAATCGATGGCCGCGCCCAGGCCGATGATTTCGGCAATCGCCGGGGTGCCGGCTTCGAACTTTTGCGGCAGGCCGGCGTATTGGGTTTTTTCGAAAGTGACCATACGTATCATATCGCCGCCGCCTTGATAGGGTGGCATGGCTTCCAGCAAGGCTTGCTTGCCGTACAGCACGCCGGTGCCGGACGGGCCGTATAACTTGTGGCCGGAAAACACATAGAAATCGCAATCCAGGGCCCGCACATCTACCGGCATATGAGGAATCGCTTGCGCGCCGTCCAGTAACACCGGGATATTTTTGGCATGCGCGGCGGCAACGATGCGCTCGACCGGATTGATGGTACCCAAGGCATTGGACATATGCGCAATGGCTACCAGCTTGGTGTTCTCGCCCAGCAGTTGTTCGAACTCCTCGAATATCAGCTCGCCCTTACGGTTCATCGGCGCCACTTTCAACACGGTGCCGATTTGCTGGCACAACATCTGCCAGGGCACGATATTGGCGTGATGCTCCATCGCGCTGATGACGATTTCGTCGCCGGCTTTTAGTTGGGATTTACCGTAACTTTGCGCAACCAGATTTATCGCCTCGGTAGCCCCGCGCACGAAGATGATCTCCTTGGTACTGGCCGCGTTGACGAATCCCCGGACTTTTTCCCGCGCCGTTTCGAAACGGTCGGTAGCCTTGACGCTTAAAGTATGCACGCCACGGTGAATATTCGCGTATTCGCGGCTATAGGTATGCACGATACTGTCGATCACCGCTTGCGGCTTTTGGCAGCTGGCGGCATTGTCCAGATAAACCAAGGGTTTGTTGCGGACGGTTTCGCCGAGAATCGGAAAATCGGCGCGAATTTGTTCGATTGGGTAGTTAATCATGGTCTCAAACAGGTTGGTTGCCTTTGTGCTTGCCGCACATTAAAATCAAATTCAAATGATAGGTTTGGATAAAAAAATGGTTGCCGTCTTTCCACAAAAACATCTTACCGACATCGCCGAGTGGCACCGCATGGGCGAGGCCGGTATTTTTCCGCCCGATTGCCGCATGGAACTCATCGAAGGAGAGATCTTACACATGGCGCCGATTGGATTTAATCATGCGGGGCATGTTAACCGCCTCATCAGCACCCTGACTGTCCTCGCACAGGGTCAGGCAATTCCCAGTGCGCAAAACCCGGTTCAACTCAGCGACCTCTCCGAACCGGAACCCGACTTCCTGTTGTTGCATCCGGAGCCGAATTTTTACACCACCCGCCACCCCAATGCGTCCGACGTGTTGCTGCTGGTGGAAGTCTCCGACACCACCCTGCGTTTCGACCGCAGCCAAAAACTGCGCCTTTACGCCAGCCACAACATCCCGGAATACTGGATCGTCAACTTGATCGACGATTGCCTGGAAGTCTACCGGCAACCGCAAGACGGCGATTACCTGCATAAAATCGTGCTCGGCAAATCGGACAGCCTCAATTTAGTCGCGCTGCCGGAGGTTCGCATCGAGGTTGCGGCTATTTTATAAGCTCATGGCCGGAAACCGCGCCAGCAATTGTTCCAGTAACAGGCTTTTCAACTCGGCGTTTTCGACCTTATCGACCATTTCATTGGCAAAGGCAAAGGTCAGAATATTTCTCGCCGAGGCCTCGTCAATGCCGCGCGATTGCAGATAAAACACCGACTTTTCTTCCAGTTGGCCGACCGTGACGCCGTGCGAACATTTTACATCGTCGGCGTAAATTTCCAGCTGCGGCTTGGTATCGACTTCGGCATCGGCGGACAGTAACAGATTGCGGTTGTTCATCTCCGAATCGGTCTGCTGCGCATCCTCGACCACAATCACCCGGCCCTGAAACACCCCGCGCGCCCGATCATCCAACACGCCTTTGTAAAACTCGCGGCTGATACCCCGCGGCTTGAGGTGGTTGATGCGGGTGTGGTTATCGATATGTTGCCGGTTGGCACCCAAATATAAACCGTTCACTCGGCATTCCGAGGCCAGATCCAAATCGCTGTGAATATCGGTCCGCGCCAGCAAGCCGCCAAAGGCGAAGTTATGATGCAGCAGCCGGCTATCGCGCGCCTGTTTGACGTAGGTGCCGCCGAAATGGCAGGCCTTGTCCGCTTCGGCTTGCATTTTATACAGCGTCAAACCGGCATTATCTCCCAGAAAACATTCGTTGACGGCGGCGGAAAAATAACCGGCCGCGCTGCCGATATAGGTTTCGACGATTTCCGCTTCCGCACCTTCTTGAAGCGCAAAAACGTTTCGCGTTGCCGCCAAGGCATCCTCGGAAGTGACCACATGCAGGATCTGCAACGGCTTGGGCAAATGCTGATTGGCGGCAATTTCAACCACCACGCCGTCGGCAAACCAGGCACTGTTGAACGCCACCAAACTATGCTCGCCGTTACCGACTGCTTTACCCAAGTATGTTTCCAGAACTGAGGGATTGTCGCGTAATGCGACTTTAACGCTTTGCAGCGAAACTTCAGCGGGCAGGCCGGACAAACGCGATAAGGCCGCCGAAAACCGGCCGTTAACCAGCACCGCGCTCCAGGCATTTTCCAGCCGATACGCATCCAGCCAATCTTCATCCGCATCCTGATTATCGCTGGGCGCGAACAAGGTTTTATTTAAAACCGCCAGGTTGGTGTAACGCCATTCTTCGTCACGCGGGTTCGGAAAACCGTGCGCTTCGAACGCTTTTAAGCCCTCGCCGCGAAACGCCTGCAACCAAGGCAAATCGCCGCCCGGCAGTTGGGCGGCAATGGCCGGATACGTCGCCAAATAACTATAAGCCGATTGTTCCGCCGCCATCATGCCGCCTGCCCTTCCAGCCAGCTGTAACCTTTTTCTTCCAATTCCAGCGCCAGCTCGGGCCCGCCGGATTTGACGATACGGCCTTCGGCCAGCACGTGCACCACGTCGGGCTTGATGTAATCCAGCAAGCGTTGGTAATGGGTGATCATCAAAAACGCCCGCTCAGGTGAGCGCAGCGAATTGACCCCTTCGGCGACGATGCGCAAGGCGTCGATATCCAGGCCGGAATCGGTTTCGTCCAATATGCACAACTTCGGTTCCAGCACCGCCGCCTGCAGAATCTCGTTACGCTTCTTTTCGCCGCCGGAAAAACCTTCGTTGACGGCGCGGTACAAGAATTTTTCGTCCATCTGCAGCAATTTGACCTTGTCTTTAACCAGGGTCAGAAAATCCATCGCATCCACTTCCGGCAGGCCGTGATACTTGCGCATCGCATTCAGCGCGGCTTTCAGCAGATAAATATTGCTGACACCGGGAATTTCCACCGGGTATTGAAAGGCCAGAAACACCCCTTCGCGGGCACGGATTTCGGGGTCCAGTTCCAGCAAGTCTTTGCCTTGATAGCTAACGCTGCCTTCGGTCACCGTGTAACCGGCCTTGCCGGACAACACATGCGACAAGGTGCTTTTACCGGCGCCGTTGGGGCCCATGATGGCATGGACTTCGCCTGGGTTGATGTCCAGGGTTAGGCCTTTGAGGATGGGTTTGTCGTTAATGGAGACGTGTAAGTTTTTTATGCTGAGCATGTGTTTACCTAAATTTTAAAATAATTCCGAACCTTATCGTTCCCATGCTCCGGCGTGGGAATGGTGCCTTTGACGCTCCGGCGTCACTTGGCTTGGCTGGGTTGATAAACCCAGCGTTGAAATCTTTTTTGTTTCGCTATCGCGAAGTTTTTTTAATGTCGGTTCTCGGACCGACAACCGAGATACTTTCTTTTGCGTTGCCAAAAGAAAGTATCCAAAGAAAAGGCAACCCGGATGCCGCGTATTCCCTGCGCTCCTCAGGTTTGAGCGGGGTTTTCCGAAGGGGCCTCCCAGCCCCTGCGGAAAACGCGATGCATCCCTGCATCGCCCCTGCGGGC
>NZ_JANIBK010000117.1 GCF_024505165.1 Methylomonas rivi
TGACGCCGGCCGCTACCGGCACCGATACCGGCGGTTCGATACGGCAACCGGCGGCTTTTTGCGGCATCACCGGTTTGAAGCCTACCTACGGCCGAGTGTCCCGCTACGGCATGGTCGCCTATGCTTCCAGTCTGGACCAGGGCGGTCCCATGGCGCGCAATGCGGAAGACGCGGCCTTGCTGCTGCAGGTGATGGCGGGTTTCGATGCCAAGGATTCCACCAGCGTCGACCAGCCGGTGCCGGATTACAGAGCCGGCCTTAACGACAGTTTGCAAGGTTTGAAAATCGGTTTGCCGAAGCAGTTTTTCAGCGCCGAGCTGGATGCGGATATGGCAGCGGCGATTCAGGCGGCGGTCGACGAATACCGCAAACAAGGTGCGGAAGTCAAAGAAGTGGACATGCCCAACCTGAAGCTGGCGATTCCGGCTTATTACGTGATTGCCTCGGCGGAGTGTTCGTCCAATCTGTCGCGTTACGATGGAGTACGCTTCGGTTATCGCTGCCAAAATCCCGAGGATTTGACCGACCTGTATACCCGTTCGCGCGGCGAAGCTTTCGGCGCCGAAGTCAAACGGCGGATTCTGATGGGCACCTATGCGCTGTCCGCCGGTTATTACGATGCCTATTATTTAAAGGCGCAACAAGTGCGCCGCCTGATCAGCGACGATTTCAAACGCGCTTTGTCGGAAGTCGATGTGCTGATGGGGCCGGTTTCGCCCGGCACAGCGTTCCGTATCGGCGAAAAGACCAGCGACCCCGTCCAGATGTATTTGGAGGACATTTACACCATCGCCATCAATCTGGCCGGTTTGCCGGCCATGTCGGTTCCGGCCGGCTTCGTCGACGGCATGCCGGTCGGCTTGCAGGTGATCGGGAATTATTTCAGCGAAGCTAAATTGTTGAACGTTGCGCATCGTTACCAGCAGACGACCGACTGGCATTTGCAAATACCAAAAGGCTTCGAATAACACGGGAGGCAACATGGCGCCTATCACGCAATTATCGCAACTCGACCCCAACGGTACCTACAGCTATGCCGATTATTTGACCTGGCAGCTCGAGGAATCGGTCGAGTTGATCAAGGGCAAGATCATGGCGATGTCGCCGGCGCCAAGTAGAAAGCACCAAACGGTAATCACCAATCTCGGTGGCAAGCTTTATCAGTTCTTTCATAAAAAGCCGTGTAATTTGTTTTACGCGCCATTCGACGTCAAACTATACGACCGCCGCAAATCGCTGCTTAAAAATGGCGAAGCCTTTAGCGTCGTGCAGCCCGATTTGTGCGTGATCTGCGACAAGGACAAACTGACCGAACAAGGCTGCGATGGCGCGCCGGACTGGATTATCGAAGTCTTGTCGCCGGGTAATAGTCGCAAAGAAGTTCGCCTGAAATTCGATTTGTATGAAGAAAGCGGCGTCGGCGAATATTGGCTGGTATTCCCCTACGAACAAATCGTCCAGCAGTTCGTGCTCGACGATAACGGTAAATACCAATTGCGCGCATTGTATCCCGGCAACGAAATCGCCATTCCGCATTTATTCCCCGACCTGCAAATCGATCTGAACGACGTTTTTGCCGAATAAGCTAAAAGGAAATCAAGCATGAACTCACAATGGGAAGCCGTCATCGGCCTGGAAATCCATACTCAACTATCCACCAAATCCAAAATCTTCTCCGGCGCCTCGACTGCGTACGGGGCCGAGCCCAACACCCAGGCCTGCGCGGTCGATTTGGGTTTGCCGGGCGTGCTGCCGGTGCTGAACAAGGATGCGGTACGCAAGGCGGTAACCTTCGGCTTGGCGATAGACGCCGAAATCGCTCCGCACTCGGTGTTCGCCCGCAAGAACTACTTTTACCCCGACCTGCCGAAAGGCTACCAGATCAGCCAGTTCGAACTGCCCATCGTCGGCAACGGCCATCTGGACATCGAAGTCGACGGCGTCGAAAAACGCATCGGCATCACCCGCGCCCATCTGGAAGAGGACGCCGGCAAATCGCTGCATGAAGACTTTCACGGCCTGACCGGCATCGATTTAAACCGCGCCGGCACGCCGCTCTTGGAAATCGTTTCCGAGCCGGACATGCGTTCGGCCAAGGAAGCCGTGGCCTACATGCGTAAACTGCACGAACTGGTGCGCTATCTGGAAATCTGCGACGGCAACATGCAGGAAGGCTCGTTCCGCTGCGACGCCAACGTCTCGGTGCGTCCCAAGGGCCAGAAAGAATTCGGCACCCGCGCTGAAATCAAGAACATCAACTCGTTCCGCTTCGTCGAAAAAGCCATCAACCACGAAATCGAGCGCCAAATCGACGTCATCGAAGGCGGCGGCAAAGTGGTTCAGGAAACCCGTCTCTACGACGCCAACAAGGACGAAACCCGTTCGATGCGCAGCAAGGAAGAAGCCAACGACTACCGCTACTTCCCAGATCCCGACCTGTTGCCGGTGGAAATTGAACAGTCGCTCAAGGATGAAATTCGCGCCACGCTGCCGGAATTGCCGGATGCCAAAAAACTGCGGTTTCTCGAACAATACGCGCTGGATGCGGAAAGCGCCGCGACGCTGACTTCGTCACGCGAACTGGCCGATTTTTACGAAGCCGTCGTCAAGGCATCGGCTGGCGAAGCCAAACTGGCCGGCAACTGGATGACCGGCGATGTACTGGGCGCCTTGAATAAGGCCGGCCTGGAAATCGGCGCTTGCCCGGTCAGTGCCGAACGCTTGGCCGGCCTGCTGAAACGCATCGCCGACAACACCATTTCCGGCAAAATCGCCAAGCAGGTGTTCGACAAACTGTGGAACGGTACGGAGACCGCGGATGAAATTATCGAAAACGAAGGCTTGAAGCAGATCACCGATACCGGCGCCATCGAAGCCATCGTCGACAAAGTGATTGCCGCCAACCCGGTTCCGGTCGAACAATATCTGGCCGGTAAGGACAAGGCGCTGATGGCGCTGGTCGGCCAGGTCATGAAGGAAACCCAGGGCAAGGCCAATCCCGGCGATGTGAATAAGATGTTGATAGCGAAGTTAAAAGGCTAAAAGCGTGCCTAGGCCGCCATGCTCAAGCCGCCGCGCCGAGGCTGCGGATAAGGCTCGCGTAATTCCCGGCTGGGATTACCCGATAGCCTGACGGATTTATGCCTCGGTTTTTTTGGGTTTTACCTTCGCTTAAAACAATCGCCGTCAAAAAACCTTAATCTAAAGGTAATCATGCTGTCATAGCTTGCTCGCTACAATGTCGGCTCCATCGTCAACAGCGGGGAGTCCACGCTATGCTCGGATCGAGTTGCTCGGTTGCTTACCGGCTCATGGGCCGTTTCGGCGGCATGAAAATTTACGAAACCATGCGCCGGAGGCAACCGCGGTTTTTTATCGAAAGCGGCGATAGTCTTTATTCGGACGACCCTATCAAAGCCGAGGTAATCGCCGAGAGCGGCCAGGTCTGGACTAACCGGGTCAACGCCGGCAGTCGGCAAGGTGGCGGAAAGCCTGGCCGAATTCCGCGTCCGCTACAAATACAATCTGCCGGATGAACATATCCGCCGTTTCAATGCCGAGGTGCCGCTGCTGGCGGCGCGCGCTACCCAGGCCTTCCGCGAATACGCACCGCTGCATCCGCATGATGGAAGAATCGGAGCGTATTTACCGCAAAATCGCCTACGGTCCCTTGTTAGACGTATTTGTGTTGGACATGCGCAGCTATCGCGGGCCGAACACGGCTAATTTGCAGGCGGCGGAAAGCCGGGAAACCGCCTTTTTGGGCGAGGCTCAATTGGCCTGGCTGCAACGCGAATTGCAAGCGCCCGCCTGTTGCAGTTTATCAAGCATAAACATTTCGACAATATCGTCTGGTTGGCGGCGGACGTGCATTACGCCGCCGCGCATTATTACGACCCCGAACAAGCGGCCGGCGCCGATTTTCCCTGTTTGGGAATTCGTTTCCGGCCCGTTGAATGCCGGTTCGTTCGGTCCCAACTGTATCGATGGCACCTTCGGGCCGCAAGCGGTGTTCGGCAAGGTCCCGGAACCCGGCCAAGCCAACCTGTCGCCGTATGCCGGTCTGCAATTCTTCGGCGAGGTGAATATAGACAGGCGCTCCCAAGCCATGACGGTCGAATTAAAACATATCACGGCGATACGGTATTCGAGAAAACCCTGCCCGCAGCGGCTAAAACCGGGAAAGGGCGCGCAAGGGGCCGCGACTAAGCCCTTTCTCCCCGGCTTGCCGGTACGGCCCGATTGCGAACCGGCATAATACTCAACTATTCAAAGGACATTCAGCATGCTACATTCGTTATCTAAAATCGCGCGGACGGCCCTGGCTGCCGCTGCATTGATCGCCATGCAAACGCCTGCCCAAGCGGAACCTCACATGCAGCATTCGCCACTCGTCATCGGCCACCGCGGCGCCTCGGGTTACCGCCCGGAACACACGCTGGAAAGCTATGCGCTGGCGATCGAGCAGGGTGCCGATTTTATCGAGCCCGATCTGGTTTTGACCAAAGATAAACACATGATTGCCCGCCACGAACCGATGATAGGCGCCACTACCGACGTGGCCAGCCATCCGGAATTCGCCGGCCGCAAAACCAAACGCATGGTCGATGGGGTGGAGTACGACGACTGGTTCGCCAGCAATTTCACCCTGGCGGAGATCAAAACTCTGCGCGCCGTGCAAGCCCGCGCCGGCCGCGATACCCAGTACGACGGCTTATTCCGGATTCCGACCCTGGATGAAGTGATTGCTCTGGCGAAAAGCCAATCCAGGCAAACCGGCCGCGGCATCGGCATTTATCCGGAAATCAAACACTCCACTTATCACGCCACGTTAAAAAACGCACAGGGCCGCTTGGCTTTCGGCGGGCATTATTTCGAAGACCGCTTGTTGAAAACCCTGCATAAAGCCTACGGCAACAGCAGCTGCGCGCCGGTATTCATTCAATCGTTCGAAGTGGGCAACCTGCAATATTTGAGCAAGAAGACCCATATCCGCCTAGTGCAATTGGTGGATGCCGACGATGTCAACGCCGACGGCTCGCTCTCGCTGGTGCCGCCTTATCGGCAACCTTACGATTTTGTAGTTAACGGCGATGCGCGTACTTTCGGCGACTTGGTGACCGAACAAGGTCTGGCGTTCGTGGCCGGCTATGCCGACGCCATCGGCCCCTGGAAGCCGTATCTGGTTAAAACCGTGGCGGACGGTGTCGATCGCGACGGCGACGGCAATATCACCGTCAACGACCGTCGCGTCGACGGCAGTACCGGCGTAATCGAAACGGCCCACGACAAAGGCCTGCTGGTGCATACCTGGACATTCCGTAACGACGCCGGCGGTTACGGTTTTGCCGACCCGCGCGAAGAAATGACCTATTACTTCGATCTGGGGGTGGACGGTTTGTTTACCGATTTCGCCGACACCGGCGTCGCCGCCCGCGATGCATCGGTTAATGCCGGCGAGGCCGGGCACCTGAAACAGTGCGGCCGCCGGCACAAGTCGTTCCATAAAGGCCGGTATAAAGATTGAGATTGTCGGGGCGGGTTGCCGGCCGCTCCGGCTCTCCCGGAAGCAGGCCGGCAACGGCGCCCTTATCGAAGCTATTTCAAATTGCGGACGGGCTCCGTATGCCCGGATATGCAAATAGGCGTAAACAGCAATTGAGCCCCGGCGGGCGTTAGGCTAGACTAACAGCTATTTTTACCGGGGAATTCGATCATGAAGGGCAACGACCAAGTCATCGCGCAGTTAAATGAATTGCTGGCGGGGGAACTCACCGCTATCGACCAATACTTTATTCATTCCAGAATGTACGAAAACTGGGGCTACGGCAAATTGTACGAGCGTATCGCCCACGAGGTGCAGGACGAAACCCAGCACGCGGATGCGTTGATCAAACGCATTCTGTTTTTGGAAGGTACGCCGGATTTGTCCAAGCGCGAGCCGTTGCATGTCGGCCGCACCGTTCAGGAAATGCTCAAAAACGATCTGGCGGTTGAATTGAAAGTGGTGAGCGATTTACGCCGGGTGATGGGGTTTTGCGAATCGGTGCGGGACTACCAGACGCGGGAAATATTACGGGTGATGCTGGAAGATACCGAGCACGATCACGCGCATTGGCTCGAACAGCAATTGGGTTTGATCGAAAGCATAGGCCTGCAAAATTATTTACAGGCGCGGATGTAAACCGTTGGGCCGGTCGAGAAACGGCTAAACTCATAACGCCAGCCATAACTTGAGGCAAAAAAGAAAAACGTAGCCCGGATAAAGCGAGGCGGAATCCGGGATGTCGTGGTCTGCAACCCTGGATTCCATTTCATTGCATCCGGGCTACGCCGGCTTCTACTTTTCGTCAGATTACCTGAGCCACATTACCTAAAGCCGTCATTCTGGCATGGATTGCCGAAATCCAGACTCCAGGGATAGTGCGAAGCTTGCCATCCATGGCATTGGATACCTGCTTTCCGCGGGTATGACGGGCTGGCGGATAATCAGATCCAGTTGACCTGAATGGATAACGAGATCGTTGGAATGTCGGCAAATGAACCTAATTTAGACATAGCCGGCAAATAAAGGCGAAGGGCGGAAAGGGGGAGCTTGCTCTGTCAGTCTTCACCAAACATAAAGCTTCCAAATGTCCGCTCAGGCCGATGGCATTAATGCCGGCAATCTGGCTCTCGGATGCACCCGTTTATTCGGGCGGTGTCGCCTTACGCTCTGTTGCCTTGTTTGGGCTTCGCCTCTTTTGGCGTTGAGCCAGGAAATAGGTAAAGCCGGATAGGGTGCCGCTGGCTGTCGCCAACGAGCCGAGCAGGGGCGCCATGCGGACGATGAAAGGCTCGTCGGTAATGCCCAGCCACACTCCCAGCGCGTCCAGTCCGGTCGGTTCCGCCAATACCGCGCCCGCCGCCGCTAGGCCCGCAAGAATACCCGTTGCCATTGATATATGTTCGACCCTGGCCGCGATGGTTTCGTGATTCATGCCGCTCAATAAAATACGCTGAAAAATTAGCGCGTTTTTACCGATGCGGAGTTTGTCCGTCAAGTTTTACATCAGCGTAGGCAGCGAAGGCCCGGTTGGAACGGGGCGCCGGCTGTTATGAAAATTGTTAACCCCGGGCGTTTATCGCCAAGGTTCAGGCCGAGGCAAATCCGTCTACCTGTTCGCGGGGTATTTGGGCGCCGATGAGTTTTTCGACCAGCCGCAAGGCTTGATATTCGTCCTGAGACACCAGCGACACCGCTTGGCCGATTTTGCCGGCCCGCCCGGTTCTGCCGATGCGGTGCACGTAATCACTGGAAGAGCGCGGCAGTTCGAAATTAACCACATGCGGCAATTGCGCGATGTCTATGCCGCGCGCGGCCACGTCGGTGGCCACCAGCACCCGAATCTCGCCGGCTTTAAAGCCTGCCAGGGCGCTGGTTCTGGCGCCCTGGCTTTTGTTGCCGTGGATGGCGGCAGCCTTGATGTCGGCGGTGTTGAGTTTTTCGGTGAGTTTGTTGGCGCCGTGTTTGGTGCTGGTAAACACCAGCACTTGCTGCCAGTTTTTGGATTTGACCAAATGGGTCAGCAAGGCGGTTTTGGCGGTTTTATTCACCGTATAAACCAGTTGATCGATGGTTTCGGCGGCGGAATTTTCAACCGCCACTTCGATTTTGACAGGGTTAACCAGCAGGTCGCCGGTCAGTTTGCGGATGTCGGCGGAAAATGTGGCGGAAAACAACAGGTTCTGCCGTTTTTTCGGCAACAGGGCCAGAATTTTGCGGATGTCTCTGATAAAGCCCATATCCAGCATGCGGTCGGCTTCGTCCAGTACCAGCATTTCGACCTTATCCAGTTTGACGGCGTTTTGGCCGACCAAATCCAACAACCGGCCCGGGGTGGCGGTTAAAATATCCACTCCACCGCGCAAACGCATCATTTGCGGATTAATTTTCACGCCGCCGAACACCACTTCGGATTTTAAGCGCGGATGCTGATGGGCGCCGTATTTCAGCACCGATTCGCCGACCTGGGCGGCCAGTTCGCGGGTGGGTGTTAAAATCAAAGCCCGCACCGGACGATCTCGCCCATAACTGGTTTGCGCCAAGCGCTGTAAAATCGGCAAGGTAAAGCCGGCGGTTTTGCCGGTACCGGTTTGGGCGGCGGCCAATAAATCGTGGCCGGTTAACACGGCGGGTATGGCTTTAATCTGAATGGGCGTGGGCGTGGTATAGCCGGAAGCGGCGATGGCTTTTAATAAAGCCTCGGATAAACCGAGATGGGAAAATGGCATTAAGAATCTCAAAAGGAAAAAGAAGCGGAGTAGCGTTCAAATCCTTTATGCGATCTTGACGTTTGTCCGGAATGTAAGGGATGACATAGTGACTATGCGTTTCCAATCAGCAGTCTATCACGGTAAGCATATATACGATTAGAAAAATCCCGGCAACACAGGTTTATCCTGTTCTTGCCGGAAAGATAGCCGCGGGTTGGCTTATCCTATTGCCGAGGTCCGCGCTATTTTGCGATACGGCCTCAAGACGTGGGGACTGTCTCCAAATACCGCTTCCTCGCCTCGTTTTCCTCGCGCGCGGCGTCAATCTCCCGCACGACGCTATGCACGTCCGCCGGCCGGTTGCTTTCCTCGAAAAAACCGGTCAACCGGGTTTCCGGAAGCAGGTCGCCGCTTTGATAGAGTGTCCACATTTCCTTGCCGTAGGCGGTCGTCAACAACTCGGGCGCGAAGCGGCCGAAGTAAGCCGCCATGTTGGCCACATCCCGTTCCAGCATCATGCGGGCACTATTGTTGCCGGCGGCATCGACAGCTTGGGGCAAATCGATAATGACCGGACCGTCCTTATCGACCAACACGTTGTATTCGGACAAATCGCCGTGCACCAGGCCATCGCAAAGCATGCGGACGATCTGGGCAATCAGGAATGCGTGGTAAGTTCTGGCTTGTTCCGCCGTCATTTCGAGATCGTTGAGCCGAGGTGCCGGTTGACCGTCCGCGTCGGTAACCAACTCCATTAACAAAACGCCGTCGATAAAATTATAAGGCTTCGGCACTCTGACGCCGGCGGCATCGAGGCGATACAGCGCGGTCACTTCGGCGCTTTGCCATGCCGATTCCTGTTCCTGGCGGCCGTAGCGGCTACCTTTTTCCATGGCGCGGGCCCGGCGGCTGTTTCGCACTTTTCGGCCTTCCTGATACAAAACGCTTTGCCGGAAACTACGCTGATCGGCTTCTTTATAAACCTTGGCGCAACAGGTTTCCATGCCGCGGCGAACCACGTACACGGCTGCCTCCTTGCCGCTTTTTAGCGAGCGCAGCACTTCATCAATCAAGCCGTTTTCAATTAAAGGTTCGAGTCTTTTGGGTGTTTTCATGGCCGATATTATGCCGTAGTTGCGGAGGATGACATACCCGCTTGGAGCCGTCGTGCGGATATTTATTTCGCCGCAACGAAAAAATCCTCTAACCAATCTACATTACAGGTCCACGCCAACGCGATTAAAAATTGTTCTCCGAAAATACTTGCCTGTAAAATTCGGGCTTTTATTTTTCACTGGAGCAATAACCCAATGGGTAGAGCCTATCAAAACCGTAAAGTATCCATGGCCAAAACGGCGGATGCCAAGACCAAGGTCTACAGTAAATACGGCCGGGAAATTTATGTCGCCGCCAAGGCGGGAGGCATCGACCCTTCCGGCAACCTGGCTTTACGGGGCTTGATCGAAAGGGCCAAGAAAGACCAGGTGCCCAGCCATGTGATCGAGAAAGCCATCGACAAGGCCAAGGGCGGCGGCGGGGAAGATTTCGCGCCGGCGCGCTACGAAGGCTTCGGCCCCGGCGGCTGCATGGCCATTGTCGAGTGCCTGACCGATAATCCCAACCGCACCTTCGGCGATGTGCGGCTATGCTTTACCAAAACCAAATGCAAAATCGGCACCCAGGGCACGGTCAGCCACATGTTCGATCATGCCGCCATTCTGGCATTCAAGCACACCGATGAAGACGCGGTGCTGGAAGCCTTATTGGCGGCCGATGTCGATGTCACCGATATCGAGAGCGAGGACGGTAAAATTACCGTCTTCACGCCGCAGGCCGACTATTTCAAGGCCAGGCAGGCGTTAACGGACCTGTTGGGCGAGGTCGATTTCGAGGTCGATGAAATTCAGTTTCTGCCCAAGGGCAGCACTCCCATCAGCGGCGACGACGTGGTGTTGTTTGAAAAGTTCCTGGATATGTTGAACGATCTGGACGATGTGCAAAACGTTTTTCACGATGCCGAATATTGAACAGCGGTTGCCGCCGGCCCGGCCCAGATTATCGCCGGGCACCCATGGTATTCGCGGGCCGGTCTACCTTTTACGACATTCCGGGATGTAAGGAAAACCGGTTTCAGGCGACCAAACTGCATCTCTCGCCGGTTTTAAGGAACTTTAGCATGCCAGAACAGCCAACCCGATGCAGACACTTTGATACGCCGAGGCCGGCAAACCGCCGGCCCGCTAACGGGAGGACGATATGAATAGGTCCAGAATCGTTGTATTCGCGCTGATCGCCGTTTCGGTCGCGGTATTTTTCGCCTTCGGCCTGCAGCAGTATCTGACGCTGGATAGCCTGAAAGCCCAACAGGCCGCCATCGCCGACTATCGGCAGCAACACCCGGCGCTGGCCGTTTTATGGTACGGCGCGCTGTACGTGGGCGTGACGGCTCTATCCCTGCCGGGAGCCGCAGTGTTGACGTTGGCCGGAGGCGCGGCGTTCGGACTGTTTTGGGGCACGCTGATTGTTTCCTTTGCCTCCAGCATCGGGGCGACGCTGGCGTTTTTGGCGGCGCGGTTTTTACTGCGGGATTGGGTCAAGTCCCGCTTCGGCAGCCGTTTAGAGGCCATGGACGCCGGCGTATCGCGCGACGGCGCCTTCTATTTATTCACCCTCCGGCTAGTGCCGTTGTTTCCGTTTTTCATGATCAATCTGGCGATGGGTTTGACGCCGCTTAAAACCCGCACCTTTTATTGGGTCAGCCAGGTAGGGATGCTGGCCGGCACGCTGGTGTACGTCAATGCCGGCACCCAATTGGCCAAACTGGATTCTTTATCCGGTATTTTGTCGCCGGCATTATTGGCCTCGTTTGCCCTGTTGGGCCTGTTTCCGCTGTTGGCCAAGAAAATGCTGGATTCCGTGCAAGCCCGTAAGGTCTACCGAGGCTGGCGCAAACCGGCCCGCTTCGACACTAATCTGGTGGTGATCGGCGCCGGCGCCGGCGGCTTGGTGTCGGCCTATATCGCCGCCGCGGTAAAAGCCAAAGTCACCCTGGTCGAACAACACAAAATGGGCGGCGACTGCCTGAACACCGGCTGCGTGCCGTCCAAGGCGTTGCTACGTTCGGCCAAGTTTCTGTCGCACGTCAAACGGGCCGCCGAATTCGGTATCGACAGGGCGGAGGCGGATTTCGATTTCGCCGCCGTGATGGAGCGGGTGCAACGGGTCGTCAAAACCGTCGAACCGCACGATTCCGTGGCGCGCTATACCGAATTGGGCGTGGACGTCATCCAAGGTACGGCCAAAATCGTTTCGCCTTGGGAAGTGGAAGTCGGCAGCGGCGACGGTGTGCGCACCATCAGTACCCGTTCGATTGTCATCGCCGCCGGCGCCCGGCCGTTCGTGCCGCCGATTCCCGGCATCGAAAAGGTCGGCTATCTGACTTCGGATACGGTCTGGACGCTACGCGCATTGCCCGAACGGCTATTGGTACTGGGCGGCGGCCCCATCGGTTGCGAACTGACTCAAGCCTTCGCCCGCCTCGGCAGCCGGGTCGTCCAAGTGGAAATGGCCCCGCGCATCCTGCCGCGCGAAGACCCCGAGGCGTCCGAACTGGTCAAGGCCCGTTTCGAACAAGAAGGCGTGGCCGTGCGCGTCAACCATACCGCCAAGGAATTTACGGTGGAAAACGGCGAAAACATTCTGCTGGCCGACTGTCAAGGGCAAACGGTCAAGATAGCCTTCGACCAAGTGCTGGTGGCTATCGGCCGCGCCGCCAACCTGCAAGGTTATGGCGCCGAAGCGCTGAACATCGCCTTGTCGCCGCGTAAAACCATAGACACCAACGCCTTTCAACAGACCAATTATCCGAATATCTTTGCCGTCGGCGACGTGGCCGGACCGTACCAGTTTACCCACACCGCCGCCCATCAGGCTTGGTATGCGGCGGTGAACGCCTTGTTCGGCTCCTTCAAGATGTTCCGCGCCGATTATTCGGCGATTCCTTGGTCGACCTTCACCGAGCCGGAAGTGGCCCGGGTCGGGCTGAACGAGCAAGATGCCCAAGCCCAGGGCATCGCTTACGAGGTTTCAAGCTATGGCATGGCCGACCTGGATCGCGCCATTGCCGATAGCGAAGCACACGGTTTCGTCAAAGTCTTAACCCGGCCCGGCCGGGACAAAATTCTCGGCGTCACCATCGTCGGCGAACATGCCGGCGACCTGATCGCCGAATTCGTGCTGGCCATGAAGCATAACATCGGCCTGAACGGCATTCTCGGCACCATTCATATCTACCCGACCCTGGCCGAAGCCAACAAATACGCGGCCGGCGTCTGGAAGCGCTCGCACGCGCCCGAGATGCTGTTGCAATGGCTCGGCCGCTATCACCGCTGGTTGCGCCATCGCTAAACCATGCCGCCGCAAATCAGCATTATCATTCCCGTAGTCAACGAAGCCGCGCAGCTTGCCGGCAGCCTGCAACCCTTGCAAGCACTGCGGGACTGCTGCCAATTGATAGTGGCCGACGGCGGCAGCGACGACGGCAGCCCGGCC
>NZ_JANIBK010000118.1 GCF_024505165.1 Methylomonas rivi
ATGCGGGCCATGACGGCGGGGCCGCGGCCAAAGACGACCCGCACGCCGGCCATGCCCGGCATACCGCCAAGCCTGAAACTCAATCCATCCACCCAGTCCTGAAATACCAATATTTAAAAGCGGTAACCCCCGAACACGGCTTGATGGGGCCGCCGGACCGGGAAATCACCCTGCGGCTCACCGGCAACATGAACCGCTATATCTGGTCGTTCGACGATGTGAAGTACGCCGATGCCGAGCCGATCCGGGTCAAACTCGGCGAGCGGATACGCTTTACCTACGTCAACGAAACCATGATGAACCATCCGATACATCTGCACGGACTCTGGCAATATCTGGATAACGGCAACGGCATGTATAACCCGAAAAAGCATGTCGTCAACGTCAAGCCGGGACAGACGCTCAGCGTGGAGGTGCCGGCCGATGCCGAGGGCGAGTGGGCGTTTCACTGCCATTTGCTGTATCACATGGATACCGGCATGTTCCGGAAATTGATCGTCGAAACAGCCGGCCGGCAGGGCGGGCATAGCCATGAATAAACCGCTGCCAATTTTGTTGCTGGCATTATTAGTCGGCGCGGCCCAGGCCCAGGAAGACGACATGATTTTCAGCCACTTCAAGGCCGAGCGGCTGGAATACGAAACCAACGGCGGCTTGCAATTATTCAAATGGGACGTGCAGCACTGGATCGGCAACGACGAGCACAAGCTGTGGCTAAAAACCGAGGGCGATTACGCCGGCGATCAGGGCATTTTCGGCCGCGCCGATCTGCAAATGCTGTACAGCCGCAATATCGACACTTTTTGGGATTTCCAAATCGGCGCCCGCCGCGCCTTCGAACCGGAACGTACCTACGATGCGGTGATCGGCTTTCAGGGCTTGGCGCCCTACTTCATCGAAGTCGATAGCGCCATGTTCATTACCGAGAACGGCAATGTCTTGGGCCGCTTGACGCTGGGCTACGAAATGCTGTTGACCCAGCGCTTGATTTTGGCGCCGCGCATCGAACTGAATGTGGCCGCCAAGGATATTCAAAACCGCGCCGTCAAGGCCGGCATCACCGAGTTCGAAGCCGGCCTGCGCCTGCGTTACGAGATCGAACGCGAATTCGCGCCGTATATCGGCGTGGACTATGTCGAAGAGGAATCGCTGTTGGAACATCAACATAGCGTGCGCGGGGTAGTGGGGCTCAGGGTTTGGTATTGAAAATGAGGCATATCGCATGGTTTTGTGTGATATGCCCTAATAAATCTTGTCGGGGAGGGCGGCAAAAAAATCGCACAAGCCCTTAAAAGGATATAAATATAAGGTTTTTCTAATTGTGGCAACGGAATTGCTTGGCCGGTATCCGAGGAATATCAATGTCTTCAAATATTGTCATTTATTGGACTAACCACGAGGAGCTTTATGAAACATTCACGTCCCCTGCGGGGAATCGCATTAATGGCCGCCCTGTTTGCCTTTAACAACCATGCGCAAGCCGGCGTGGCCTATAACGTAACCGGTTGGGACGCTACCGGAACCGGCGGTGCCGACGGAGGCGCTCCGGCCAATTGGATAGGCGGCTCGGCGCCGGGTTACGCAGGCAAATTAAATGCCATGTGGTTTGCCGAACTTGCCGGCAATACCGCCACGGAAACCGTGTCGTCCTCGGCGGCCCGCACTGCCGGAGCCGATGCGAATTATGCCTTGGCGGTTGGGCCGCGCGCCTGGAGCGCCAACGCCAGTGGGACTTTGGGCAAGGGCCACGGTTCCGATTTCGGTTTGATACAACTGACCGGCCTGTCCAACCTGACTATCACGGTGGCGGCCGATACCGCCTTGGGCTCGGCCATGACCCCGGGGTTTTCGTTGTTTCAAGGCTGGGATACCGGTACCACGGCGGTGCGGGTAGCGGATTATCAAAACAATCAGGACAATCCGCTCGGCACGCAAGGCTTGAGCTTCATCGATAGCGCCGCCACCACAATTGCCGGCGGCTCGGCGAGCTTTACCTTTAACAATCTGAGCGCCGGTAATTACACCCTGTTTGTGGGCGGTAACTCCACGGCGGGTATCGGTTTCGAAGGTAAATACACCGTTTCCCTGGCGGCGTCGCCGGTTCCGGTACCGGGCGCGGTATGGTTGTTCGGCAGCGCATTAATCGGGTTAGTTAAGATAGGCCGCGGTAAACGCAACATTTGAGTTTGTTACAACCCGTGCCAAGAACTGGCTTGGCACGGCTGTCCGATAGCACCCTATCACTAGCTTGCGATAATTCTGTTTTATTCATCCCTTTCTTGCGTTGCCGCCGCAACGTCTTTAACAGTTCCCAAGTCACACTCAATCTCGAGTGAATCACTATTAATGTTCCGTTTTACATTGATGACTCGGAAATAAAACGATGTGACTTGGATTTCGGATTGGGCAACCGCCGGTATCTGAATCCGTGCTAAAGTCTTGCCGAGAATCCATGTATTTTATATGGCATTCTGTCTGGACTATTATCCATCCATTACAAAGAAAAACCCCATCATGGACATTCGATGCCGGTAGCACCGCAACAAACTATTTTGATCGTAGACGACCTTCCCGAGAATCTGACCGTCCTAAGCGAATTGTTGCAGCCGAATTTTCAGGTACGTGTCGCCACGTCCGGACAAAAGGCCTTGCGCATTATCGGTCAGCCAAGCTATCCCGATCTGATTTTGCTGGACGTGATGATGCCGGGCATGGACGGTTATCAAGTCTTCGAAAAACTGCGTGCCGATCCCGCCGCGCGGGATATTCCGGTGATATTCGTCACCGCCATGGACAGTGTGGAATCGGAATTGCAGGCCTTGGACGCAGGAGCGGTCGACTATATTACCAAACCGATTGTACCGCCCATTGTGCTGGCAAGAGTGCGCACCCAACTGGAATTGAAGCAGGCGCGCGATCGGTTATCCGCTCAAAACATCTGGCTGGAAGCGGAAATTGGCCGGCGCATGGCTGAAAACGAATTGATTCAGGAAGTCAGTATCCGCGCGTTGGCGCATCTGGCCGAAATCCGCGATCCGGAAACCGGTTTCCATATTTTGCGTACCCAGGGTTATGTGCAACAACTGGCGATGCAGTTGCAATGCCAACCCGGTTTTTCCGATGTACTGACGGAACGCTATATCAAGCTACTCAGCAAATCCGCCCCGTTACACGACATCGGAAAAGTGGGCATACCCGATGCCATTCTGCAAAAACTCGGCCCATTGACGGCCGAGGAGTGGAAAATCATGAAAACCCATGCCGCGTTGGGCAGCGATGCTATCGAACACGCCGAGCGGGATGCGGCCGACTCGGTTGAATTTCTTTCCTTGGCCAAGGAAATTGCCCGCTGGCACCACGAAAGATGGGATGGCGGCGGTTACCCGGATGGACTGGCGGGTGAGGCGATTCCCCTTTCGGCGCGCATCATGGCTTTAGCCGATGTTTTCGATGCGCTGATTTCGCCGCGGGTTTATAAAGTGCCGATATCATTTGAGCAGGCCTACGAAATGATTGCCGCCGAACGTGGCACGCATTTCGATCCTGTAATGACGGATTGTTTTCTCGGCCACTATGCGGCATTCCGCGATATCGCCGAACGCTATCGCGAGCCCGGTTAGGAATCGCTCATGACTCTAGCCGCTCGGGTGTTATTGGTCGAAGACGAAGCGATCATTGCCATTGTCATTAAAGGATTACTCGAAAACGAAGGCTTGTCCGTTACAGTGTGTGCCAATGCCAGTGAGGCTTGGCGGCAATTGCAAACTCGTGGGGCGGAGTATGCCTTGGTGGTACTGGACCGCGGCTTGCCGGATATGGACGGGATGGACTTACTCCGGCGCATAAAAAAAGATCCGGCCTTTAGCCAATTGCCCGTCATCATCGAGACCGGGCATGCCGACAAACAAAGCATTCGCGAGGGGCTGGATAACGGGGCTTATTATTATCTGGTCAAACCCTTCCAGCCTGAAATCTTGCTGGCCGTGGTAAACGCAGCCTTGCAGCAGCGGCGCGACTATCTGGAATTGGCCGACAGTGTCCGCCGGGCCGAAGGCTTGTTGGATTTATTGTATTGCGGCAGTTTTCGTTTTCGCGGCCTGGATCAGGCCCGGATGCTGGCTAACAATTTTGCCCGCGTCTGTCCGCAGCCTGAGCGCGCCGCGCAGGGCTTGCTCGAATTACTGATCAATGCGGTGGAACACGGTAATTTGGGGATTAGTTATGCCGACAAAAGCGAGTTGTTGATGAAGGGAGTTTGGCGGGACGAGGTGCTGCGCCGCTTGCAAATGCCGGAATATCGCGATCGTTATGTTGAAGTGAGTTTTCAACGGCAGCCGGATAGTCTTGCCTTTACTATCCGAGACCAGGGAGCGGGGTTCGACTGGCGGGATTATCTGGATTTTTCGCCGGAGCGGGCGTTTGACTTACATGGACGCGGCATTGCCATGGCGTATAAGTTAAGTGTCGATCGTCTGCACTATCAGGGCAATGGCAATACCGTGCTGGCGATATTCAATATCCCGCCCGCGCCTGTCCATGGCGCCGGTTTGTTGGCACAACCTTCAATCGGGTAAGCCGGCATGGCATCGGAATATACAGGTTCCCAAACGACAGGCGTTAGTCGGGGCAGAATACTGGCCGTCGTGCTGATTTATGCCATGTTCGCCGCCGTCTGGATTTTGTTGTCCGACCGCTTGCTGGAATTGCTGTTTAGCAACCCTGAACAAGTCATCCAAATCAGCATGTTTAAAGGCTGGTTTTTTATTCTGATTACCTCGCTATTGCTTTACGGACTTTTGAAGCGCTGGTTTGAAGGGGGAGAGGCGGAGCAACCGCCAGTCCCCGCCGCGTCCCTGAATCTCAAATTGTCCGTAACGGTATTGGTGACGACTATCGTCAGCTTTGTGCTGATCGGTATCGCCATGAGTTTCAAGCATTATCAGGAAGATGAAGCGGTTCGCTTGAGTGCCGTTGCCGAACAAAACGCCCGACAGATTGCCGATTGGCTGGCGGAAAGACAAAGTGATGCGGAATACCTGCAAACCAGCGCGTTCGTTGCCGAACAATACCGGCAATGGCAGGCAATAGGCCCTCAGGGTAGCGGTGACCGGTTGCTGGCTCGACTGAAACAACTCTGTAAAAGTCAGGGACCGAACGGCATAAGCTTGCTGGGCGCCGATAATGCGAGGGTTTGGGGTTCGGAGAAGGCGCCTGCAACCTTGGCATCTGCCGTGCTTGAGGCTGCCGTGACGGTCAGGCAAACGGGCAGGATACTAAGGCTTGATCCGTATCGGGACGCCGCCGATCGTGTTTTGCTGGATTATCTCGTGCCGCTAACCGGCCCGGATAAGACCAAGCCGGTTCCGGTTGTGGTCATGCATATCGATTTGGCGCAGTGGTTGTTTCCGATTCTTGAAAACTGGCCGTTACTCAGCACCAGCGGCGAGTCCTTGCTAGTGCGTCGTAGCGGCGAACAGGTGTTGTATCTGAATGACCTCAGACATCGGCCGGATGCGGCCGCGAAATTGCGTGTTCCACTGAATCGGGCGGGTTTGCTGGCCGCGCAAATTCTGCGTGGCGAAGTTAAGCCCGGTAGCACTATGGTGGGTATCGATTATCGGGGGATACCTTCGCTGGCTGTGGCGGACGCCGTCAAGGGTACCGATTGGTATCTGGTGGCTAAAATGGATAGCGCGGAAGTCAATGCCAAAGCCATGAATGATATGGTTTGGGTGGGGTTGGTGGGCGTATTGGCCTTATTTGTGGTGGCTGCCGGCTACTACTTGCTGCGACAAAAACAGCAGCTGGATGCCGCCCGGTTTGTCCAGCAAAACCAGTCCGAGCGCTTACGTGCATTGAGTTTGCTGGGGGAAATCGCGGACAGTTCCGACGATGCGATTTTTGCCAAGGATTTACAGGGCCGTTATATTTTGTTCAATCGAGCGGCTGGCGCCTATGTTGGGAAAACCGCGGAAGAAGTGCTGGGTTGCGATGACAGGGCGATATTTCCGAAAGATCAAGCCGAGATGTTAATGGCTTTCGGACAACGGGTCATCACGGAAAATCGCACGATCATCGAGGAAGAGGTTCTCGATACCCTGGATGGCGAGCGGGTTTTTCTGGCTACCAAAGGGCCTCTGCACGATGCCCGGGGGCAAGTGGTTGGCATTTTCGGTATTTCCCGCGACATCACCACGCGAGTGTCCGTCGCCCAGGCATTAAAACAACAAAGCGAAACCTTGCGGAAGCAAAATCAGGAGTTGGAGCGCTGCAATCGCGCCATGGTCGGACGCGAGCTGGACATGATCAAACTCAAACGCACCGTCAACGAATTATCCAGCCGGCTTGGGCAAGCGCCGCCTTTCAATTTGGATTTTGCCGATGCGCCGGATTTAGCCGGGTTACAGCAGGACGCTGCCGGCGCATCCAAGCGATAGCAACCCGTCATTTTTACCAGCATTGGGGAGGCTTGCCATGCTACAAGAAATCAGCCGCATATTGAGCAATACCGGCTATATGCCGCATGGTTATTGCATTAATTGGTCGCAACCCCTGGTACTGACATTTGTCGTCAGCGATGTGCTGATCTTTTTGTCTTATTGTTCCATGCCGATAGCGTTGGGTTATTTTGCCCATCGCCGTAAGGATTTTCCTTATCCCTGGTTATTGGTGATGTTTGCGGTATTCATTATAGCCTGCGGCTTCACGCATCTGATGGGCGCCGTGGTGCTTTGGAAACCCTGGTATGGGTTGGATGCCATGCTTAAGGCAATTACCGCGGCGGTATCGGTACTAACGGCTTTTGTGTTGTGGCCGCTGATTCCACGGGCATTGAGTCTGCCTAGCCCTAGCCAATTACGCCGGCTCAACGAAGCGCTGCAAGCCGAAATCAATCAACGCAAGCGCATTGAAGAAGCTTTACGACTTGCCAAGGAAACGGCTGAACAGGGTTGGTTGACTGAACGCCAACTGCGTTCGGCCATTGTCGAATTTTCCGACGATGCGATTATCGGTATTTCGCTGGATGGCGTCATTACCAGTTGGAATCAGGCGGCGGAGCGGATGTTCGGTTATCTGGCCGAGGATGTTATGGGTAAGGCTTTTCATATCCTGGCGCCACCGGCTTACCATGCGGCTGAAGCCACTGTATTGGCCGCCATCAGTCGAGGGGAAGCCATAAAGCATTACGAAACCGAACGGCTGCACAAGGACGGCAGGTTGCTAACAGTGTCCATTACCACCTCGCCGATCCGCGATAAAGAGGGGCAGGTGGTTGGCGCGTCTAAAATTATCCGCGATGTTTCAGAGCGCAAACGGGCGGAACAAGAAATTCAACGCTTGAATGCCGATCTCGAGCGAAGGGTGGTCGAACGTACCGCCGAACTGAGCGCCGCCAACCAGGAACTGGACAGTTTTGCCTATGCCGTATCCCACGACCTGCGTGCGCCGGTAAGAGCCATAAACGGCTTCAGCCAGGCATTGATAGAGGAGTATGGGCAAGCCATACCCAACGAAGGTCTCGAGTATTTGACGCAAATAGGCATTGCTACCGGCAAGATGGTTGAGTTGATCGATGGTCTGCTGGTATTGTCGCGCAGTACCCGGGGTGACATGCAACATGATGCGATTGACTTGTCGGCGTTGGCGCAACAACAACTGGCCGATTTGAGCCGGCGCGATCCGCAACGGCGGATAAGCATGCATATCGAAGCGGGCATGAAAGCCAGAGGCGACAGTCGGATGATAGACGCCATGTTGCGCAACCTGCTGGACAATGCCTGGAAATATACCGCGCACACCGAAGCTGCATCGATTCGGATTTATTCGGAATTACGGGACGGCGTGCGCTTTTTTTGTGTTGCCGACAATGGCGCCGGCTTTTCCATGGCATACGCGAATCGGTTATTCCAACCCTTTCAGCGTTTGCACCGGCAAGACGAATTTCCTGGTATCGGCATTGGCTTGGCGACCGTGAAACGTATCGTACATCGGCATGGTGGCCGCATCGACGCCCACGGCGAACCCGGCAAGGGTGCGGTATTCGGCTTTACCTTAGCGGAAACGCTCCCGGATTTTGCCCAGGTGGCAACATGAACAATACCCAGTCTATCAACAAGCCGCCGCGAAACGAGTAATGCCGATGGAACCGCAAATTAGCATCTTGGTTATTGAGGATGTGCAGGCCGATTTTTTATGGTTGCAACGGCACTTGAACCGGCACCGGCTACCGGCCACCTGTCGGCGGGTGGATAGTGACGCCGAATTGGATGAGGCATTACAAGGCGAATGGGATGTGGTGCTGTCCGATTTTAATGTGCCGGGCATGGATATTCGCCAGTCGTTACGACGAATTCGTCACCGGTGTCCGTTGCTGCCGGTGATATTGGTGTCCGGCAGTGTGGGCGAGGAAACCGCGGTGGAATTATTGCGCCTGGGGATGAACGATTTCGTGCTCAAGGACAATTTGCTGCGCTTGGTATCCGTTATTCGGCGGGTAATCGATGAGGCCAAGGAACGCCGAGCCTTGCGTGAAGCCGAAACGGCCTTGCAAGCCAGCCAGATTCAGGCATTGGAAGAGCAGCGCCAAGCACGCCTGGCGGCCTTGAATTTGATGGAAGATGCGTTGGCGGCCAGTGCCCGTACCGAGGCGGCCAATGCCGCCTTGCGCGAAAGCGAACAGCGTTTGCTGATGGCACAGGAAGGCGCGCATGTCGGTATCTGGGAGTGGGATTTAGCCAGTAACAGGACGTATTGGTCACCCGAATATGAGCGGTTATATGGGTTGGAGTCGGGTGGAATTAGAAGCTATGAGGACTGGCGGGCTTTAGTGTTTCCGGAGGATTTACCCATGATCGATGCGCAGTGGGAGCGTATCCGGCAAGGTCGGCCGTTTGAGGTGGAATTTCGTATCCGACGCCCGGATGGCGAGGTGCGCTGGCTGCTGAGCAAGGGCAGCGCGCAAGGCGATGAGACCGGCCAAGTGATTCGCCTGTCCGGGATCAATCTTGACATTACCGAACGCAAACAACAGGAAGAGAAATTACGCCAACTGGCGCAAGCGGTCGAGCAAAGTACCGGCAGCATTATCATCACCGATACTACCGGCAAGATCGAGTATGTGAATGCCGCTTTTTTGCAAAACTCGGGTTATCCGAAAGAAGAGGTCATCGGCCGCAATCCGCGCTTTTTGATGTCCGGCAAAACTAAGCCGGATACTTTCGCGGCACTTTGGGCAGCGCTGCAACAGGGCGAGAGTTGGAAAGGCGAGTTCGTTAACCGGCGTAAAGACGGTAGCGAATACGTGGATTTCGCCATTATCACGCCGATACGCCAGCCGAATGGGTGTATCGGTCATTATGTGTCGGTGCAGGAAGACATCACCGAGAAAATGAGGGTTGCCGAGGAACTGAACAAACATCGCCACCATCTGGAAGAATTGGTGGATACTCGCACTGACGAATTGCGTAGACAAAGCCACGCCTTGCAAGCCTTGATTGACAATTTGCCTCACATGGCCTGGTTAAAAGACAGCGAGGGGCGCTTTATCGCCGCCAATCGGCCGGTTGCCGAGCTTAACGGCATGCGGGTTGGCGACTTAATCGGTAAAACCGACGAGGATTTATGGTCATCTGAAATGGCTGCAAAATATCGTGCCGATGATGCGCGAGTGATTGAAAGCCGTCGGCCGCTCACCGTTGAGGAACAGGTTCCGACGGCTCCAGGCAGTTTGTATGAAACCTTCAAGGCGCCGATTGTCGATGCCGATGGCAGCGTGTTGGGTACGGTAGGTTTTTCCCGCGACATCAGACCGCAGCGGAATATGGAAGCCGAATTGGCGCGTCGGGCTGAGGCGGCGGAAATAGCCACACGGGCCAAGAGCGTTTTTCTGGCCAATATGAGCCATGAAATTCGCACGCCGATGAACGCGATTATCGGCTTGACTTATTTGCTGCGCCAGGATGCCAAAACCTCGGAACAGACCAGCCGCCTGCGTAAAATCGATGCCGCTGCCCAGCATTTGTTGACCATCATTAACGATATTCTCGATCTGTCCAAAATTGAAGCGGGCCGGATGGAGCTGGAGTCGGGCGATTTTTCACTGGCTGCAATGCTGGACCACATCCGTTCCATGATCAGCGAGCAGGCCGGCAATAAAGGCTTGGAAGTAAACGTCGATTATGCGGATGTGCCGATATGGTTACACGGTGATGTGACCCGTTTACGGCAGGCGATACTCAATTATGCCAGTAATGCCGTCAAGTTTAGCGAGCGCGGCACTATCTGGCTGCGCGGCAAATTGTTGGAAGAAAACCAAGGCGAGTTGCTGATACGGTTTGAGGTGCAGGATTCGGGCATCGGTATTTCGGAACAGCAACAGGCAAGTTTGTTTGAAGCCTTTAGCCAGGCCGATATTTCCACGACCCGTAAATACGGCGGTACCGGATTAGGCTTGGCCATTACAAAACGATTGGCCGTGATGATGGGTGGGGATGCCGGTGTGGACAGCGTCGTCGGGCAAGGCAGTAATTTCTGGTTTACCGCCCGGCTAAAATGCGGGTACGGCACACCGTCGACGGCTGTTGCCGCCAACCTTACGTGTGCCGATATCCTGTTACGGCAACGGCATGCCGGGGCCCGGGTGCTGTTGGCCGAAGACAACCAAATCAACCGCGAAGTGGCGCTGGATTTGTTGCGGGATGTGGGGCTGGTGGTCGATGTGGCGGAAAATGGCCGGGTAGTCTTGGAAAAAATCGCCAGTCAATCTTACGACTTGGTGCTGATGGATGTGCAAATGCCGGAGATGGACGGCTTGGCTGCCGCCCACACCTTGCGGATGCAACCGCAACTGGCCGATTTACCTATTCTGGCCATGACCGCCAATGCCTTTGAAGATGATCGTAAAGCGTGTCTGCAAGCCGGCATGAACGACTTCGTACCCAAGCCGGTGGTGCCGGAGTTGTTGTATAGCAAGTTGTTGGACTGGTTGCCGAAGACAGCTCGGATAAGCGGGCAGGAGACGGTGCCGCCGATGACGGAAAACGCAGCCGAATTCGCAACGGACGTGCGTTCTTTTGAGGCTATGGCCGGTCCTGTCTCAGTTGATGCCTTACGGGCGCTTAAAGGTGATGTCGTAAAATACCGGCATTTACTGAGGATGTTTGTAGATACCCACGGCGAGGACATGCCACGGGTTTTGAGATTAATCAGTGCTGGCGAAATTGGGGAAGCGCAACGTTTGATCCATGGTTTGAAAGGCGTGGTTGGCGTGTTGGGCATACGAAATGTGTTGGAAACCGTGAAAGCCTTGGATAATGCGCTCAGGCAGGAAACATCCGCTAATGAGCGGATCCGCTTGGCCGAATTGTCCGGCTTGGAAATCAACAGGTTGATCGAGGCGATCGGCGATATGCCGGATGAAGCCGAGAGCCGTGCCAGCGGCGAAATCGATCCGACGCACGCAAAACAAGTCGTCGATGAGCTGACGGCCCTGCTGATCGAGAATAATGCCCGCGCTAGCCGCTTGGCACGGGACAACGCCGACATGCTGCGCTGGCTGTTAGGAGACGGCTATGCGGATTTTGCCCGAGCAATTGATATCTTTGAATACGAGAGTGCTCTTGCCATCTTGCGAGAGGCAAAAAATTACGCTGCCCTTGGCGATTAGAAAGCTCTCATACTTACTTGCGCTGCAAACGCAGCGAATTCAACACCACCGAAATCGAACTCATCGCCATGGCCGCCGAAGCGATCATCGGATTGAGCTTGCCCATGGCCGCCACCGGAATGGCCACGGTGTTGTAACCCAAGGCCCAGAACAGGTTTTGCTTGATCACCCGCAGGGTGGCGCCGCTCAGCTCCATCACATCCGCCACCTTGCCTATGTCGCCGCTGACCAGGGTCAGATCGGCGGTTTCGATGGCGACATCGGTGCCGCTGCCGATGGCAAAACCCACGTCCGCCGCGGCCAGTGCCGGCGCATCGTTGATGCCGTCGCCTATCATGCCGACTTTAGCGCCTTCGGACTGCAATTGCCGGACAATCTCCAGTTTTTGCTCGGGCTTGGCGTGGGCGACTACGGTGCCGATGCCGACTTGCGCGGCGATATAGCGGGCGGTGGCCTCGGTGTCGCCGGTCACCATCAGCGGCGTTACCCCGAGACTTTTCAGGCGACGAATGGCTTCCGCCGCATGTTCGCGCGGTTTGTCGGCGATGCCGAACAAGCCCGCCGCCTTGCCGTCGATGGCAACAAATACCGGCGTCTTGCCTTGTTCCGCCAACGGCGCGGCGCGCTTGCCCAGGGTTTTGCTGCTTATGCCGGACGCTTCCAGCCAGTCCGCATTGCCGATCAAGACTTCGCTGCCGTCTACGCGCGCTTTGATGCCGTGGCCGGGAATGTTGGCGAATGTCTCCACCCGGGCGGGTTCGATTGCGCGCGATTGCGCATAGGCGACAAGGGTCTTGGCCAGGAAATGCTCGGAGTCGATTTCCGCGCCGGCCACCAGCGCCAAAATCCGGGTTTCGTCTTGGCGGGCGGCGGCGATGAAATCGGTGACTTGCGGCTTGCCTTCGGTGATGGTGCCTGTTTTGTCGAACACGATGTGGGTCAGCTTGGAGGCTGTTTCCAGACTGCCGCCGTTGCGGATATAGACGCCGCGTTTGGCCGACTGGCCGGTGCCGACCATGATGGCCATCGGCGTCGCCAAGCCCAGCGAGCAGGGGCAGGCGATCAGCAGCACCGCGATGGCATTGCTGA
>NZ_JANIBK010000119.1 GCF_024505165.1 Methylomonas rivi
CTGACCAGCGTGACGTCCGCGCCGGCTTGCTGGGCCGCCGCCGCGATGGCATAGCCCATTTTTCCGGAGCTGCGGTTGGTGATATAACGCACCGGGTCCAGCGGTTCGCGGGTCGGGCCGGCGCTGATCAATAATTTGATGCCGCGCATGGTTTTCGGATGGACGTGGCCAAACAGCTCGGCGCAAATGTGGCCGGGCTCCTTCATGCGGCCGAAACCTTGCTCGCCGCAAGCCTGGCTGCCGCTGTCCGGGCCGATAATCGTTACCCCATGTTGCTTTAGGGCAAGAATATTGTCCTGCGTGACTCGTTTGCGCCACATGGCCTGATTCATGGCCGGGGCCACCGATACCGGGCAATCGCTGGCCAAGTACAGCGTCGAGAGCAAATCGTCCGCCAGACCGTGGGCCATTTTCGCCAGGGTATTGGCGCTGGCGGGGGCTATCAAGAATATATCAGCCCAGCGTGCCAAGTGAATATGGCCCATGGCCTGTTCCTGCGAGGCATCGAAAAGCTCGGTATGGACCGGGTTGCCGCTCAAAGCCTGGAAGGTCAGGGGCGTAACAAATTGTTGCGCGGATGCGGTCATTACCACGCGTACCTGGCAATTGTGTTTGCGCAGCAGGCGCACCAGCTCGGCGGCTTTGTAAGCGGCAATACCGCCGCAAACGCCTAATAAAATTCGCTTGTTGATGATGGCGTCTCATAATCGTGAATAGGAGGGAATTATGGCAAACTCGGCCCGATTCTTCTATGCTTAAAACGGGTTTAACGCACGGAGATGCCGTATGAGCATCAAGGATTGGCCGGCCGACGAGCGGCCGCGGGAAAAATTATTGCAACGCGGCGCCTCTGCCTTGACAGACGCCGAGCTATTGGCGATTTTTTTGCGGGTAGGCACGCAAGGCAAGTCCGCCGTGGATCTGGCGCGCGAATTATTAAGCGAATTCGGCTCCTTGCAAGCCTTGTTGGCCGCTGAACATGAGCGTTTTTGCCGAAGCCATGGCTTGGGCGATGCCAAATACGCCCAGTTGCAGGCGGTCATGGAAATGGCCCGCCGCCATTTCGCCGAAAGCCTGCAACGCGGTAATGCCCTGACCAGCCCGGAGATTACCCGCGCATATCTGAGTGCGCAGTTGCGCGGCTACAGTTATGAGGTGTTTGCCTGTTTGTTTTTGGATAATCAGCATAGGGTGATTCAATGGGAAGAATTGTTTCGCGGCACCATAGACGGTGCCAGCGTGTATCCCAGGGAAGTGGCCAAACGAGCCTTATTCCACCACGCCGCCGCAGTAATCTTTGCCCATAACCATCCGTCCGGTATCAACGAACCCAGCCAGGCCGACCGGCAAATTACCGATAAACTCAAACAAGCCTTGGCTTTATTCGATATCCGGGTGCTGGATCATTTTATTGTCGGCGACGGCCAGCCATATTCGTTTGCCGAGCACGGCTTGATTTAACTGGGTGGCATTGGGTAGGCCGGAATAAGCCGATAGGCGTTTCCGGCGCGGCACATTTGCCGGAAACGCTACCGCTTATTCCGGCCTACTTGGTGTATGCATTTCGCGAAAGATCAAGCCAATAAATTCGCCAAAATTTGCTCGTAAACCCGACTCAAGGTTTCCAGGTCATCCAGCGCAATATGTTCGTTGACTTTATGAATGCTGGCGTTTATCGGCCCCAGTTCGATCACCTGTGCGCCGGTTGGGGCAATGAAGCGGCCGTCCGAGGTGCCGCCGCCGGTGTCGTCCAACGTTTCGTAGCCGCATACGGATTTAATCGCGGCGTGGGTGGCGGTTATTAATTCACCTTTTGACGTCAAAAACGGATTACCCGACAATCGCCATTGCAGGTCGTATTTAAAGCCGAATTTATCCAGAATGGCATGGGTGCGTGCCTTAATAGTGGCTTCGTCCAGTTCGGTGCAAAAACGCAGATTGAATTGCGCGTCCAGTTGGCCGGGGATGATGTTTTCCGCGCCGGTGCCGCTATTGATATTGGATACTTGCAAGCGGGTGGGCGGGAAGAAATCGTTACCGTTGTCCCAGAGTTCTTCGGTTAATGCCTTTAGAGCCGGAGCAAAACTGTGAATAGGATTTTCCGCCAGCTCCGGATAAGCGACATGGCCCTGTATGCCGTGCACCGTCAATTTGCCGTTTAACGAGCCGCGCCGGCCCACCCGGATCACATCGCCGATTTTCCGGCTGCTGGAGGGTTCGCCGACCAGGCACCAATCGATTTTTTCCCGGCGCTGCTGCAACACTTCCACGACTTTAACCACGCCGTGGGTGGCTATGCCTTCCTCGTCGCTGGTCATCATGATGGCTATGGAGCCATTATGTTGCGGATGGTTGGATATAAAACGTTCCACCGCCGTCATAAAGGCGGCGATGCTGCCTTTCATGTCCGCCGCGCCGCGGCCGTAAAGTTTGCCGTCGCGGATGGCGGGTTCGAAGGGCGGCGAATCCCAAGCACTTAAAGGCCCGGTTGGCACCACATCGGTATGGCCCAGGAATACGAACAAGGGCGGATTTTGCCCGCGCCGCAGCCAGAGGTTTTGGGTGTCGGCAAAATCCATGCGTTCGTCGGTGAAGCCCAGAGGGCTTAAACGCCGGGCCAGCAAATCCTGGCAGCCGGCATCATTGGGGGTGACCGATTCGCGCTGAATCAGTTCTATTAATAAGTTCAGAGTGTCGCTCATAGGGCTGCGGATAGTTGTTCGGGGTTAAAGCCGGCAAACAGTTGGCCGCCGATAGCAACGATCGGACGTTTGATCAGCGTGGGGTTGGCTAACATCAGTTGCCGGGCTTTGTCGGGTGTTAAATCGCCTTTTTGCGCATCGTCCAATTGCCGCCAGCTGGTGCTGCGTTGATTCAGAATCGCCTCAATACCGAGTCTATCGGCGAATTGTTGCAACAAGGCCGGTTCCAGCCCGTCGACGCGATAGTCATGGAATTGGTAGTTCAAACTCCGGCGATCCAGCCAAGTTCTAGTTTTTTTGATGCTGTCGCAGTTTTTGATGCCGTAAACGATGATGGGGGGCTGATGCATGATGAGTGGGTAAACAAGGTAAATGGTTTGCGGGTAACGGATTATAACCGCGTCTTACGTATTGAGGATGACCGCAGGAGTGTCGATATTTTTGTAAAGTGACAAAATTTGTCAGGAGCGGTCAAAGACTGTGTTGTCGATAAGGCTGAATTCGCAAAGTTTATAAGACGGACAGACGGTTTAAATCGCTGGTTGTAGCGATTATTTATTTATTAAGTTGTTGAAATAAAATGAATAATTATTTATTTTCTTGATTTGTTGATCGATTGGCACGGCAACTGCATTTATGGATTTGTCTTTCACCAAAACAACAATCCACTAGAGGAAACTCACTATGAATATGCAAATGAAAAAAGTACAACAAGGTTTTACTTTGATCGAGTTAATGATCGTGGTTGCGATCATCGGTATCCTGGCGGCGGTGGCGATCCCGGCTTATCAGGATTATGTCATCAGAGCTAAAATCGGAAACGCGCTTTCTGCGGTAGAGCCTTATAAATTGGCTGTGGCGGATTGTTCTCAGCAAGCTGGCGGCGTTTTGACTACCTGCAATACAACTAATAGCGCATCACAATTCCCCGCTTTTACTCCGACTGCCGAAGTTTCAGCAGTTTCAGTGACAGGAAGCGGCGTGATTCAAGCAACCTTGAATTCGTTGGGTACGACAGTTCCTGCTAATACAACAATAACCTGGAAGCCAACGCAAGGAACAACGGCTATTACTTGGAACATAACGACTACTGCAACAGGTAATGCGGCAGCAGCCATCACTAAAAATAGCTTCGGTAGTTAATTAATAACAACCAGTCGCATATCCAAAATTGAGACCGCTTCGGCGGTCTCTTTCGTTTGGGCAAGTCATTTCAATTGTCAATTCATGCAAGCTGGCTCATCCAAGGCAAACATTCAAAGTCCTAAAGCCCTGAGTAGTATCGATTTCTGGCTTTCCTTAATGCTAGCCGCGCTACCTTTTCTACTTAAGGGTTTACTCTCCTCGCCTACGGACGGCATACCCTATAAAGTCCTTTACGCCTTACTTAAATCCGTTACCGAAACGCCGCAATTGTTGTCCGAGGTAGTGCTGTTTACCTTACTGATCATTGCGTTACACCTTGGATATGCCTGGCTGGTTTGGCGAGCTTGGCTACCTATATCGCAACGCCTCAATCAACCCGTACAACAACGTTTACTGTTGAGTTTGTTGGTTTTTTCCGTTTTACAGGTTGGGCTGATTGCCTTAAATAGTTGGCTGTTCCCCAATTCAGGAATTCCGATTGTTGTCCCATTGCCATTAATGGCAATGGGTTTATTGTGTTTGTTAGCTGTGTTGAGTTGGCACTGCTGGCAGCGGATAACACACGTGCGAAATACTTCCAATGGTTTGGGGTTAAAGCGAAGCATAGGATTGCTCTTTTCCGTTTTATTGCTGGCAAGTTTTTTGACATACCCCGGTAGGGACGATTCCGGCTCGCCTTCGTCCCGAACACGGCCGGATATTATCATTATCGGCATTGATAGTTTCAGGCCGGACCATTTGCAACAACCGGGCGATAAAACCACGATTACGCCAAATTTGGATAAATTTATTCAGTCCGCCTATTGGTTTAAAAAAACCTATACCCCGCTATCGCGCACCTATCCGGCCTGGATGAGTATTTTGACTGGGCGCTATCCGCTGGACCATGGGGGGCGATTTAATTTGATCAACCCCGACCATTTGATTGATAAAGAACTGAGTCTGCCCTTTATACTCAAAACTCACCACTATACTACCGCCTATGCCATTGATGAAACCCGGTTTTCTAATATCGACAAACGATATGGTTTTGATATTACGCTATCTCCGGCCATAGGCGCCGCCGATTTTTTGCTTTCCGAATCATCCGATTTACCGTTGAGCAATCTGTTAAGCCTTGTACCTAAACTACAGGCATTATTATTTCCGTATCAATTTATGAATCGGGCTGTTCACAAGACGTATGACCCTGACGTATTTGATGTGGGTTTAGCCGGCTTGGTCAAAGTCTGCGACCCGGCACAACCGCTTTTCTTGGTGACACATTTCGAGCTTCCGCATTGGCCCTATGACTGGGGCGATGCCATGCATTACCCATCTCCAAAACATGATCGATTGGCTACATTATCGCCAGAGGCTTACCAAAAAGCCGTATACCGCTCTGATAAGCAATTTGCTTCTTTGATGAATATCCTGCAACAAAACGGCAGATTGAATAATGCGGTTGTCGTCGTGATTTCCGATCATGGCGAAGGCTTCGAATCATTCTCGGAGCCTTGGCGTTCGGCTGCAGAAGGTGAACAAATTTCACTTCCGCCATTTTCCTCGCATGGAATTAATGTGTTGGATGAAAATCAAACACGGGTATTAATGGCTTTTAGACGATTTAAACAAGCAGAAATATCATCATCGGCGGGTGTCAATGAACATATCGCTTCTCTAGTGGATGTGGCACCAAGTGCGTTATTCCTGGCCGGAATTGATCCTGATGAATTAAAAGCCGGTGGGTGCAATTTATTCGATACTGAAAATAGCCTAGGCGAGTGCCAGGAAGAAGAAAGGATTGTTTACACCGAAACTGACTTATATGTGCCGGCGTTGACGACGCCTGGCAATATTGACCCGAATAAAGTGGCGGCAGAGGCTTATTCGCTTTACGAAGTGCATGACGACACAAGGCTGACATTGAAAGACATTTCAGTTAAAGACCTGCTTAGGCTAAAACAACGCGCCGTAATATCCAACAATGGGATGGTGGCGGCAAGCTTGCCTGAAAATACTTCACAATTAGTCGTTGGCGATTTAAATGCAAAAACCTATAGACTGGTTAAAGACAATATTAAAATCGATGAACAATATGAATTATTGAAAAAATTGTGTCAAAAGTATTTAGATGATGACACAGCTCTTGACGACTTATGTACGCACTAACTATGGAGTTTTCCGAACAGATGATGCTTGGGAGAGCAAATAAGCACCCATGATAAGTATCATGGTAAATGGAATAGTATGATAAAACTGGCCATCTACTAAGGCATAAGCAAATGTCGATAACATCAGCGCCGCAATCATTTTTTCAATAGTTAAGTCGTGGGATGTATTGCGTAATTTTAATGAGAATATAACACTTTTAAACATTATAACTAACAGCAAAGCCGTGGCAGGCAAGCCAAACTCGAATAGCCATTGCAAAATAAAATTATGAGGTTGCGACATACCTGGAAATAAATTGACTCGCACCCAGGCGTCCGGTCCAAAGCCGAATAACCAAGCATGCTCGTCCTGCAATTTTGCAAAAGCCCCTTCCCAGACTTTAATTCTATTGCTGGATAATTTATTAACGATGTTTTCGCTATTGGCAATGGTATTTCTTTCGCTTATGTAGGCAGTATAGCTAGTGAGAAACACGCAGGCACCGCCAAGCGCAAAGCTTGCTACAGCGCTCGCCAATTTATATGCGTTATTACTGCCAAGCCTCAAATAGATCAGTAACGACAAGAATATCATTAGCGACAATGTTTGAGCGCGCGCCGCCGACCAGACGGTAAAAAAACCACAGAAAAATAACAAAACAAGATAAAAATATTTCTTGTTTCCCCGCTCTTTACAATATAAAAATATAATAAAACCTAATGCCAACGCTACATCGTAATTCATGTGACGAAGGTGTCTGTAAATAGGTGGATAATTGAAAAAATCTGTCTCAATATAGTTTAATGGCGGAAGAATGTAAAAGATGTAGTAGGACATAAATAGCATTACTAACACCAATAATAAGATTTTAATTTTAGTAATGAACATCAACGCCGATTCGCCATAGGTCTTGAACCAGACTACCATGGCCGTAAAAAACAATAGATAAACCGGGTAATGTAGAGTTCTATATATTTCGAATATAGCTATTCCGCTCAAAAACCAGCCGCAATATAGCACTAATATAGTAAGGACTATTGATCTGAAATAGATGGATTTAACGTATAAATAAACCAACTCTTTAATAGTATCGGAAAGCATGACCAATACAAATACCAGCTGAATTAATTCGGCATACATATTAACTAGCTGAGACGAATTCCAAGGGGTTGCCAGTAAAGGTAGAATAAATAGAGCGAGCAAAATAACTATTGTCAGTAGGTGTTTTTGGCGCAATGCACTGGTTTCCATAAACAAAATCCTAATATATTTGAAATAATTGCGACATATCTATAACCGAAAACCAATCGGCACGACAGCTTAATCACATATCCGACAATTGCGCATCGATCACTTGCTTGATATTTCGCTTGAATGTATTGCGCCCAAAATCTTTCGCATGTCCGCGAATAGATTCCGGAGAAAACTTCGATTGAATTTGTTCAAAGGATTCAATTGCGGATATAAGGCTTTCGGGCGTTTGCTCTCTAAACAACAACCCGGTAGTATGCTCAGCGACCGTCTCCATCGCTCCACCTGCCGCAAACGCAATGACGGGTCTCCCCGAGGCCATGGCCTCGACCGGCACGATACCAAAATCCTCCACGCCTGGAAAAATCAGCGCCTTGCAATGTGCCAGGTAATGCCTGACTTGCTCAAACGGTTGTTTTCCCAAAAAGCGAATATTGTCATTAGCCATACGCTTAAGTTGCGGCAGCATTTCGCCTTCACCGATGACTAATAACGGCTTGCCTAAGCGATTAAACGCCTCGATTGCCAAATCGGCGCGTTTGTATTTCACCAGTTGACCGAACAGCAAATAGTAATCCTCGATTTGCTCGGCAATAAAAAAGTCTTCTATTGCCACAGGCGGATGGATTACAACAGCTTCGCGGCGATAATATTTGTTAATTCGTTTAGCGATAAAGTTTGAATTAGCGATGAAGTGATCAACTCCGGCAGCAGTATGACGATCCCAGATACGTAAATAATGCGCCAATAAAGGAAACAGTAGTCTCACCGGCAAACTAGCATTTTTTAAATAGTCGCCATACATATCCCATAGATAGCGCATCGGTGAGTGGCAGTAACAAATGTGTAGGCTATTCGGACCAACGATCACGCCTTTTGCCGGGCCGGATTCAGAGCTGATAACCAAATCGTAAGCGCTCAAGTCCAGTTGTTCCAGAGCCAGCGGCATTAACGGCAGATACCATTGATAGCGCTGTTTGGCCCAAGGCAATTTGTTAATGAAAGTCGTGTGTATTGTCCGGCTCCGTATTAATGGCGAAATCGCTTGCCGATCAAGGACATGGGTAAAGATATCGGCTTGAGGGTAAAGCTCGCATAACGCTTCCAGCACTTTTTCGCCGCCGCGCATGTTGACTAGCCAATAATGTATGAGTGCGACTTTCATGTGCTATTCGATAAATTGGTTGATGATGTCTAGTGTTTTGACCGCCGCGACATCCCAAGAAAACGATTTCGCTCTTTCACGTCCCTTGGTAACTAACGCATTTCGTAATGACGGACTGCCCAGCAGCAGCATAATCTTGGCGCGAATATCCTCGGTATCGTATGGGTCGCAATAAAGGGCCGCATCGCCGCATACTTCCGGCAATGAAGCGATATTGGATACGAGGGTAGGGCAACCGCAGGCCATGGCCTCCAAAGGAGGTAAGCCGAAACCTTCGTAAAGCGATGGAAACACAAAACAATCGGCGTGGGCAAAATATAGTTTCAACAGTGCGTCATCGACATAACCGGTAAAAAAAACTCTGTTGCCTAACGCTTGAGCATACTGCATGACGTTTCGATCTTCGGTGATAAAGCCTTTGTTATTGCCAACGATGACTAAATCATGCGGGATTTCATCTTTTAGTAAGGTAAAGGCTTGTAAAAGACTGCTGAGATTTTTGTGGGGTTTGATATTGCCGACAAAAAGCAAATAAGGCTTATGATAAGGATGATCGGTTCTCTTGATACTAAACCATTCTTTTGCAACGCCGTTATAAATTACAGTCACCTTGTCGGGATTAATGTCTGTCAAACGAATCAGTTCAGATTTGGTGAATTCCGACACGCATATGACATGGCTGGCTTTATGTTTAACAGCGGAAAACATCATTCTGGCATACAACCTTTTGTGCATGCCTTCAATAAAATCCGGCATGGCGAGATGAAAAACATCGTGAATGGTAACCAATAATTTAGCTGGAAGAAATACAGGAATATTATAATGCGGCGACCAAAAAAGACCGGCTTTCATTGATTGTCGATTAAGTAAGGTGAATTGCTCGGATATCGAATAAATAGCGGAATTGTTAGGAATGGTATTCTGTGAGATTTTACTGGTATCCTGCGGGCGGCAAATAATATCGAACGTTAAGTCGTGACTTTTTTCAGAAATGAGCGGTAACAAGTTATCGATATAGGTACCAATTCCGGAAGCATGGAGCATTCTAGCGTCAACCACCAGATCTTTGACAGGCATAAAAAATCAAACCCTTTCAGAATTATGAATAAGTAAAGATGCTTACGTATGGGTGGGTATAAAAGCTCTCGGCACCCAGCCAATAACAAGAAAAATGGCTAACACAAACGAGCGAAATTGATGTCGCCTTAAACGATTTATTCCTAATCCAAGCGTAGCAAGCCTGACCAGCCAATATCGATAAGGAAAATAGCGTTTAGAAAACTTCAGCCGACTCGTCATATAAAAATAGTCCGCAAAATAACTGTAAGTTTTACGCCCCAAATCATTAGCGCCAGTGGATGCGCCCTCCTTATGATAAACCAGGCTTTCCGGTGCATAACCCAATTTAAATTCAGGAGCAATCCGCTTCATGCGATGGAACCAATCCAATTCCTCGCAGTATAGAAAATAATCTTCCGGTAATAGCCCCACTCGTTCCAGCATCTCGCGCCGGACAAACAAAGACGCGCCAACCAGATAATCTAAATTAAATGCATCTATCGATTGGCAGAGTTCCGCAGCATAGTTTTGTTGACCGAGCACATGTCGGGTAGTACCTAGCCAGGCATTATAAATTCCGCCGACCGCCTGTATAACAGTTGGTCTTTCGTAATACAGTAATGTCGAGCCGCAAACACCAATTTCAGGATTCGAATTCATTTTCTCAACTAAAGCAAACAAGGCGTTTTTATCGACAACGGTATCATTGTTCAAAATCCAGATATATTTCATGGTTGGATCTCGTAACGCAATTCGTATACCTATATTAACGCCACCTGCAAATCCAAGATTTTCGTCGGTTCGAACCAAGCCGACAAAGCGTCCACCAGTTTCTAACGCCGACTCAGATAGATAAGCATTCTCCTTGAACTCAAAAAAGTGAAAACCATGCCAATCTTTTTGCCGGTTACGTACAGAGTCTATAATAAAATCCTTGATAATCGTATAAGACCCATCACTGGAATGATTATCACAGACAATAATATTTGCTTGCGGTCCTTTTAATCTAACAAGGGAATCCAGACAAGTAATTGTATCAGCAGCGCCATTCCAGTTAAGAACGATGATATAAATATTATTTATTGGCATATCCAAAGATAACCAATAAGATGCATTAAAATGTTCTTTTGCATTTACCCATCCGCCCTAAAAAACCATCTAATAATCCTAGACAGATGGCTTTTATTTTTATTTGTTTATTGTTTTCAAAAATAGCTACTTTAATGAAAACCTTAAGTAATTTGTATAGGTCAATGCTTACTAGTAGTGGTCGTTTTATTAAATAAACTTTAAGAATATAAATAGCGTTCCTGGCGATGTAATATCTTCTTAAAGGTGAATGATTGGTTATACTAGGATGGAACCATAAAAATTTACACCTCTTTTGAAAGCCAATTCTGTGCTGCAATATTGCATCATTAATTTGAAGTATGCTGTAGGAAGAATGAATGCATCGCCAACAAAACTCTCGGTCAACATAATCAATAAACAGGGATTCGTCAAAATATCCAACAAAATCAAAAACACATGATTTAATCAAATTGCCGGAGGTTAGCACTTCATAGGCTTGGGCATGCGGCAAAGTTTTGTTAACTGGAAGTCGTAAGTGACTGCCGGAAATTTCCCCAGAATTAACGTCCATATACCGAGGCGAAAGGCTAGCTACCTTTTCTTTATTCGGATAAGTCTCATAAACACGAAGCATCGCTTCAATCATAAACGGGGTAACTTGACTGTCTTGGTCAAAAGTAATTACCCATTCATGACCCGCTGCTTTTGCCTTTTTGACACCAATGTTTAATGCCGCAGCGATACCCAGATTTTCAGATAAAAAAACAATGTTCAGTTTTGAATGCTGTTTTATCAAGTTATCGAGCAATTGTTTTGCCTCCAATCCCGATCCGTTATCGACAATCAAAATTTCATCAACTTGTTGGACTAACGCCTTAACATTTTCAATGAGTTCATCGGTTGGGTGATAGGACACGATAATTGCACAGATCTTCAAATGCATATGATTAAAAATTAACTATTTACCAAATCCGCAACATAAAACAATAAATCACAACACTTCCTTGAAGTAAAATGCAAAAACCGATTTTTAAAATCTTATCTAAGCAGAGTCAAAGTAATTTACATTCAATAATTTATTGATCAAGTTACAAGCTTATTTACTACTTTTCTAAAAGCATCATAAAACTGATTGCCGGTATGCTTGAAAGTATAAAAATCTACAGCGCGACGAATATTATTGCCTTTCTCAGTTAAAATATCTGGGTTTTTATAATAGTAAATAATCTCATTTGCCATTTGTTCAATGTCGAGGTAAGGAACTAAGCTGCCAGTTTTATCATTGATAAAATCCCTGACACCAGAGACACCATCAAAGCATACACATGGAATACCTAGCATTGCTGCTTCTAAAGCAACTTGAGGGAAGGCGTCTTCCCTGGAAGTTAAAACAAACAAGTCCGATGCGGCATAATATGGCCAAGGCTCTTCGAGTTGACCTGTGATTTTTACAGTTTTCACCAAGCTTAAATGACTTATATCATATAATAACTGCGTCATATATTCAGAGTGCTCGCAGCCGCCAACCCATATAAAATAGATATTAGTATCAGTTGTTTTTTTTACTTGAGCCGCTAATTGTATAAAAACATCAGTGCCTTTAATCCAGTGTATATTGCCGCTAGCATAAACTACGAAAGCTTTATCAGGAATATTAAGGCTGTTCCGTAATGTTTGCTTGTTGCTTTGTTGTTTAAGTTCCCCGCTAAATGAAGATATTTTGTAGATATTTTCTTTTGGAATGCTTAGTTCGCACTCTAAAAATTGGGCAACTAAATTTGATACTGGAATACATAAGTTCATTTGTTGTAAAAATTTTCGGGCTTTATGGATGTCGCAAAAATTGTTAGCGCTATAACTGAGTTCGGTAACATGGCAAATTTTTGGGCAATTAAGGTTGTTATGTATTATTGGCGCTAATTTAAGGCTGGCTAAACTATTAAAAAAAAACCATGTCGTATTTGTTTTTAATTAAGAGTTTTGTCATAATAAATCGCTTAATTAAATTAGGTACTAATAAAGCGGCTCTTGAAATTAATCTAATTAACCTTCTTGCTTCAGTGTTTTCAATGAAATTAAAAAGATGTCTACCAAAAGACCAGTAATATATTT
>NZ_JANIBK010000120.1 GCF_024505165.1 Methylomonas rivi
ACTTGTGAACGCAAGATCGGGTGTTTGCTGATATCGATTTCAATGCAATCGACTGGAATTTGCTGCCAGCGGTTGTAAGGCCTGGGTTGTAATAAATGCCCTTCACCCGCAGAGGGTTCTAATACCCGAACGAACTGCCGGTTCTTGAAGGTTTCCCAAGCCTTGATACTTAACGCTTCCGGCGTTGGGTAATACTGAAGATTGTCTATCATGGTGATCTCCGATGAGACCCCTGAAACACGATGGTTCCCTGGCGGGATAGCATCATCCCACAGGGGTAACGTTAAAAAACTCGGCTTAACCGAGTGTCAAAATTGAAAACGGTGCGTCAGATCAACGCGAACCGCTTACCTTGAATGAAGTCCTGATACTGCCGGGCTTCGGTTCTTGCTTTGAATCGGGCATGCACGCAGCCGTCGATCCAGATTTCCCAAGGCAAGCGTTTAAGCTCGCCTTTCACCAGTTCCACCTCGCCAACCCGAAAATCATCATGTTGGTAAAGCACCTGGCGGGGACTGTCGATACGGACGATGCACTGATCCAGCAATGCCGGACCACCGATGTCACCCGGTTCGATCAACAGCGGCACTTTGATCGTGCCGGTCGAACGGCCAATCCAGCCAATGACATCGTGCTCGTCGAGCCACGATTGCCCTGTAGTGGGATCACCGTAATACAGCCGGATTTTGCGTCGGCTATGGCGAAGCTGTTCCAACAACTCGACCACCGGTTCCGGTGTGTCGGCGTGATAACAGGTGCCGGATGGCAAACGCTGATAGTGGATGCAATGACCCGTACTAAAACTGTGTTCAAAGACGTGTGTCATGATGTTGTCCTCAAAAAATACGGAAACATCACACATCCCCAGCGGGAATAGGACATTCCCGTTTGGGTGGAAAAAATGAGCACCAAGTCGAGTGACTTGGCTAACTCAGGCTTTTACAATGTACGCGCTTAAACATCACGCGCAGTTTTTAGGATGGGATTTCGAGCGCAGGTTTTCCCAAGGCTTGTAATGCCAGAGGGATTAACTGATCTAAATCTTCCCAATCGATACTGCCGGCATTGGCTTCGCCTTGTTGATAGGCTTCAACCAATCCACGGCAAACCCGCATGGCCGCTTGTTCCTGCTTCAATTGCCGTAGCGAATGATCCGGGTCTGGCCATTGTTCAACCGCAACGCATTCCCAGACCAAGCTTTCACCCTCCGATTCATGATATTCATCGGACAATAACGGCATGACCGCGGTGTCATTCCAAATCGTGGCATCGTTGAAGGCCTGTTCGGCAATCTGTTGTGCCGCTTCGGGACCATCGGCGGTGATACCCACCGATACCCGATGCACATAGTCGATTTCATAGGAGACAACGAAGAACCGATTCACAGCCGCCGCCGTGACATTGGCTATGGCGGGTTCTTCGTCTGGCAATTCGGTTTCCGCCGATTCACCCTCAATCAATGCGCTTTCATAAGGCTCGATTTCCTTGTTGCAATCCGGACAGCGATCGTTACAGCCGCAATCCCACACATCCTCCCATTCGGTCTGGCAGTAAGGGCAGCGGTACTGATTCAGATAGCGAACCGTGTTGTTTTCGGCAGCGGTTGTGCCAACGCTGGGTTGGTTGATGGTTTTCATGGTCATGTCCTCCAAAAAATGCAGGAGCGACCACCCGGCAGGATGACGTTCCTGCAGGTAAAGAATGCTAATTAAAGCCGAAAATCGGCTCGCACAGCGGGGTTGAATTCGCGCAAAAATCGGTATATGGTGACTAAAACTCATTAAAAAGCAGAGAAATAGCTATGTTTGACGATATTTTGCGCATTTTTGATTTCCTCAGTCCTAAGCGGACCAAGGAGCCGTATCCAAGTCGAAAACCGATGGCGATTCCTGTCGACGAACCATTGAAAGTCGTTCGACATTGCCAACACATTTTCCAAAAATTGGATGTTTTGGAAGCCGACGTGCTCAAGCGGTTTGATAATCCTGAACAAGCCTGGCCGTTTCTAAATAAGATTCGACAAATTCGCCGGGAAACCCAGAACGATTTGTTGTCGTTATTGCCCGAAGGCAGCTGGGTATTTGCTGATGAATCGAATCAAGACGAGACTCCGGTTCGCCGTATCAATACGGCAACCGGAACCACGTTGCGGGTATTCAATGGCGGGCTTGCTGACTAGCCGGAAATGCATTGGCATTACCTTTCAGCGCTTCCCGCAATTGAAAAACCTGTTGGGCGGTTTTGGTGGTTTTGTCATTCACCAAGCCTGATTCGCCCACTTTTTTAGACCGCCGACGGGGTTTTGCCTCGGTTTCCACCGAGACGATCGCCGGTTTGATTTTCAATATCTCACGCTCCAGTTTGGCGATTTCAATATCCGCCTCGTAGAGTTTGATTGTTTTCTGTTTGGCTTGATATTGAAGTTCCAATCGATCCAACTCGCGATTTGTTTCACGATTGCGACTCTGGATTTCCTGACGTACCGAATCGGACATGGCCACCCAACCCATCTCATGACGGATTTGAGGCATGATGACCGGTAGCCGGTGTCGTGCCAAACGCTGCGCACGATAGCGGTGCAACACTTGAGCCGTTTGTTTCAAGGCGCTCAGCAGTTGCAATGCCGTTGCCCAAATTATTCTCAGAGCGAGAATAAACATAGCCAACAGGATGATGCCGAAAATAAAGTTCATTGAAGTTCTCCTTTAAAAGTTTAAGAAAACACTTCGAATGAACAGCACCCGGTCGGGCGATGGTCGCCCGAAGCGGGTTTTGGATTTGCAGAGGGTAATACCACTGCGGTTTACATCGGGCTTTACGCACCCGACACGATCACGATTCAACGTGCTCGCCGCCTAAAGACGGAACGCCGACCAAAGTCGGATTCAGCACTCTTCGAAAAGAACGCATGAAAGGTCTGTTTGTCGAATGGGCTCTAGAAAATGAGCACATTCGACAAGCTTCGGCAGCAATCAGTTACCCATAACCACAATCCAAGGCATTGAGCCAAGGATTGGGCTACGGATAATTGACTGGCCGAGATTTAGGCTGCCAACAACACCGCTTTCGAGAGTTCGAACAATTGTGCTCTCAGCTCGGAAAGATCGTTAATGGTGATGGCAATCGGGAACAAATGACTGACATCCAGTCCCAAACCCACGCCTACCGTTTCAATACCGCTATCCCGGCAGCGCTGCAACAGTTCCAACGTGCTGAGTGACTCGTTGGGTTGACCATCGGTCATCACCATCAACACCTTGCGTGGTTCCCGGCAACGTAGCAGTGATGCCGCACCAAACCAAATCGCTTCAGTCATTGGTGTACTGCCACTGGCTGTCAGCGAAAAAGCGCCGGTTCGGCCATTCACGCGCTGGCCATGCTCCAGCAATCGGAACACCGAATCATCCTGATGCCCAGGAAACGCGGTCACACCAGGATTGACGCCCGGAATACCTTCAAAGGCCAACGCCAGTGCCAAAGTCGCTTCTAGCGCAATCGGCAGCCGCGATCCAATGGGCTGGCCTTGGTTATCGGCCACTTGATAACCCATGCTTTCGGATTTATCCAGTAACAGATGAATCGCCGTATTGGGTGCAGCTTTAGACTGTTGGCGCTGAAACAGCTTGGTTTCGCCGAGTGGTAAGCGGTGTAAACGCTTGCCATCCATCCGTCGTCCACGACACGCGTGTTGCGAGCGGTTTAGGGTTTGCGATTGCACCAGGCCTTGCAAGGCAGCGCGGATTTTTCCCGATTCGCCTTGCACCTTACGCAGTAAAAACGAACCGGCCTGCTCGTCCATGGGTGGCTCGAGGCCACTGGGCATCAGCAATTCCGATACGTTTTCCGCAGCCAACAATAACGCCGATTTCAATGACTCGAATAAATCCTGCTCGATGTCACCGTCTCCGGCGGACAACAGGGTTTGCAAGACGCCCATCGGGTCGGCAATCTCCATAACATTTTCATCATCCCCTTGCGGGTTGGATGGAATACTATCGGAAGCTGTTGTCGGTTTATCGACAGGATTTTCCGGATTTGAATCATCGCTACCCGCCGATTCTGAAGACAAATCGTCGTCAGTGTCCTTGGGTAATCGTTCATTGAGATCCACCTCATCTTCGGAATCCGATGAGCTTGAATCGTCCGAATCGGCGGATTTTGCGTCCTGATCGCTTTCGTCCGGTTCAGGCGACGATTCCTCATCGTCCGATGGTTGTGCCTGATTGCGCTGCCGTTCTTGCTCGAATTCCTGTTCAATCATGGTCAGAATACGATCGGTCAACTGCAAACAATCGGACTCGGATTGCAAATCATTCGGTACTTCCGACAACAAACCTTTCAACCGCGTTACTGCACCTTTCGGAAATTTCGCCTTCAATGCCATTTCGGTGTGCTCGACCAAAGGCAATAAGGCCGTTTGACCCAATACCCTGGCACGCAAACTTTTCAACACGAAACCGTACAAAATGTTGGCAGGATGATCGTTTTCACTGGCGGCCACAAAGTCGCCTTTGGCAATCATCTTTTCAATCACCGTGCGTATCGTCAACCTGGTACCCGGAAAGTCCTTGGCCAATTCGTGCTCGATCCGCACATCTTCAATCGCATTACATAGGCGACGGCGTAATACCGAACTGCCATAGCACAGCGTAAAATCCGAATAACGAATATGCGCCGCTTCATGTGCCAGCAATCCCCAGGCGACATCTTGGTAATCAGAATCAACACCCTCGTAGGCCGGCAAGTGAATCGATCGACCATCGGTATACGCTTGATCGCCCCCAACACTGACTTTGATGCCGAAGCGATTGCCAATGGCCGCTGCAACGATGGGGAACGCGTTGTGTAAAGTTCTATTTTTCATGGTGTGCTCCTAAATTGTGGGCAAACCATGACCCCAGCGGGACATGAATTTGCCCCTGTGGGTTGTTAGTTAAATGGCGTCAGATCAGAACCAGTAGTCCTGGTCGGAATCTTCTGCCTCTTCATCATCGCCATCAGCAGTGACTGCCACCCGATCAGATTGAACATCCGGTTGGATGGCTTTATCAACATCCGTCGCAACGTCGACCTGGCTTTTATCCAGTAAGACCTTAACTGCCCAGTCGTCCGATGCTGTTGTCACCGATTCCGTTTCGATTTCATCGTCAAAGATGCCGTCGAACAGGTCGGTAAAATCGGTACTGTCTGAAGCGGCTTCAGCGATGACGAGTGTTGCTACTGCTGCTGGCTCAGGCTCCGCGTGTTCGACGGTTTCATTAATCTCAACCGCTTCCACAACAGGCTGTTGTTCCGCCAACAAACCTTCACCGTGCCGCCGAGTTTTATCCGGATCGGCCAACAGCATCGCCGTGGCCAAAATCTCCTGTAAAAGACTGCCTTCAATAGCACCTTTGTTAGGGATTCTCGCCAGCAGATCGTCAATGGTGCTGACGACCGGAGCCACCCGATGATCCAGAAAGCCCAGACCATCCAACTTGTCGCGGATACGCTTGATCGGCCGCAACGCACTGCGCGTCACTTGCTCCTTGCCTAATAGCGATTGTTCGACCAATAAATTGGCATCCACCGCGATTTCATGGAACATCTGTTCGCTTAACGAGCCAATCTTGCTGTCCAGTCGCTCGATCTCTTTCTCGGGTAGACTCTCCGGCAAGGCGACCGACACCACCAGGTAATCGAACGACAACCGGGTCGAGACAAACTCCACCGAATCCACTGCTTGCTCGATGATGCCGGCAAACTCCGGATGGCGAACCACCCAGTCCGTCACCGCCGCATCGTAGCCGGCAAGAAACTCGGTTTTAGCCGCGGCAAAATCCAACGCAATGCGCTCAAGTTCTGCGGTAATACCGGCAGCCGATTCAACCGGCACAGCAAAACCACCCAGAAAGCGGGTACCGACGCGTAAACAAATGCGTTCGGCTTCCTTTTTCAGACGGTTGAATACCGTCAGCTTATCCGGGTCGAGCAAACGCTTGGAACCCAGGCTGGCTAAATCCTCCGGCGGCAATTTGCTACCGTCGGCCAGCACCAGGTCTTCTTTTTTCAGTTTCTTGCGAGCGCCGTAGATATTGGCGTCCACTTTTACCAAGACCACGCGGTCCAGAATGATGTTAGCTTGTGTCATGTGAGCCTCCTTGGGAAGAGGCACACTAGACCCCGTCAGGGCTGGCATGCCCCTTCCGGGTTAAATGAAAAAACAATGCGGTTAAAACCAGCAGTCGTCCGTGTCGGACATGGCCACTGCCAGATTTAAGCGGGGTTTGAGCAAACCTAAGACTTCAGCGGTTTCTCTGATGCTGTCCAGATCAGTGCCAAAAAATGCCAGCACATCCTGTTCAACTTTCAGATCGACCGAGAGGTCTCGGGCTGTTTCGGTGGCCATAGCAATCTCCACGCCTTTGAAGCCTTTCGATTTAAGCGTCAGTAAAAACAGCCAGGGCAAAACACCCTGCACTGATTTGATCTGACCACTGAGCTCAAAGGTTTCGGCATTCAGGGTGGCATCAAGCCATTGTTGCCAGCCATCCCAGTCCTGCTGAGGCTTAGATTGCTGATCCGATACGGATTGAATAACCCCGATCAGTCGCCTGACCTCGATACCCAAGTCTACTCGGACAGCTCGCTCTGCTCGACAATCAACGGTCCAATACAGCGCCTCGACCGGTGGTGTTGGCACGGGTGCGAGATTTGAATCAGGTCCAGGCATTTGTGATAGTGCCGAAGTCTTGCCCGGAAACACCACATTACCCTCACCATCAATCTCCACCTCGCCGACAAATACATAGCCCTTAGTCTGTTTTTGCTTTTCGATGTCGAATTGCCGAACACCATTGCGGTGACTGACACCCGGTAATTTGGATGCCGTTTTCCCCCAGCGCGTGGTAATTGAACCATCTGGATTGCTCTTAACCGCCCAGTCTTTGGAACTGCCATCACTATTGCGATAGCGAAACAAACTCCACACGGCCATGACTAAGCCGCCCAATCGTCTCCGAACACATCCTTGGCGATGCGATGAATCGCTTCGCGCTCGGCGGGTTCGGCTCTAAATGTCAAGGCCCGATCCAGCGAATACGCCAAGGCATTGGGCGCACTTTTGAAGGTGGCCACCAGTGACGCCCAGCGCACTAAACCGCGCGTCGATAACGTGACTGACAGCATACCGCTGCCATCCACGCCACCAATAAAGACTTTACGAATCTGATTGGCGACCTTGATCATGCTTTCGCGCACCGTTTCCGGCATACTCGGCACCACATCGGCCAATAGTTTCATTTCGTCTTCGGGGTCGGGGTAACCGACTTCCATCAACCGAAACCTGTCTAAAAAAGCCAAGTTTTGCCTTAGCACCCCTTGATACAAGCCCGACTGATCGCCACTGCCGGCACTATTGCCGGTGGCCACCAAACGAAACTTCGGATGCGGGGCAATTACGTCGCCAGTCTGCGGAATCGTTAGAGGCTTCCCTTCAACAATTTCATTCAAGCCAATCAGCTCGGCAGGATCGATGGCATCGATTTCGTTGATCAACAACACGTGCCCCAGGCGAACCGCCAGTGTCAACGGACCGTCGATCCATTTCATCGCGCCGCCGTCGACCAGCATGTACTGACCGAGCAGATCGTTGAGTTCCAATCGGCCGTGACCGGTGACCGAATGCACGCCCCAATTAAGACGCGCCGCGACTTGCTCCAACAACGAGGTTTTACCGGAACCGGTGGGACCGGCCAGGTATAAGCCGTCGCCATTGTGTGCGCCTAAAAACGCCAACACATCGCGCAAGTGATCCTTGCGAAACACATACGGCTTTTGCGCGGGTACATAGGCATTTTGTCCGGGCATAAAGCCTTCCACTTTCATGGCGGCCGGTGCAGGAATGCCGAAGGTATCGGCGATCGAATATTGTTGATACATGATGAGCTCCTTGAGACTAAGCCTCAGATAACAAGGGGCACACCGGCCCCGTGGGGTGATGTGCCCCAACGGGTGATTAAAACCCTGGCAAACCAGGGCGGATAAAAAATTACTAGCGCAACTGCATTACGCAGTACATCGCCCATTCGGCGCGGGCCAACAGCTCCCGATCCATTAAACGCACGATGCGCTGTATGTCGCTTCTCAAACCGGGGTCAGAGATTTGACGATGCAGCTCCAGCAATACACGCTTTTTGGTCTGGATATCATCGCTATGAGCAACGTTCAGCCAGCCATGCAAGGTTTTCCAAAAGTCTTGATTCATAATGACCTCCTTCAAAAGTGAAAAGGGGTCACCGGTTCCCGCAAGGGTGATGAACCCCAACGGGACAAACAAAACACACCAGGCTTAACGCACCTGGCACACGAGGCAAACGCTCATGCCGCTTAACAACGGAACGCCGGTCGAAACCGGATTCGGGATTCCACGAAGGGAACGCCTGAATGATGGGGGTTTTGGGTTGGGCTTTTCTTTTGAAAACCCAGCCTAAAACCGACAATCCAGAATTAAATGATTCGATAACATGGCCGGGGTAAATTATCTTGGCCGGCTGACGTCAATCAAAGAACATCCCGTAACCACAGGGGTTACAGGATGTCTTGAAACGAACCCTCAAAACCAAAAGTCCACGCCCGCCAGGTCTTTCAAGGCTTGGGCATCGAACGGCACTTCGGCATGTTTACCGTCGTCGTCCCGGCAAGTCACGCGTACCCGCGTGGCCGACGGTTTTCGATAGACTTCGAGAGTCGATGCCGGAACATCCGGTTGCAAGGCTTGCATTGCTGCCTTGTAATCGATGGCGCCCTGGCTTTGAAAACGGCTGATCCGCAACCCGGAATGTTCCGCGGCCACATAATCACCCATTAGCAATACCAACGTGTTTTCAATGGCCGCCTGACTATCCTCCAAGGTGGCTAGCTCCGCTTTCAAATCCGCGATTTTCACGGCACGATTGCGATAACTCGCCGCCAATTGCTGCCATTGCTGCTCCGCATGACCTTTGGGTAAGTACAAATCACGTTCGGGATCCTTGCTCGGCTCCTTTTTCGATTTGACCGCCGACCAGAAATCCATCGCGCTATCGACGAGTTCAGTGAGAAAGCGCTCATCGCGCTGAATTTCAAACTCGATGTCCTGGCCTTGGTGGTAGAAATACAAAAAGCCGCGTTGCGCTTCGGACACCAGCAGTTGTTGCTGGACTTGGCACCAATACAGTTGATAAGCCTCGGACGCTTCCCGATTCAACAGCACATCCAGAAACGTGGTCTCGTGCGGACATTTGATTTCCACGGGTTCATTCGAGTCGGACAAGCCGTCGAACGAAGCCCGCATCAAGGGATACTGTTCCGACTCGCCGCACAGCGGCAACAACATCAGATCGTGTTTGTCCTCGAGGCGTTGCAAAGCCGCGGGCTCTTGCTGGATGCCGGCGCGGATCAACGGGTTGTTGTCCAGGCTGGCTTCCAGCACCAGACCGATCTTCTCGGCCCACAATCTCCACGGGGTCTTGTACGGCGAACGATTCATGACGATGGCCGCTTCGCTGGCACTGACACCTTGTGATCGCCATTGCCGCCAGGCAGCGGACCGTTGCGAAACGTCGATGACGTTCATTGCCAAGTATCCGACAACTGAATGTGGCAGCCTAACCGCAACGAAGGCACGCCACGTTGAGTTAAATGCTGTTCACAGCGTTTGGCCCAATGAAAATCGGCAAATAGCAACAACACGGCATCCGCAGTTGGCAATACCAAGCCGCCAAAGCTTTCCACCAAATTGTGTAATTCCGCTTTGGAGGGTTTGTCGACGTCTGTCGCGCCTGTTCCAGGTTTGAAGCTGCGTTCTAAAAAGCCACGTCCATGCCGGCGAATCACCGTGGGTGAGTCGTAACGCCGCCAATCGGTATGACAAGGAAGACGATTTAACGATTGATCGATTGCATTCATGATCTCTCCTGACTAAAAACTCAGAGCATCATGAATCCCCACACGGGCGAGTCATGACGCCCTGAAGGGGTGGTAGTTGAATACGACGGATGCTGAAATTCAGCACACATCAGTATGAAAAATGGCCTAGCCGATTGCGTGTTTAAGCAACGGGACAGCCCTATACAGCTAAATGACTAACGGTTGGCGCCCAACGCCTGACGCGCCTGCGTCATAGCCATGTCTTTGGGCGTCAATGGCGGCATGGCAGTACCTTCAGTTTGATCCAAGGACTGTGTAGTCCTGGGTTCAACCTCCGAGACCTTGTCCAACTCGGCTAACGCAAACGTCAGATCGATACCTTTGAACTTTTGATTGGCGTAGTCGTAGGCCGCTTTCCAGGCACCGGCCGCTGTTGTCCGTCTAACCAGTTCGGCAACCGCTTTTTGCACCTTGGGATGAATTTGCGACAGATCGACAACGCGGTTTGCATCAACGCCAGCATCGTCCACCACAGCATGATCGTTACTACCAATAGCAGCATCATGTATGTAAGTGGCACTGCCATCGATCACACGAGCGTCGGAAACGTCATCCAGCGTTTTGCCATCCATTTCCTCGGCGGCATAACCGCATTCCTCCGGAAAGGCTGCCCTTAGCGACGCGGCCTTACCGCATTTGGCCAATTGCCCCTTGGGGCGTTTGATCCACATGGCGGTCGGCACTTGCGAGTGTTTACCGCCGGCCGTGCTATAAGCCTCTAGCCAGTAGACTTCCTCGGTAAAGGCACAACGTTTACCGCCGACGATCCGGTACACGGTAACCGCCACCCATTCGGGAAAGGTCACGGTGACACTGGATTCCTGCCATTGCTCGTTGTCGTCCTTGTAGCGCCCGGTAAAGGTTTTGGTGATATCCGAGCCCCAGACGGGTCTGTCCATGCCGGCCCAAACCCCGGTCCGTGACGCGGTGGTCTGGATTTCCATGATGGACGGCCAGACGGTTTCGACATTGCGGCCTAACGCGGCACTCCACATTGGCACGATATGCACCGGCTTTTTGAAGATGTCGAGCTTGCGGGCCTTGCAGTAATCCAGCGCCATCAGGATGGCTTCCGGGGTTTTCGCCGTGGGGAAAGTGACTTCCGTCAATACCTTCCACGACTGCTCGGAAATGCCATAGCCTTGTTGGGCTGCCATTGGCATGGGTAAGTCCCGGGACTTAGCTGGATAGTTTCGGTTTTGATTGCTCATGGTGGGTCTCCTTAAAAAATGGGAACGCCATGGCCCCAACGGGGATAGTCGTCCCCTTTGGGTTGAAATACCGAAACAGTGCACACTGGTCGGCAGTGATTTAAAATTTACCCGCGCTTGCGGCAGCGCATGTATCGCCTGGGTTTAGTTGAGCGGCATATCGGCATACTCGTCATCCCAATCAGCGTCTTCTGATGCCGGGTTCGATGAGGAACCGTTTGCAGAGGCAGGCGCAGTTGGGCGATCGAGCAGTTGCAACTCATGCACAACCACTTCTGTGCGGTAGCGTTTTTCGCCGTTCTTATCCCATTGCTGGGTGCGAAGAGAGCCTTCCACATAGATTTTGCTGCCTTTCTGCAAAAGATCGCCGGCGATATCGGCCAGTTTTTTAAAAAACACGACCCGATGCCATTCGGTTCGCTCCTGTTTACCCTTTTTGGCATCTTTCCAGACTTCGCTGGTTGCCAAACGCACTGCCACGACTTTGCCGCCGTTATTCGGTAAATAGCGAATATCCGGATCGGCGCCGAGACGGCCCAGCAAGATGACTTTGTTTACACCACGATTGGCCATGATGATGTCCTCCTATCGGCCGCGCCCGATAATAGAAAATAAAACCCACCTGCGCGGCGATGGGTCACATCCGGCAGGCGCATTCCCGGCTAGGAATAAGCACTCCCAGACAGGATGAAAATCTGAAACACAACCATCACATCAGGCTTAACGCACCTGACACGCCGATGGACAACCACCGTCGCCGCTTAAAAACGGAACGCCGACCGAAGCCGGATTCAGATGTGAAAAATCACATCATGAAAGGTGTTGCTATTGGAGCAGATTTTTTAGAAAGGTCGTTCGCGAAATCGCAATAATTAGCGCGATTTCGCGACCAGGACAGAAATAAAGACGCCGTATCATCTGCCCTTGATGAAATCATGCAAATAGGTACTGACATGGCAGAACTACAGGTACGAGAAAAAAGCAAGCGACCTCATATCAGTCGGCCGATATTCGAGCGTAGGTTTAACATCAACAGCGAACAAGCCATTCGTGTCATCCGCAACAGTTATAACCGGTTGATGGTTTCGTTGTATGCGATCGACGTGATCCTGCGCATCATCGGTCGGGAAGAAACCGTCGATGAAATCGAAAGCATCGTCGGCCAGATGATTGCCGAATGCGCGGAGCAACTGCAGCAGGAAAAACTACGGCTAGAAAAACTCAAGGCCGACAACGGT
>NZ_JANIBK010000121.1 GCF_024505165.1 Methylomonas rivi
CCAGCGAGCAGGGGCAGGCGATCAGCAGCACCGCGATGGCATTGCTGAAAGCCGCGCCGGAACCGGCGCCGGCCAGCATCCAGCCGCCCAGGGTGATGGCCGACAAGGTCATCACCGAGGGTACAAACACGGCCGAGATGCGGTCGACGGTTTTCTGAATCGGCAGTTTCGAGGACTGGGCCTGATCGACCATGTGAATGATATTGGCCAGTACGGTGTCGCGGCCGACGGCGGTCACCCGCATTTTCAACACGCCGTTGGCGTTGATGCAGCCGCCGATCAAACGCTGGCCGACATCCTTGACCACCGGCAGGCTTTCGCCGGTCACCATCGACTCGTCAACCGTCGACAGGCCCTCGACGACGATGCCGTCGGTGGGGATTTTCTCGCCGGGTCTCACCAGCAACAGATCGTCGACCGCTATCTGTTCCAGGCCGACGACGATCTCATGGCCGTCGCGCAGCAAGGTGGCGTGTTGCGGTTGCAGATCCACCAGTTTGCGGATGGCTTCGTGGGCCTTGCCCTTGGCTTTTTCTTCCAGATAGCGGCCGATCAACACAAAGGTGATGATGCCGGTGGCCGAGTCGAAATACAGTCCGCGCCGGCCGGCCAGCAGCGAAAACAGGCTGTAGCCGTAAGACGAGCCGACTCCCATGGCAATCAGGCTGTCCATATTGGTGGCGCCCCGTTTGGCCAGTTTGGCGGCTCTGACGAAAAACAGCTTGCCGGCCCAGAACACCACCGGCAACGCCAATAAATGTTGCGCCCAGTGCCAGAAACGCGAGCCGGGCGCCGCCATGCCGATGGCCATCACCGGAACGCTTAATGCCACCGACAACAACGCCCGCTTGCGGGCATCGCTCAAACGTTGCTTTTCCCGTTCGATCAGTAATTGCCGTTGCGCCAGGCCGTCGAAATTATGGGCTTTATAGCCGGCTTTTTCGATCAGCAGCAAGGTTTGTTCTTCGTCGATGCGGCCTTTTATCATGGCCGCTTCCGAGGCGTAATTGACGTCGGCCGACACAATGCGCGGATCGCGGCGCAGCAGCATTTCGATCAATAAGGCGCAGGACACGCAGGACATGCCCTCGATGGCGACATGATATTCGCGTATCGGCAGGCTATTATCTATTTCCGTTGCGGTTGCCGCCGCGAATTCGGCGGGTTTTTTTTGGCCGATGTTGGCCAGCAAGGCATCCAGTAAACGCAGCAAATCGGGTTTCGATAATTGTTCCGGGGCGAATTTGACGGTTATCGAGCCGATTGCCGGCACGCTGCGCACCTCGACGATGCCTGGACGTTTCTTCAGCAGAATTTCCAGAATGTAAGCGCGCTCCGGGTCTTTCAATAACACCGGGGCGATCACGCGAATCCGGCGTTTGAGTGCGTGCGCCAGTTGCCCGTGGCTCAGGCCTCCATTGTTTGTCGTCATGTCAGTCTCCCGAAGCGCGCCGAATAGGGCTTTATTCCGCGTTATGGGCCGATGAGAGGATTTCCTTGCGGTATTTATAGGCATAAAAACCGACCGCAAAGCCCAGGCCGAATAAAACCAAGGGGTGGGCGACCAGTCTTTTGAAGGCGCCGGTGGTGCCCGCCGCTACCCCAACGCCCACCGCCGTGGCTTTCATAGCGGCATGGCCGACGCTTTCGCCCATTTTGCCCATGTCCGCCATTACGGCGGCGCCCGTGGCGGCTGCGGCTGTTGTTGCTCCATGTACGTGTGCCATTGTCAATCTCCCGATAATTACAGTTATATAGCTTGATAGGTTGGTACGGCTTTTTGTGCCCACGCGGCATTAGCCACACAGTGGGCAAAATTTGCTCACCCTACCCCGTTTTATATGAGGCGCGGGTGGCTGCCGCCAATGAATTTACTTTTGTTTGTCTTGAGCGTGTTCCTGGCTTTCGGCCACCAGGTCCAAAATATTTTCCCGTTGCCGCAGCAGAAAGTTTTTGCTCTCCGCCGCGGTGCATTGGCCCAGCACAATAATTTCCTTGCGGTATTTATGCGCAAAATAGCCCGTGGCGACGCCGCTGGAAAACAACGCCAGCGGATGGCTGAGCAGGGCCTTGGTAATGCTTCTGCCGGCGTGAGTCACGCCGGAAATAATGAAACCCATAAACACACCTTTGACCAAGGTTTCGCCGCGGGTCGGGGGCGCCATGCGTCCGGTTTTTCTTTTTCGGCCGGGCGATTTTTTATGGGATTCCGCTGTTGTGTCGAGGTCTTTTTTAGGCTGAGTCATCATCACTCCCTGCAAATATTTGACCGATGGTTCACTCATCATTGAACGAACCGGTTTGGACTGGGATAGAACGAAAAACAACTATCCTTGACCGCTATTTTAGTATTGAATAATCTTCTGCCTTTTTATTCGCTCGGTCAACTCTATTTCATTCTATTTGATGTGGGTTTTTGCCGGGTTAAATTTTTATTTTCTGGAACCGCATCATGAGCACACCGCAACAGAATACAGCCTCTCCAAGTGCGCTCAGGCGCTTGCTGACCTTCAGCATTGCTTTGCTTGGCATTGTCCTGATTTTATGGCTGGATAGCTGGTTTATGGACCATGCCGGCATGCCGGATTTGACGGGCGACGTCAACATCGGCCTGTTGCTGTTGATCGGTTTTTTGACCAGTTTTCATTGCGTGGGCATGTGCGGACCGTTGATTTTAGGCTATACCGCCAAAACCGCCCGCTCCGGACAAAAATCCTATTCGACGCATCTGCTCTATGGTTTGGGTAAAACCATTTCCTATACGACGATAGGGGCATTGTTCGGCGCCTTCGGCGCCATCGTGGCGTTTACCCCCTACACCCAAGGCGCGGTGGGGGTGGCCGCCGGCCTGTTTCTGATGCTGTTCGGTCTGCACATGCTGGAAGTATTTCCGGCGCTGAATCACTTTCAATTCAAAACGCCTCAGTTTGTGATGCGCTTTGTCGGCAAGGAATACCGGAAACACAGCAACCCATTCGCCATCGGTCTTTTGAACGGTTTGATGATTATTTGCGGGCCCTTGCAAGCCATGTACGTATTGGCGGCGGGCACCGGCAGCTGGTCGCAGGGGGCGGCTGTATTGTTCTTTTTCGGGATCGGCACCTTGCCGCTGTTGCTCGGCTTCGGCTTCTTGACCAGTCTGTTGTCCGGCAGCTTGACGCCGAAATTGTTGAAAGCCTCCGGCGTCATCGTCATGGCCTTGGGCGTCATCATGCTCAATCGCGGCTTGTCGGTCACCGCCAGCGGCCTGGATTTCAACACCCTGGTGGCCCGGGTTTCACAGTATTACGCGCCCACGGCGGCGGACTCGCCCAGTTGCGATACCGAGCAGACCATCCATATGGATGTCCTGAAAACCCGCTTCTCGCCGAACAAATTTACCCTGCGCAAGGGTATACCGGTGAAATGGGTAATTAACGTCAAGGAATTGAACGAATGTAATAAGGAAATCGTGGTGCGCGATTACGGGCTGGATATTCACCTGCAACGCGGCGAGCAGATTATCGAATTCACGCCGGCCGAGGCGGGCGTGGTGCCCTGGAGTTGCTGGATGGGGATGATTCCCGGCACATTCGTCGTGGTCGAGGATGTGCAGACGGCCCGGGACAGCGCGCCGGAGGCTGAAAACGGGCAAGTAGTGCAGGAAAGCGATAGTCAGCGCTTGCTGCGCCAGTTTAAGGAAGAATGGCAGCAGCTATGGTCGGCCATGCTCGATAGTTTGGGGTAAGCCTTAAACGCGGATAGGCCGGCGACTTGCCGGGCTGCTGGGCCTGTAATCGTTCTGTCGGAGATTGTCGTAAACGGTAGGTCGATGAATGCAATGCAGCCCAAGGTTCTTATGTTGTTGGGTTAGGCTACGCTAACCCAACCTGTATTTCGGCTTTTACGACAGCCTCCTGTCGCTGGGTTTTCCGCGGCGGCACCGAAGCGAATCCGACGCCAAATGCGTTCGGCATGGCAAAGTCGCGGTAATTTTCGAAAAAAATTTCAGGATATAACCCTTGAAAATTGCGGGATATGACGCGGTATAGTGTGTCGTATAACATAGTTGTATTGATTTTTTCGGCCCGAGAAATTTTTTCCTTTTGATTAAAGCGGAAAAAACGAATTAAGGACCCATTTTTGCTAGATGCCGAAACCGGTTTTTTTTCGTTACGGCTGGATGGCTACATTCGAATATTCCACCTTGCCAACCTTAACTTTCCTACTGATAATTACCGCGAAACATCGATTATTTGTCAGCCAAAACGGACGCCTTATTGTCGGGTTCGGGCTGAAAACCACCCGAGTTATAAAGGCGGCGCGCCGGCATGCGACATTCCACGTTATTTTTTCTGAGTTTGGCCTGTCAGGCAGGATTATTGGCGCTATTGCTGACCCATGCCTCGTTTAGCGAAAGCCTGCAAAAAACCAACCTGGCGCGCAAGGCCGAGCTAGTCGAAAACCTGCGCTTGACCGACTTGTGTTTGTTTACCGAAGCACGCTATACCCGGCATTTGTCCCAGGCCGATCTGAATACCGCCTTTCAGGATCATCCCCTGTCGTTGGAGCATTTCCCGTCCGGCTCTTTCACGCAACCCACTCTCGAACAGTTCTTGCCATGACGCCCTGGATCGAAAAACAACGTTACATCATCGATTTTACGATCTCGTCGCTACTCAGGCGCAAGGTCAAAAACATCGGCTTGCTGGCTTTGTACACGCTGATTGTGTTCATTCTGGCCTCGACCATGTTTTTTACTTACTCGATAAAAAAGGAAGCCAAGCTGATTTTGCAAGGCTCGCCGGAAATCGTGGTGCAGAAAATCGTTGCCGGCCGGCACGATTTGTTTCCGGTGGATTACATCGAACCGATCAAGGCCATACGAGGGGTGGCCGATGTGGAAAGCCGCTTGTGGGGTTATTACTACGACAGCTTGGTTCAGGCCAATTATACGGTATTGGTGCCGTCGCGACCGGTCGATAAAAGCCAATCCAACGCCCGCACCACCGTGGTGGTCGATCCCAACGACCCGCACGCCGCCGACGTCGACAAGCCGTTGTACGACTACGACGGCGCCGCGCCGGAGGCCGGGACTATCGTCATCGGCAACGGCGTGGCGCGGATGCGCGAGATCGGCGTGGGCGATTTCATGCCGTTCATGGCCTTCGACGGCCAAATCATGAATTTGAAAGTGATCGGCACCTTGTCTGCGGAGTCGGAGCTGGTGTCGTCGGATTTGATTTTGGTCAACGGCGCGGATTTCAGAAAACTGTTCGGCATTGCCGAGCAATTCGTCACCGATGTGATCGTCACGGTCAAAAACCCCAGCGAAGTCGGCATGGTGGCCGGCAAGATCAAGAAAAAACTGCAAAGCGCGCGGCCGATCATCCGCGAGGAAATTCTGCGCACCTACGATTCCATTTTCAACTGGCGCGGCGGCATGATGATCGTGGTGTTCTCGGCGGCGGTACTGGCCTTCGTGATTTTCGCCTGGGACAAGGCCTCCGGCTTGAGCGCCGGCGAGCGGCGGGAAATCGGCATCCTCAAGGCCGTCGGCTGGGAAACCGGCGACGTCATCCAGATGAAATTCTGGGAAGGCGCCATGGTGTCGTTATCGGCCTATTTCAGCGGGGTGATTCTGGCTTACATACACGTGTTTTTCACCGGCTCGGCGGTATTCGAGCCGGCGCTGAAAGGCTGGTCGGCCTTGTACCCGCATTTCAGCTTGACGCCCTATGTCAACGCGGAGCAGCTGACCACGCTGTTTTTCCTGACCGTGGTGCCCTATACCGTCGCCACCATCGTCCCCACCTGGCGGGCGGCCACCATCGACCCCGATACCGCGATGCGCCACACCGGAGAATAGCCATGATCGAATTGCTGAATGTCAGAAAAGTCTTCAATGCCGGCAGCCCCAGCGAGTTTTCGGCCATCAACGGCGTGGATTTGCGGATTGCCGAAAACCGGGTCACGGTTTTGAAAGGCCCCAGCGGTTCCGGCAAAACCACGCTGTTGAGCATCGTCGGCTGCATGAGCCGGCCGTCCGCCGGACGGGTCAAGTTGCGGGACAGGGAAATCACCAGCCTGCCGGAGCGTTTTCTGACCGACATTCGCCGCAAGACTTTCGGTTTCATTTTTCAGCAACCCAACCTGATTAAAGGCATTTCGGTACTGGAGAATGTGATGCTGCCGGCTTATCCGTTGGGCGAAAAACGCACAACTCTGAAAGTGAAGGCTTTGCATGGGCTGAATGAACTCAATCTTTCCGGGAAGGCCGCGTCCAAGGTGGAATGGCTGTCGGGCGGCGAGGCGCAAAGGGTATCGATCGTGCGGGCCCTGATCAACGATCCGCAAATCATCATCGCCGACGAGCCGACCGCGCATCTGGATACCAAGCTGTCCTACCGCTTCATGGAAATCGTCGAGCAATTCAAGGCGCAGGGCAAAACCGTGATCATCACCAGCCACGATCCCTTGGTTTACGATTCCAAGACCGTCGACGACGTGGTGAATTTGCGCGACGGCAAACTCGAGAGCGAGCCGGCGTGATCCTGAATCCCACCATCATCGCCAATTTGCTGGCGTCGTATATCGGCAGCTTCATGCTGTTGTACGCGGCGTATTACGGCGTGCAGATTCTCAAACACTGGAACATCGACAGCGGCGACGAATTGCAACTGGTGCTGGAGCGCAAGACTTATCTGATTTCCACCGTGCTGAGTTACGTGTTCGGCCTGCAACTGTTGTCGTTGTTTTTGTTCATCTTTACCGCCGACGCCCTGGGGCCGTTGTTCGTCGGCGCGATGTGCGCGGCGGGTACCTTGAACGTCAACGGCTTCGGTTATCCGACCCTGGAACTGAAGATTTTGAATTTCATTTTGGCCGGCCTGTGGCTGGTGTTGAACCATGCCGACAATCAGGGTTACGACTATCCCTTGATCAAGAAAAAATACTGGTTGCTGGCCGTGGTGGCGCCGTTCATCGTCATCGAAACCGTGCTGGAAAGCTTTTATTTCTTGGGCATGCGGGCCAACGTCATCACCTCCTGCTGCGGCAGCTTGTTCAGCAGCGAAAATGTCGAAGGCCTGGGCTCGGAAATCGCCGCGCTGCCCGCCAAACCGGTATTGTGGACGTTTTATCTGACCATGCTGGCCACCTTGAGTTGCGGGGCGTTTGCCTATCTGAAACGCCGGGGCGGTTATGTCTATGCCGGCTTGAGCCTGCTGATGTTCGCGGTGTCCTTGCTGGCCATCATCTCGGCCATCTCTTTGTATATTTACGAACTGCCCACGCATCACTGCCCGTTCTGCATCATCATGGAGGATTATCAATACATAGGTTATCTATTGTATTTGCTGCTGTTCGGCGGCGTGGTGACCGGCATGGGCAGCGGTTTGCTGCTGCCGTTTCGCGAGGTGGCAAGTCTGAAACCGCTGTTGGGGGGGATTATCGGCAAGCTGACCTTGGCTTCGGTGCTGATGTACGCGCTGTTTACCGCGTTGGTGAGTTACGAAATTCTCAGCTCCAGCCTGGTGATCAGTTACGAAGTGGTTTATTAGTTTTTTGGGGGAAACATGAAAACGTATTACCGATTCGCGCATTCGGGTGTCTGGCTGTTGATGTTATGTCTGTTGTTGGGCATGACGAATAGCCGGGCCGAACAGGAAACCATCGAAATCACCAAGAAGGATCGTTGCCCGGTCTGCGGCATGTTCGTTTACAAATACCCGAAGTGGGTGGCGCAAATCTACTTCACGGACGGTAGCGCTTACTTTTACGACGGCGCCAAGGACATGTTCAAGCATATTTTCGATACTCCGAAATATACCCCCGGCAAAACCGCCGACATGATGACCGAAATACTGGTTACCGATTATTACGAGGTGGAACTGATCGATGCCAAGTCGGCGTTTTACGTGATCGGTTCGGATGTGCTGGGGCCGATGGGACATGAATTGCTGCCGTTCAAGGACCAGGAATCGGCCCAGGAGTTTCTGGAAGATCACAAGGGCAAATCGATCATTCGTTATCAGGAGGTGACGCCGGCGGTGATCGAGTCGTTGGATAGACGCGGATGATTTTAAACGCAAGTCGCCGCGTTGCGTGGCTGCTGCTGGCGCTTTCGCTGCTAGCGAACGGTTGCAATAAACGCCATGGTCTGCAAATCGACGACCCGGTGCCGGCCGTGACGCTGCCGGATTGGCACGGCAAGCCGGTGAATTTACCGGGGGATTTGCAAGGCAAGGTGTTGTTGATCCGCTTCTGGTCGCTGGAATGTACGTTCTGCGACAAGGAAATGTTGCTGGAGCTGGAGACGCTGTATCAAAAATACAAGGCGCGCGGTTTCGTGCCGGTGGCTGTCAATGCCGGAAAAACCGATCCCAACGACCCGCGTTTGCAGCGCTTTGCAAACCTGACTTATCCGATGCTGATGGATGAACGGGGCTTGGTAGGCAGGCGCTTCGGAGTGATCGGCATGCCGACCAGTTTTGTCATTGATAAGGAGGGGGTATTGAAGCAAAAAATTACCGGCGAAGCCGGGCTGGACGAATTTGAAAAGCTTGTTACGACAGTTTTATATTAAGGAGAATGTTATGAAGACGAAAACATTATGGATGGTGTTGGTTTGTCAGTTATTACTGTTACCCGTATGGGTAATGGCGGAAGAACAACAAATGACACCCGTGGTGGTTACTCCGCATGAGCATGAGCACAGCGAGCGTCCGAGCTGCCGGGTCTGCGGCATGTGGATAGACCAGTACATCAAAACCGCCGGCGTCATTACCTATAAAAATGATGACAAGGAATATACCTGCGGCGTGGCGTGTTTATTACGGGAAGTGGAGGATGCCGGCGGGGTTTCCGAATTAAAGTCGGTCAAGGTTACCGATTGGGTGTCCGGTGAGTTGGTGGATGCGGAAGGCGCGACCTATGTGGTCGGCAGTAACGTGATTCCAGACATGATTCCAAATTACATCGCTTTCGCAAAGCGTACCGAGGCAGAAGAATTTGCGGCCAAAGAAGGCGGCGAGATTATGGAGTTTGGTGTCGCCTTTCAGGATTCCTCGCCGGTCGGCACCACCGCGCCGTTTCGGATTCGCACGGCGGTGACGCCAGGAGCGGGTAATTTCAGCGTGGGTATGGTCTATGGTTACACCGAAAAAAACAGTATCAAAAATGGCTCAGGCAGTTCTGACGCCAGCGATTTTATTGGTGCCAACCGTGGCCAAAAACAAGCACCGGAAGAAGTGCAAATCCATTCGCAAGCCATCACCTTAAACTACTCGCCAACCGATAGTCTGGCGTTGTTTATGAATATTCCTATGGCCGAAAGAAGAACTAGCACTTTGACCCAGCAAACGCCCGGACGAATTGGGGAAACCATCGCTGACGAAAGCGGTATCGGTGACATACTGCTGGAAGGCCGTTACAACTTCTGGCACAGCACACGGTATGACCAGTTTGCCAGCTTGCTGTTGGGTACGACTTTGCCGACCGGCGATTTCGACGGCGCCCGTACCCGCAATGCGCAGCTTGGTAGAAGTCTGGTGGCTCGCGGCCCGGCCCTGCAATCCGGCAAGGAAACCGCGACGTTTACCGGCGGTTTGCTGTATTCGCAACGCTGGAAAGATTTCTGGTTGCATACTTCGGCGCTGTACAACGCCAATCCGGAAAACGACGACCGATTCAAGTTTGGCGATGTGGTTAGCGGCGGCTTGGCTTTGCATTACACTCCCAATTACGACCTGATGTTGGGTATCGAGCTGGATGCCAGTTACACCCAGAAAAACGAAGATATGGGTTATAAAATCGGTAATAGCGGCGGTGTGGTCAGCAATCTGGCCTTCGTCGGCGACTGGCGGTTCCTGAATGCCTTCGGCGGCAATTTCAAATTACGCGGTTCCGTCGGCTTGCCGATTTACGAAGATTTGAATTCGCAACGAGTCGCCTATAGACAAAATAATCAGCAATTTAATCTGACTCAAGTGCAACCCGGCGATGGCTTCTTCGGCAATCTGGCGATTCAATGGACATACCGCGACGCGCCCGATTACCATGATCATTAAAAAAACATCCGGGATGGCGAACCTGCTCGCCCACTACGGGCGAGCCGGTTGTTTAGCCTGCGATGGCAAAGTTTCCTAATCGATGCAGACGTTTTTTATATTTAGAATTTGGGTTTTGATACTGCTATTGTGTGGAGTCTATACCCGCGCAGCGGCAGAGCAAGACCTTCTGGAGCCGGATCAGGCCTTTGAGTTTTCAAGCGAATTTAAAGATGCCCATATCTTGCGCTTATCCTGGCGGATTGCCGACGGCTATTACCTATACCGGCAGAAATTCCAATTCGTTTCGCAAACGCCGGGTATCGACATCGGCGAGCCGGTATTTCCGGGTGGGCAATTCAAAACCGATAAACAATTCGGCAGCGTGGAAATCTACCGGGATCGATTAATCCTGGATCTAGCTGTGCAACCCGATCCCGATGAAAAGCTACCGTTACGCTTTACCGTGACTTATCAAGGTTGCGCCGATGTCGGGGTCTGTTACATGCCTATTCAAAAACAGATCGCCCTGAAACAGTTCGAGTGACGCCTTTGATCGAAGCACCGATGCCGATGCGATTGGCGGAGTAGGCCGGCGCGAATCGGCGATGTTCCGATGCTTTCTTGCTCTTATCTCGGTTGGCCCGGCCATATTCGAAAAATGGCCGGGCCGATTTCATAACGCCATATTAATCGATAACGGCATTCTTACGCGCTCTGCCGCGGCCAAAACCCCGCAATGCCAGCAAGCCGCTAGCCATAAACCAAACCGCGGCGGGCAGAGGCACTGCGGTGACGGTCAAATTGTCCATTGCGAAATATCCGGGGGTATTCATGCCGAACAGCCCGGAATCCGACGACGACATGGCAAACTGCATGGCGTCAATTTCACCCAGAGGCGATAGATCGAGCCACTCCCAGGTATCGACGATATAGTCCAGGCTGTTATCGCCGAAGCGGTAATCCGCCAGATAGAAGTCGATCGAGCTGGATGCGGCGCCGCCGTTCAAGCCGGTAACCGTCAATTTGAGCCAGTCCGCATCATTACCGCTAGTGCCGCCGAATTTCTTGGCGAAACTGTCGCCGCTCAACATCGATAGTACCGCATACGTGGTATTGGTCAGATAAAATCCGTCGGCGCGTACCGTGCCGCTAAAATCGATTCGCGCCGAGTCGCCGGTTACATAGGCCAGGCCGAAATTGTTTCCGCCCTGGGCTTGGCCGGTATAAACGCTGTACTGATTCTCGTAACCCGGCGTGACGCTGTCGGTCATATTGGAATACGCCCAGCCGGACCACGAGGTAAAGCCGTCCCAATCGGTCATTTGATTGGAAAAGGTCGCTAGTCCGGAATTGAAACCGCCGGGATTCGGCGTGTACAAGGGCACGGACGGATCGGTTGTGCCGGCCCAATAGCTGTTCGGCGCCAAGGCCAGGTTTTCGAAATCGCTGACCACGGCTGCGCGGACAGGGTTAACCAGCGTCAAGCCAAGCAGCGTAAGAGCGGATAATTTGCTGTTCATATCGAAATTCTCCTGGAATGATTAAACGGCGATGGCCGGCGCGGCGCTTTGGCGGCGCATGCCGGCAAAGCCGAACAAGGCGCCGCCGAACAGCCATAGCGAGGCCGGCACCGGCACGGCGGCCAACCGGTTTTGATTGATCACGCCGATGGCATCGAGGTCGAAACCGGCGCTGCCGGTGGTTTTATACGGGTCGTAAATTTTGTTGCCCAGGCTGTCGAATTCGCTGCCGTTGCCGAGTATGTCCAGCAAGCGCACGTAGCCGATATTATTGACGTCCAGGCCGCTGATGCCGACCAGTTCGGCCAGATCGAACCCCGTGCCGAAGCCCTGCCTGTATTTGCCGGCCAAGCCGTGAATATTGGTCGGATCGACCGAGCCGAAGGCGCCGACCGCGCTAGGCGTATAGGAATAATTGTCGAATCGGAAGAAATCGCTGCCGTTGGACGAGACTTCGACCCAGGCCAGTTCCAGGAAGGTATAGCTGAACGAGTTTTCGAACACGGCAAAATCGTAGCCGCTGCCATCCATGATCGGTTGATCGAAAGTCAGGATGATGCTGCCGCCATTGCCGAGCGAAACGATGTCGTACGAGTCGCCGACCGCCGCCCCCAGCGCTTTTTCCGGCGTTTGCCAACTGGCAGCCGCGTCCTGGCCGACGATATAATCGGTCCAGCCGCTGGCCCAGTCGACGAATAGCGCGCTGTCCTTGGCAATCGCCGTCGAACCGCTTGCGCCGGCG
>NZ_JANIBK010000122.1 GCF_024505165.1 Methylomonas rivi
CGGTGGCCGACGGCAGTTTCGATGTGATCGGCAGTTTGCAAGCATCCCCGCAAGGCGACGTGGTAATTTACAATTTGGGCCAAACCCATGCCGACGCCTATGCCGGCGGCAACCGCGCCAGCTTGGCCGCCAGCTCCACCGCCGCCTCGATCGCTCTGAGCGCGCCTAAAAAATTTCCGTTGCAATCGCCGCAACAGCGTTTTTTCATCGTTGACACCCCCATCACCTATCGCTGCAATTTAAGCAGCGGCGAGTTGCTGCGTTACGACGGTTACGGCATTACCGCCGCGCAAGCCGATCCGCCCGCCGGCGTTGCCGGGCAACTGCAGGTCAACCATCTCAGCGCCTGCTCGTTTGCCTACACCTCCGCCACCGCAACCCGCTCGGGCTTGGTGACCCTACAAATCGTCTTGACCGACAGCACCGGCGAATCGACCCGGCTGATTCATCAAGTGCATGTGGATAACGCCCCATGAACAAGCAAGACGGCTTTTCCATCGTCATGGCCATCTTCATCCTGGTGGTGCTGGGATTATTGGGCGGCTATATGCTGCGCTTCGCCGGCGTACAACTAGGCACATTCAATGCCGCCCTGTTGGGCGCCCGGGCTTATCAGGCTGCCCATGCCGGCATCGAATGGGGCGTGGCCCGCATCGACAACGGCGGCGCTTGCGCCGATATCGCCGCGCAGACCGCCATGAGTTTTAGCGGTCTTGAAGGGTTTAGCGTGCGCATGTCTTGTACTAGCCAGAATTTTTCGGAAGCGGACCAAACGCTCACCATCTATCGCATCAATGCGCTCAGCCAGTTCGGCGCATACAGCGGCAGCGATTACGTGGCGCGCCAGCTGGAGGTAACGCTCGTCAAGTAGAGGCATCCCAACCGGCAACCGCGTCTCCCTGGCGTTGCCGCTGCAAATACAGCCGGGTCAAGCCGGCAAAATCGCCGGGATTTCGTTTGATAAAACGCCGTTGCCAGTCGCTGCCGGTCTGTCGATTCGCCAAACGTTGCCGCAACACATCCAGATAGGCGTTGGCGTCATTGCCGTCGATACCCAAGGCCAGCAAGCCTGCCCCGGCGCGCGGCAGCAATTCATGATCTATCAGCGCCGCCAAGCGCTGCCTGCGGCCGCCAAACCAGACCGTATGACTGTCCAACCCATGGCGGGCAGCCTGATAGAAATTGTCCTTGGCCTGCGCAAACGGTAGATCGGCCCGCCCTTCGGCACACCGATCCGCCAAATTTTTCACCAGGCCATAAAAAAACGCCGCATTGGCGATGGCGTCCAGCACGGTGGGGCCGGCGGCGGGCACCCGGTGCTCGATACGAATATGCGGCGTGCCGTCGGCATCGAAACCCACTAAAGGCCGGTTCCAGCGCCAGATAGTGCCGTTATGCAGCCTGAGATGGGAAAACGCCGCCGCATCGTCGTCAAAAGATTCGGGCAGCAAGATCGGAAAATGCTGCAGATTTTCCGCAAAACATTCCAAAATCGATTGGCGGGCATAATCGGAACCGAAACCGACCCGGTGCAGCGGCCCTCCGGCCGCGCCTCGATAGCCGCCCAAGGCCACGGCCTGCTCGAACATCGGGATGCGGGTTTCCTCCCATAAATCCTTGCCGAACAAATACGGCGCATTGGCGCATAAGGCCGCCATCGCCGCGGATGCCTGTATCGAGGCATTATAGATATGATGCGCCATGTCCAAGGGGCACTGGATGTGCAATTGAAACGAGGTGGTGGCGGCTTCCAGCATCACATCGTGGTGTTCGACCCGTAAATGCTCGCGGCCGCAAATATCCAGCACTATGGGTTTGACGCGGTTTTCCAAAACCTGCCGGTTCAACGCCCGGTAGCGGTTCATGTCGGACATGTTGCCGAGGTTGAGCTGACTTTGCCGCAGGGTGGGCAAAGTGCCTATCATCAACAGATGCAAATCCATCCGCCGGGCATGCTGTTCGGCCTGCCGCCAGGTGGCGCCGAGATTTTGATGCAAAAGGCCCAACGCATTCGCCGTCAGTGTCAGCGGCGGCGTGTTGAGCTCCACATTGAACTTGGCCAGCTCCGGGCCGGCCATGGGATTATTAAAGCTCCGCAGATATGCAGCGTTGAGCGGCGCCGGCTGCATGTCGTCATGCAACAACCAAGCCTCGATTTCAAATCCGGCCACCGGCGGCGCTTCGGAAAAGGCCTTATGTTGGATCATTTCGGCCAGCAATTCGGTTTCCGCGCTCAGCCGCTGTTGAAAACGCCGATAGTCGCTATCGCTATATGCCGTGGTTTGAATTTCCTGACCCATGGTGGCCGCCGCCCGCTATCCGCCCATTAATGGTTGGATAGTAGGCGGGATAAACGGCGGGGTCAATATTGCCGGCCGGCGGCCAATCAGGCGAACAAGCTTAATAAGCCGTTGGCGGCAATCGCCCTGCCCGCCTCTATCTCGTCGACAATATCCTGGGATTCGTTCACGGCGCCGCCCGGCAGCTCGCCATCGGCGCCCTCGCGTCGGCTCCGATCGCCGGCCATTTGGAAAAATTCGCGGCCGCTCTGTCTTTGCTCGGACTGTTGCTGGGAGACATTCACATCCGCCAGATTCAATTGTTGCCCGCTCAACATTTCCCGCAATTTGGGGATGGCGGCTTCTATGGCTTCCTTGACCGACAGATGTTGCGCGGTAAACGCCACGGAAGCTTGGTCCTGATTGACGTCGATTTTGACTAAAATCGGCCCCAGGTGCTCGGGATTCAAGCGCAATTGCACGGACGGCATGTCCTGCTTGTGCATCCAGATCAATTTATCGCCCAATTCCTGCTGCCAGCCCGGATCGCCAAACGGTTTTTGCATGGCGGTTTGGCTGCCGGGTAAGGGGGTTGCCGTTTCGTTGCGCACCGCCCCGTTCATCCGGGCGATATCGCCGGCGATACCGGAGGGCGAGGTCTTAAGCTCCTGGCCGTCCGCGGCATTGCCGAGCCGAGCCGAATCGGGAGCGGACTTTAGCTCCGGCCCGGCCTGATCCTGTTGCGGCTGAGCCTCGGCACCCTGTTTCGTTATCATGGCGGAAATGCCGCGATCGAATTCCGCCTCCACCGCATCCGCTTGCCCGTCCGCGTTGGCGGGGACGTTTTGCGTTTTGGCGGTCTGGACGGCTAATGCCGCCGGTTTTTTGGCGTCCGCAAATATATCGGCACTAGCCGAACTATCGCTCGTTTGTGCCAAGGCTTCCTCGGCGCCCACCGGTACGCTAATAGGCATGCCGTAATCGGCCGGCGCATCGGCATCCTGTTCCGCTTGCCGTAAATCCGCCAATACCTGTTGATTTTCGGTATCGATAAGCGCCGTTTGTTGCGCGTTGGCCTCGGTCTCCAGCTGTTGAAGCTGTTGCATGACCTCCGCCAAGGTTTGCAGCGTATCTTCCAGATCGATATCCTGCGCGGACTTGTTTGCCGCCGCCGGCGGATTTTTTCCGAATAAAGCGGCAAAGTCTTGCAATCCGCCGTTGGCGGCGGCGTCGTCCATTAAGGATTGCAGCGCGGACATATCGGGGTTACCCCCGCTCTGCAGCAAGCCCAGCTGTTCCATTAACGCCGAGGCAAATCCGCCTTGCTCGCCGGCTCCACCCAACAAACCCTGCTGGATATGGCCGAGAGCTTCCGAACCGGACAACGCGGACAATAGATTCGCTGCTTGAATATTCATGACGTTTCTCCCACACTTTTTACTTTATTAAGCATTATTTGCGCCATCCTTCCTGGCCGAGCGTGCCGCCCGGGCGTCCTGTTCGTGTTGCTCGCGCTTGTTTTCCAGTTTCAATTCTTCCGCCACCGCGATTTCGCTGAGTTTTTCCAAACTTTTGGTGCGCTGATGGCTTTCTTCCCATTTAGCTTGCGCGCGGTGAAATTCCCGTTCCTGCATCAGCACCGCCTGGCGCTGGCCTTCTATGGCTTTGTCCAGTTTTTCGGCGAAGGCGCGGAACTCCAGCAATTGACTGACATTCATGCCAAGCTGTTGCCGGTCGGCCAGTTTGGCCAGATACTCCTGCCGATAGACCTTTAAATGCTCCAGTTGTTTTTGCTGCTCCTGCAATTGTTGCTGGCAACGCCCCATCAGCTGCAAAGCCTCCTTTTCCTGCAAGGCGTGTAACTCGACTATGGTTTGCAACCGTTGCGAGCGTTTCATCCCGCGGCCAACAATTGCGTTAATTCGGTCAGGCTGCGGCTCATGTCCACGGCCTCGTCCATGCTTTGCTGTAGAAACTCCATGATGGCCTGATTCTTGGCAATCGCCCTATCTATACGCGGATCGGCACCGCTTCTATAAGCCCCCACGCTAATCAAATCCTTATTTTGCTGGTAGGTCGAATACAGCCGGCGTAATTCGCGGGCCATTTGTAAATGCTCGGCTTCGACGATATCCGGCATCACCCGGCTGATGGACGCCTCGATATCGATGGCGGGGTAATGGCCCGCTTCGCCCAAGGCCCTGGACAGCACCACGTGGCCGTCCAACACCCCGCGCGCCGCATCGGCAATCGGGTCGTTGGTATCGTCGCCTTCGGCCAGTACCGTATAAAAAGCCGTGATCGAGCCGCCGCCGACATCGCCGTTACCGGCCCGCTCCACCAATTGCGGCAGCTTGGCGAATACCGAGGGCGGGTAGCCCTTGGTGGCGGGCGGCTCGTCGATGGCCAGCGCGATTTCCCGATAAGCCTGCGCGTAACGGGTCAGGGAATCCATCAACAGCAATACATCCAAGCCCTGGTCGCGGAAATATTCGGCAATGCAGGTGGCGCGCAAAGCCCCGTGTACCCGCATCAGCGGCGAGTCGTCGGCCGGAGACGCCACCACGACGGCTCGTTTCAAACCGTCTTCGCCCAGAATCTTCAAGACGAATTCGTTGACCTCCCGCCCCCGTTCGCCGATCAGCCCCACCACCACCACATCGGCGGTGGTGAATTTGGTCATCATGCCCAACAATACGCTCTTGCCCACCCCGGTACCGGCAAACAGGCCCATCCGTTGCCCGCGGCCGACGCTCAGCACGGAATTAATGGCTCTAACACCCACATCCAGTGCTTCGCGTATCGGTTTTCGGGATAACGGGTTAATGGTGGTACCCGCCAGGGAAATTTTAGCGTCGGTTTCCAACGGACCCTTGCTATCCAAGGGTTTACCGGCGCCGTCGATGACCCGGCCCAACAAACCGAACCCCACATTGGCCAAACTGTTTTTACCCAAGGGCACCACCCGGCAACCCGGGTCCAAGCCCTGGGTATCGCCGGTGGGCATCAAAAACAAGCGGCCGCCGGAAAAACCCACCACTTCCGCGCCTATGCTTTTGCCGCTTTTAGTAACGACTTGGCATAACGAACCTATGGCCGCCCGGCAACCTTCCGCTTCCAGCGTCAAGCCCACCATGCGGGACAACTTACCCTCGACCACCAACTCGGGCGGCTCGCTCAAGCGTTCCCGATAAGGTTTCAAACGCTCCAACCAGATGGCATTTCGATTGGCCGCCGGGATCATCGCTCGGCATCCTGTTGCCGATCTCCGCCCAGCACGGCGGCAATCACGGCCGCCAGGCGTTTTTCCAAAGTGGCGTCCACCGTGGAGACATCGGTTTCAACCGTGCATCCGCCGCGGGTAATCAAGGGATTATCCTGCAAGCGCCAAGGCGGCGGATTTTCATCCAGCTTCAGCACCGAGCGGACCAAATCGGCGTCTTCCGGATGCAGGTTCAAAGTGATCTTTTGGGTAGCGAGAGGCAATACGCTGACCGCCTCGCGGATCACCCCGACGATTTGGCCGGGGTCGAGTTTGATTTCCCGGCGGATGATCTGGCTGGCGATGGCAATCACCAGTTTTACCAGTTCGGTTTCGACTTCCTCGTCCAGATGCTTGAAGGGTTCCGCCAACGATTCAAGCAACCGGTTCAATTCCGCCAACTGTTTTTGCAGCAAATGCTGGCTTTCTTCATAGCCTTTTTTTTGCCCGGCCTCGAACCCCTGTTTTTGCCCTTGCTCGAAACCCTGTTTGGAGCCTTGTTCGAACCCCTGCAGCCGACCCTGTTCGAAGGCTTCGTCATACGCCTGCTTTTGCATGGCCTCGATTTCATCCACCGTCAAAACTTGGGTGGCCTGCTCTATTTCGACAGTTTCCGAACGCGGAGCGGCAAAATCCTCCAGGCCTTTCCAGGTATCCAATGCCTCCAGTTCGGCCGCGGAAAAGCCGGCGCGCTTAGACGAACTCATCGCCACCGCCACCGCCCAGCGCTAACTCGCCGGCATCGGACAACCGTTTGGCAATAGACAGGATATCTTTTTGGGCAGCCTCGACTTCGCTGAGCCGGGCCGGCGGCGCCGCTTCCAAATCGTCCCGCAGCATTTCCGCCGCGCGGCGGGACATGTTGGCGAAAATTTTGTCGCGCAACCCGGCATCCACGCCGCGCAAGGCCAATAACAACTGGTCGGTCGAGACTTCCCGCAGCAGGGTTTGAATGCCGCGGTCGTCGACATTGATCAAGTCGCCGAATACGAACATTTTGTCCTGTATCCGTTGCGCCAGGTCGGAATTGCTTTCGTTGATGTCCTGCATCATCGGTTCGCTGATGGCGCTTTCGATGAAGTTGAGGATATTGGCGGCCGCGTCGATACCGCCGATTTGCGAGGACTTGACGCCGTCGCTGCCGGTCAATTGCTTTTCCATGATGTCGTCGAGTTCGCGCAAGGCGGCCGGCTGCACGCCTTCCAGCGTGGCGATGCGCATCAAAATGTCCGAACGCATGTTTTGCGGCAGCAGCGTCAGCACATCGGCGGCTTGGTCGGGATCCAGCAGGGTCAAAATAATGGAAATGATTTGCGGATGTTCCAGGCGGATCAAGTCGGCGATCGAACGGGTATCCATCCATTTCAGTTGTTCGATACCCTTGCTGTTGGCGCCCAGCAGAATCCGGTCGATGATGCTGCCGGCCTTCTCGGCGCCCAGCGCATTGGTCAGCATGTTACGGATATATTCGTCCGAATCCAGGCCCAGGCCGGTCTCGTTCTTGATTTCGATGATGAATTCTTCCAGCACCTGATCGACCATCACCGAGGAAATCGGCCCCAATTGCGCCATGGTGGAGCCGACCAGCTGCACTTCCTTGGGACCCATATGCTTCAAGACCTTGGCGGCCCTGTCCTGGCCGACGGCCAATAGCAATAACGAGGCCCGTTGCGCGTGCGAGAAGTCTTTATCGTTTTCAGCCATCGTCTTTCAACCAGGTTTTAATCACTTGGGCAACCAGTTTAGGGTCTTCGTCTATCAATTTTTGCACGTATTCCAAGCGTTTTTCGTAACTTTGCGGCGCTTCCAGCAACAGCAAGTCTTCCGCGCCGCCTGAGATGCCCAATACTTCGCCGGTTTCCTCGTTCACCCTGACCGCGACCGGTTTGCCGTTTTCATCGAAACGCACCACGCCGCCCATTTCCTCGGCGGCCTGCCGGGCTTCTTCCAGCAATCTGAGCTGTTCTTCTTTTTCGTCCTTGCCGATCAAGGTGGCGAATACGGGGCGTAGCACCTTGAAGATCAACAGCAGCAGGACCGCGGCCGCAATCAGCATTTTCACGACATCCATGAACCAGGGTTTTTCCCAGAAAGGTTCGGAAATGTCTTCCAGCGCTTCCGGCGTCCTGAAAGCCACATTGGTCACGGTGACCTGGTCGCCGCGACTGCTGTCGTAGCCCACCGCCTGTTTAACCAAGTCGCGCAGTTGATTTAAATCTTCCTGCGAATAGGGCTGTTGGCTGGAGTTGCCGTCGACGCTGACATGCTTGTCGTCCACCACCACGGCCACGGACAAGCGCCGCAGGGCACCGGACGCCTGCCGGGTATGGGTAATGGTTTTATCCAGTTCGTAGTTGCGGGTGGCGCTTTTGCTGCTGGAACCGGATTCGGCATTGGCCGGCTTCTCCTGGCCGCTGGCCACTTCCGGCGCCACGCCGGTAGGCGGCGGCTGGTTGGATAGCGCGCCCGGCACGCCTTGCACCTTGGATTGCGAGTTTACATCTTCCTGGGTTTGCTCGCTACGCAAAGCGGGCAAATCGGGGTTGAACATTTCCTGGGTTTTTTCGGTGACGGTAAAATCGACATCAGCGGATATCTGCGCCCGCATGCCGTCGTTGCCGACCAGCGGGGCCAAGATGTTTTCGATGCGCCCGCGCAAATGCTCTTCGATATTTTTTTTGTACTCGAACTGCTTGGAGGTCAGCGAAATATCTTCCGGCGTGTCCTTGCTGTTCAGCAATCGGCCTTTTTGATCGACCACCGTCACCTGTCCGGCTTCCATCAGCGGGACGCTGGAGGCAACCAAATGCACGATGGATTCGATTTGCTCTTTTTCCAAGGCACGGCCTTGATATAACTCTACGACGACCGACGCGCTGGGTTTTTTACGTTCCCGCACAAACACCGACTGTACCGGCAATGCCAACAAAACCTTGGCCGATTTGACGTTTTGCAGGGTTTGGATGGTCAGCGCAATCTCGCCTTCCAAGGCGCGCTGAAACCGCATGGTTTCGACGTTTTTGCTGGCGCCGAAACCGTTGTCTTTGTCCAGCATTTCGTAGCCGAGGCTGGTGCTGCGCGGCAGACCTTGCGCCGCCAGCTTGAGTTTGAGTTCCCGTGCATTGCCGGCCGGCACCATCACGGCGCCTGTAGAGGGCTCTACTTTATACTCCACCTCCATTTTATCCAGCGCTTCGACGATTTCCGCGGCATCTTTTTCGGCCACGCCGGAAAACAGCAAATCGTAACTGGGCGCCTGCGCCCACATCACCACCGCCAAGCCGATGGCCACGCTGACGGCCAGGGCCAGCATCATGCCGATCTGCCTACCGGGCGACAGCTTCAGCAAGCCTTTCAAAGCCGGATGAATGTTATTGTCGTCCGGCCGAGCGCCTTGCGGCTGGGCCTCGACGGGAAAATTGTTGTTTGCTTCGCTCATGGCCTAAAAGTATAGCGCTCTACATCGGCATACTCATAACATCCTTGTAGGCATCGACCAGTTTATTGCGCACTTGTAACATCGCCTGGAAGGACACGCTGGCTTTTTGCGAAGCAATCATGACTTCGGCCAGACTGACATCGGACTGGCCGGTTTCGAAAGCAGCGGACAAATTACCGGCTGTTTTTTGAGTTTGGTTGACGGCATCGATGGATTCCTTCAGCATCGCGGCAAAATCGCCCGAGCCGGAGCCGTTGTCGACGGCGGGCTTTGTACCCGCTTCGATGGACATGGCCCGCATTTGGGCCAGCACTTGATTGACATTGATATCTGACATAATCGTGACTCTTGCTAGTGACTTTTCAGTTATCAAGCATTTTTCAAGCCAGATTTAACAAGGTACGAAAACGCCCGCTTCCTTCATGCGGGCAATCTTATAGCGCAAGGTGCGCGGACTGATGCCCAGCTTTTCCGCGGTGGCCTTGCGGTTGCCCCGGGCTTCGTTCAGTATCTGCAAAATGATTTTTTCCTCGGCGGAACGCACGCCATCGCCCAGACTCTGCAATTCGGCATCATCGGCACAGCCTTGTTTGTCCGGTATTTCCAGTGCCGTATCAATAGCTGGCCGGGCGGCCGGCAAGCGATCCAACGCATCCAACTCGTCGTCTTCGAACAACAAATCGCCGGCACTAATACAGTGACCGCTTTGTAAAATCAGCGCCCGCTGCATGACATTCTCCAACTCCCTGACGTTACCCGGCCAGCGATAGGCTTGCAATTTGCCGATCGCGGCGGCATCGAAGCGGTAATTGGCCTTGCCGTGCGGGCAGTGCTTGCTTAACAATTCGGCCGCCAGCGGCAAAATATCGCCGGTACGCTCGCGTAGAGGCGGAATCCGGATCGGAAATACGCTTAACCTGAAGTACAAATCTTCCCGGAACCGGCCTTGTTGCACATACTGTTTTAACTTGCGGTTAGTGGTCGCCAAAATTCTGACGTTTAATGCTATTTTGCGCTGCCCCCCCAAGCGCTCGACTTCTTTTTCCTGCAATACCCGTAATATTTTGGCCTGCAAACCCAAGTCCATTTCGGAAATTTCGTCCAGCAGCAGAGTGCCGCCCTGGGCTTGTTCGAATTTGCCCGGCATGGCTTGTGTCGCGCCGGTAAACGCGCCTTTTTCATAACCGAACAGCATGGCTTCCAGCATATTTTCCGGAATGGCGGCGCAATTGATGGCCTCGAACGGGCCGGCATGATAATGCGAATTACGGTGAATATAACGCGCCAACACCTCCTTGCCGGTGCCGCTTTCGCCTTCCAGCAGTATGGTGACGTTGGTTTTGGCGACTTTATTCGCCAGACCGTAGAGCTTTTTCATCTGTTCATCGGCCACCACGCGCACCTGTTCCGGCGGCGGCTCGCTGACGATTAATTCCGCTACCTTTGCCATCAGGGCTTTGGCTTCAAACGGCTTGATCAAATAATCGCAAGCCCCGGCCCGCATGGCTTCCACGGCGCTGGGAACGGTGCCGTATGCCGTCATCAGCAATACCGGCAAGGTTTCGAATTTTTGCCTGAGATTTTGCAACAACCGCAAACCGTCCATGACCGGCATTTGCACGTCGCTGACCACCAGGCCCACGGCGCATTTTTGCAGCTGGCTGAGCGCCTCGATACCGTTTTTGGCCGAGATGACGCTATAACCTTCCAGTTCCAGGGTATCGCAGAGCGCTTCGCCCAATGCCGCGTCGTCTTCCACGATAAGCACATCATACTGCTTCATAATCATTCTCCTGACCGACCGAATCGACGCCCGGCACCGACAAGCCCAAATCCTGCTGAAAAATAGGCAACGTCAACACAAATTCGCTGCCCTGCCCCAATTCGGAGCGGCAATACACCGAGCCTTTATGCGCCTTGACCACACTGTCCACCACGGCCAAGCCCAAGCCGGTACCGTGGGTCTTGGTGGTGTAAAACGGTTCGAACACCTGCGCTTGCCGATCCGAGCCGATACCCGGCCCGTTGTCCCGAATGCTGATCTCGATGCCTTGCCCGCTTTGCACCGCCAGCAGGCTAATCAGGCAAGCCCCGGACTCGATCGCATTGTTCAACAAATTCAATAAGGCGCCGCGCAAGGCATCCTGGTTGCCCTGCACACGGTCCCGGTCCACCCGGTTTTCCAGTAAAAAGGCGCCGTTAAATTCCTCCATGCGCTCCGCAATATGCGCCAGCATCTGTTGCCAGGAAAACCCCTGCATGGCCAAGCGGCCCTGCTTGGCGAAAATCAGCATGTCGTTGACTTGGCGCTCCAGGTACTGCAGGCGTTCCAGAATTTTTTCGGAAAATTGCAGCCGTTTGGTGCTGTTTAGTTGCGGCTTGCTCATTTGCGAAGCGTATAAAATAGCGGTCGCCAGCGGCGTGCGCACTTGGTGGGCCAAACCGGCGACCATCTCGCCCATGGCGGACAAGTGTTTTTGCTGCGCCAGGCGGTCTTGCAGAGTGCGCAATTCGCTGACATCCGATAGCAAAATGATTTGCTCGGCATCGTTGCTGAGATGATTGCGGGTAATGCTGACGATGCGGCCGTCCGAGAGCCGGCGCTCGTGAGGCGAATCGGGAACCGGCAACAGGCTGCGCGCCATGATGGCCTGCCATTGCAGGCCCAGCAAGGGTTCGCCCAAAAAGCCGATGGCATGATCGTTACAATCGATGATACGGTTTTTCGCATCCAGCAAAATGACGGCGGCCGGCAAGGCCGCCAAAATTTGCTGCAGGCGGCTGGCCAGCTTTTCTTTTTCGCTCAAAGTCGCCAGACGCTCGCTACGGGCCGCGGCCAGTTGGCTATTCAGGTGGGCAACCTGCTCCTGCAAGCCTTGGTAGGACAGCGCCAAATTTTCCGAAAGTTCGTTAAACATCCGGAAGGCATCGGTCAGGCGTTCGGTTTTTTGTTGGTATTGCTGATGGCTTGGGTTCATGGCTATGCGGGCTTTTGACTGTATCCAGCACAAAGCAAAATTCAAGCCATGTTTTTATTCTTTATTTATTAACCACTTAGATTGACCTGAGCCATTGTTTTGGCGCGAATCAGACCGCGTCCACTTTCCGCAGCTTTTCCACCAACGTGGTGCGCCGCATATTGAGTAATTTCGCCGCATGCGCCACCACGCCGTTGCATTCTTCCAGCGCCTGCCGGATCAACTCGTTTTCCAAATCGGTCAGGTATTCTTTTAAATCGATACCTTGTTCGGGCAAATGCACGGCGGCGCCCGGCGCGGGCAGCACGGGTTTTTCGCCG
>NZ_JANIBK010000123.1 GCF_024505165.1 Methylomonas rivi
GCGCGCGTATTCGGGCCAGCGCGGCGTCGCCGAAACCCTCCTGCCGCAAGCGCTGCAACACCAATTGCGCGCGCTTGCGGCTGGCGACCATGGCAATATAATCGGCACGAGAATTCAATGCCTGCGCCAGCGCGTCGTAATCGCCTTTGTGATGCGTGGCGATCACCACATAATCGCCGGACTGCGGTTGCAATTGCCGATAACGGCTGTCGTCGACGATCAGGCGACTGGCGGCCGGAAATTGCCCGGGCTCAGCTTGCGGGTCGTTGACAATCACGTCAAATCCCAAGCGATGGGCGAATTCGCAGAGATTTTCCACGATACGGCCGTGCCCCATCAGCCACAGCCGCGGCTTGGGCAAAAACGGTTCGACGTAAACCCGCATGCTGCCGCCGCAAGGCATGCCGGCGCCGAAAATTTCGTCTGTTAAATCGATATCGATCACGCTGGGCTCTCCGCTTTCCAGGCATTTCAAGGCTGTTTGCGACACCATGGCTTGCGCGCAGCCGCCGCCGATCCAGCCCGCGACGACTTGTCCCGCCCGGTCGATCAGCGCCTTGGCCGCCGGTTTGGCGGAAGAGGAACCGAGTATTTCCACCACCGTGGCCAATACATAAGGTTGTCGAGTGTGCTGCAACTCCAGTTGCCGCTGCAAGATATTCAAAATCGCCACAGGTATTTACAAGATAAGGTGAGTTAAATCGGCGGGCCGATCGACATCTCTCAGCACGCCGGGATCGTCGCAGTCGATGATAAGCAAATGGTGGAGATGCGCCGATATTACGCTTTTGGCGCCGATATCGCCGCTTAAGCCGGCCAAATCTCCGGCAAAACGCCCGGCAAAACCCACCGGATGTCCGCGCCGACCCTGGTAACGCGGCGCCACGATAGCCGCGCCGGCGTGCAAAGATTCCGCCAGCCGGGATATAGTGGCCGGCGCTATCCAGGGCATGTCGGCCAGCGCGACCAGCCAACCGCCGGCATCCGGACAGGCTTGCACGGCAAAAGCCAGACTGCTGCCCATTCCCAAGTCGGCATCGGCAAATACCACCACTTTGGCGCCTTGCGCCGCCAGACTATCCGCCAACATACCATTGCCGGGCCGCACCACGGCTAAAACCTCGTCCACCCCGGCCGCCAGATTACGGCAGGCGCGCACCGCCAGCAATTCGCCGTTCGGCAAGGCGTGCGTCAATTTATCTTGCCCGAACCGCCGGCCGGCACCGGCGGCCAATAGTAGGCCGGTAATTTTACTCATCGGTTTAAGTGCATCGCATAGGTTTCCGACACGTGGAAAAGAGCACTGCACCTTATCATCGGCTTTACCGGCAAGCAAGGTTGGAGCTGCGGCCAACCCATCGTTGCCTTTATAATTGAATCCTCTTTTGTGATTGTCAAGCCGATGACCGCCGCCCAACCGGAATCTCCCATTCTTTACAGCTTCCGCCGTTGCCCTTTTGCCATGCGGGCCCGTTTGGCTATTGCTTATGCCGAAATCCCGGTTGAGTTACGGGAGATAGAACTGCGCAACAAACCGGCGGCGATGCTGGCTGCATCGCCTAAGGGCACCGTGCCGGTGTTGGTGTTGCCGTCCGGGCAGGTCGTCGACGAGAGCCTGGACATCATGCATTGGGCGCTACACATCCGCGACCCGGACCATTGGCTTGCCGCATGGCATCCGCCCAGTGGCCAAGCCCTGATACAACGCAATGACGGCGAATTCAAATATTACCTGGACCGTTACAAATATGCCGACCGCTATCCGGAATACCCCATGGTTTATTACCGGCAACACGGCGAATATTTTTTAAGCGCTCTGGAACAACAGTTGCGGCAAACCGCCTATTTGTGCGGCGCGCATTTCAGTATTGCCGATGCGGCAATCGCCCCTTTCATCCGCCAATTCGCCGCCGTCGATCAGGCATGGTTTGCCCAAGCGAACTACCCGGCCTTACGGCGTTGGCTGCAAGTGTTTCTGGACTCCGATCTGTTCCATGGCATCATGCAGTCCTACCGGCCGTGGACAACCGATTCCGCTGTGCAATTGTTCGGCAATACGGCGTCAAATCGCAGCAATTAAAGGGCTAACCCGCTAAAATAGCGTCCAAATTCCTCGCCGGCATGCATTTGGCGGTTGCCGGCCGCAGCCCTGTTTTTTACCTTTTTATTAATTCTCGTTTGGAGACGACATGTCAGACATTGAAATTGCGCAACAGGCCAAGATGCGGCCGATTATCGATTTGGCCGGCGAAACCTTCGGCATTCCCGCGGAGCATCTCGATCCTTACGGCCACTATAAAGCCAAGATTTCGCTGGAGTATGTCAATAGTCTGACCGATAAAACCGACGGCAAACTGATTTTGGTCACCGCCATCAGCCCCACTCCGGCCGGCGAGGGCAAGACCACCACCACAGTGGGCTTGGGCGATGCGCTGAACCGGATTGGCAAGAAAACCATTATCTGCCTGCGCGAACCTTCGCTGGGCCCCTGTTTCGGCGTCAAGGGCGGCGCGGCCGGCGGCGGTTATGCGCAAGTGGTGCCGATGGAAGACATCAATCTGCATTTTACCGGCGACTTCCACGCCATCGGCGTCGCGCATAATTTGTTGTCCGCGTTGATCGACAATCACATCAACCACGGCAATGCGCTGGACATAGACCCGCGCCGCATTCAATGGAAGCGCGTCATCGACATGAACGACCGGGCTCTGCGCAAGATCGTGGTCGGTATGGGCGGCGCCGCGAACGGCTATTTGCGCGAGGATGGTTTCGATATCGTCGTGGCTTCGGAAGTGATGGCAATTCTGTGTCTGGCCACCAGCCGGGCCGATTTGAAGGAACGCCTGGGCCGCATCGTCATCGGTTACAAATCGGACAAAGTTACCCCGGTTTACGCCCGTGACTTAAAAGCCCACGGTGCCATGGCGGCGATTTTAAAGGACGCCATCAAACCGAATCTGGTGCAAACCCTGGAAAACAATCTGGCCATCATTCACGGCGGCCCGTTCGCCAATATCGCCCACGGCTGCAATACCGTTACCGCCACCAAAACCGCGCTGAAACTGGCCGATTACGCGGTTACGGAAGCCGGTTTCGGCGCGGACCTGGGCGCGGAAAAATTCATCGATATCAAATGCCGCATGGCGGGCCTGAAACCGTCGGCGGTAGTCTTGGTAGCAACCGTGCGGGCCTTGAAATTCCACGGCGGCGTCGCCAAGGACGATTTGAACCGGGAAAATCTGGCGGCATTGGAAACGGGTTTTGCCAATCTGGAGCGCCATTTGAGCAATATCCGGAACCACTACGGCCTCCCCTGTGTAGTCAGCATCAACCATTTCGCCTTCGATACCGATGCCGAAATCGATTTGTTGAAAAGCAAGTGCGAAGCGCTGGGCGCCAAATGCGTGGTCGCCAAGCACTGGGCGCACGGCGGCGCCGGTGCGGAGGATCTGGCGCGCGAGGTGTTGAACATCGTCGACAACCGCGCGCCCGAGTTTAGCTTTGTCTACGACTCCGAATTGCCGTTATGGAACAAGATCGAAGCCATCGCCACCAAACTGTACGGTGCCGGCAGCGTCAGCGCCAGCCCCAAGGTAATGTCGGAAATCAAAGCCTTACAGAATAATTACGGCAGCTTCCCGATCTGCATGGCGAAAACTCAAATGTCGTTTACCACCAACCCCAACGCCAAGGGCGCTCCTTCAGGGCATAATGTGGAAATTAGCGAAGTGCGGCTGGCCAACGGCGCCGGCTTCATCGTTGCGATCGCCGGCGATATGATGACCATGCCCGGCCTGCCGAAAATGCCGGCGGCGGAACGCATCGATATTAGCGACGACGGCGTGATCAGCGGTTTGTTTTAAGTCCTGAAACAACTGAAGGAGCAATAAAAAGCCGAAGAATTATCTTCGGCTTTTTTGTAATTTGCGCGGGCTTTGCCTGCCAACATAATAAAATCCCGCCGCAACTCCACGTTATCGGCGGGAAATAGGCTTACAGGGTTTTAATGAACGAGCGAATAAAGCCGACAACCGAGGTTTGCGGCGTAATCGCTGCCGCTATCGATACCTGTTGCGCCATATAAGACTCATACAATAGATCGACGTCATGAGATGTCAGGTAGGCATAAGTACCATATCCTTTCAAATATAAAAACTCATGATGCATTTGTTCAAAGAAATCGATTCTTTGACTGGCTACTTGATCTTCTAACATGATTTTTCTCCTTATAGTTAGAACGATCCGTATTTTCTGCTTTTAGTAAAATATTTCCGTGACTGGCCATTCAATACTCGCCATCCGCTAAGCTCTCCGGCCGATGGCCGTCACAGTTTTACTATTTTTTACCGGCGTTTTAAAACTTTTCCTCAGGCCGGATTTTCAGACGCCTTGCTTGCCAACCATTGCAGGTAATGGCGTTTCAGAACGGAGTCTTGCGGTACGAACAAGCTTACCGCATCGGGAGCGGCCGTTTCGGCCGGCTCAATCTCCGCCGCGGCCTTGACTTGTGCGATCGGCGCCAGCTTGGCGGCCGACATGCTCTCGAAATGCCGGCGCAGCACCGAATCGGTCGGATAAGGATGGGTGATGGCTTGCCTCGCGGCGGCGAGTTGCGCCAAATAATGGCGCTTGAGTACGGAATCTTCCGGCATTGGGCTAAGACCGGTCGCTTCGCTTACGGTGGCCCCGCATGCTGGCACTTCCGCGGCTTGTCCGGTGTTCGCTAGGACCGGCTCGGTAACCGGCGGCATGGATTCAACCTGTTCAACCACAGCCGGTTTAGCCGACGGGGCTTCCGGGGTTGGATTGGCTTGCAGTTCGTGACTTCTTTTTACCAGCGGCACGCCGCGGCTGGGAAATATTTCAATATCCCGGATGATTTCCGGTTTTAGCACTTTTGTTTTCACCCAAAAATAGCCGCCCCCAATAACGCCCAACACAATCGCCAGATCAAACAAAATATCCATGCATTTCCCCCTCTCGATTAATTTTTATAAAACAGGACTGATCCCGCCGTAAATTTAGCGGCCAAACCACCCAAACAGGGTGTTTGAACGCCTTTTGTTTCCTTATACTTAACAAACCATCTCGTTTACAAAGTATTGTTACTGCAATAAAACAAGCCTATATTGTAAACCTCTTCATTTAGCGAGTATTGTAAAAATGAATAGCTTATCCAAACACCTATTAACGGGCCTGTTATTTGCCGCCGGCATATACGGGGTTGTTAACGGCGAATTTATCATTTCGTCGGCTTTATTTGCCATTACCACCTACACCAGCAGCATTAAAAACCGGAAAAGTTAGCGCATTGCACACGGGGTCGTTACCAATCACGAAATTAGCCCTGGAATAAACAAACTTTTCTCGATAACCGCTGGTTTTAATTACATTCGGTTTGCAAAAAACCGGAGAGCGGTTTCCGGCGCCTAATCGGCACTAAATACCATCGTTAACCTCCGTTCCGCCCCAATCCAGCGGACAGCTGCACATTACATGCCTGTCGCCATACACATTATCGATGCGCCCCACCGGCGGCCAATATTTGTCGTCATGTTGTTCGTTGTCGGGAAAAAAGGCTTTTTGCTTGGAATACGGCAGCGTCCATTCCTCCAACAACAATCGATGGGTATGCGGCGCATTGTGCAGCACATTGTTTTCCTTATCGGCAAACCCCTCTTCGATTTCCCGAATTTCCCGGCGTATTTGCATCATCGCGACGCAAAACCGGTCTATTTCGGTTTTATTCTCGCTTTCGGTCGGCTCTATCATCAGCGTGTCAGGCACCGGAAACGCTACGGTCGGCGCATGAAAGCCGTAGTCGACCAAACGCTTGGCAATGTCCTCCACCGTAATATTGGCGGTTTTCTTAAACTCATGGCAATCGATAATGCATTCGTGGGCGCTCCAGCCGTTGGCGTCGGTATACAGAATCGGGTAATACGGCGCCAAGGTCCGGGCGATGTAATTGGCGTTTAATATGGCCGCCAGCGTGGCGCGCTTCAATCCCGCCGCACCCATCATGGCGATATAGGCCCAGGAAATGGTCAGAATGCTGGCCGAACCCCACGGCGCGGCCGAAACGGTGCCGACCGTACCGTGTTCACTCTTGGCCGGATTGACACCTTCCACCACCGGATGATCCGGCAGAAAAGGTGCCAGGTGGGCGCGCACCCCAATCGGGCCGACGCCGGGACCGCCGCCGCCGTGCGGAATGCAAAAGGTTTTGTGCAAATTCAAATGAGCGACGTCGGCGCCGATGCGGCCCGGTCTGCTCAGACCGACCAAAGCGTTAAAATTCGCCCCGTCCAAATAAACCTGGCCGCCGTGTTGATGGACGATATCGCAAATTTCCCGGAACGCCTGTTCGTAGACGCCGTGCGTGGACGGATAGGTAATCATCAGGGCCGCCAACCTATCCCGGTATTGGCTGACTTTAGCGCGCAAATCATCGACACTGACATTGCCGTTGGTATCGCAAGCCACCACCACCACTTTCAGGCCCGCCAATACCGCGCTGGCCGGATTGGTGCCGTGCGCCGAGGCGGGAATCAGACAAACATCCCGCTGGCCCTGGCCGTTGACCTGGTGATATTTCCGGATTACCAATAAGCCGGTGTATTCGCCTTGCGAACCGGCATTGGGTTGCAAGGAAAAAGCATCGAAGCCGGTCAGATCGCACAACATGTCTTCCAGTTCGGCAAACAGCTGCTGGTAACCTTGGGCCTGGTGCAAGGGCGCGAAAGGATGCATGGCGGCGAATTCGTAAAACGAAATGGCCTGCATTTCGGTGGCCGCATTCAGCTTCATGGTACAGGAACCTAATGGAATCATGGCCCTGTCCAAGGCAATATCGCGCCGCGCCAGTTTGCGCATGTATCGCATCATCTCGGTTTCGGAATGATAGCGGCTGAATACCGGATTTTGCAGAATCGCATCGCCGCGCAGCAACATATCGGGTATGCATTCGGCAACGACTTTATCCAATGTATTGATATCCGGCATCTCGTAACCCGGCGCCGAAAACACTTGCCATACCGCCCGGATGTCGTTGCGGGTGGTGGTTTCGTCCAGCGAAATGCCGAGATGGTCGGCATCGATGACGCGCAAATTAATACCCGCCTCCTCCGCGCGAGCCGCGATACGCTTGGCCCGATTCGGGGTTCTGACCAGCAAGGTATCGAAATAACAGCGGCTGACCACCTGATGTCCGTATTGCGCGATGCCGGCCGCCAGGATTTGCGCATACCGATGCACCCGCCCGGCAATCATGCGCAAGCCGTCCGCGCCGTGGTACACCGCATAAAAACCGGCAATCACCGCCAATAACACTTGTGAAGTACAAATATTGCTGGTTGCCTTGTCGCGGCGGATATGCTGTTCGCGGGTTTGCAAGGCCATGCGCAAGGCGATTTGGCCGTGGCTATCCTTGGAGACGCCGATGATACGGCCAGGCATCGAGCGTTTGAATTCTTCCCGGGTAGCGAAAAATGCCGCATGCGGACCGCCGTAGCCCATGGGCACTCCGAAACGCTGGGCGCTGCCGACCGCAATATCGGCGCCGAAGCCGGCCGGCGGCTGCAATAACACCAGACTCAATAAATCCGCGGCTACCGTTACCAGTGCCTGTTTCCGGTGCGCGGCGGCAACGGTGTTGGCCAGATCGCGAATTTCGCCGGAACAGCCGGGATATTGCAGAATCAAGGCGAAAAAGTCGTATTGTTCCAAACCGGCATAGGGATCGACCACCATGACCCGATAACCTAGAGAGCCGGCCCGGGTTTGCACCACGGCAATGGTTTGCGGGTGGCAGTCCCTATCGATCAGCACGGTATTCGATGTACTTTTGGCGACCCGCCGCGACAGGGTCATGGCTTCCGCCGCCGCCGTGGCTTCGTCCAGCAGGGAAGCATTGGCCAACTCCATGCCGGTCAAATCGACGATCATTTGCTGAAAATTCAACAAGGCTTCCAGCCTGCCCTGGCTCACTTCCGCCTGATACGGCGTGTATGCCGTGTACCAGCCCGGATTTTCCAGTACGTTGCGCTTGATCACCGCCGGCATGATGGTGTCGTAATAGCCCATGCCTATCATCGACACCAATACCTTATTGCGCTCGCGCATGTTGCGCAGATATTTGATCACGGCCCGTTCGCTGATGGTTTCGGTCAGTTTTAGCGGTTCGTGATTCAAAATATTGGCCGGAATGATTTTTTCCACCAACTCATCCAGTTCGGATAAGCCCAATGCGGCCAACATCTCGGTAATTTGCTGCCGATCGGGGCCGATATGGCGCGGAATGAAACTGCCGCGCATTTCCAGTTGTTCAAGACGGGGGTTTTTTGTTGACATGGTTATGACCGGTGATAACGATGGGGAACAAAGGGTAAACGAGTAACGGTAACGGCAATGGGTTTGCCGCGCACACTGGCAAGCAATGGCGTGCCGATGCCGGCGTAAGACGGCTGGATCAAGGCCATCGCCACCGGCCTCCGTAACGAAGGCGAGTAACCGCCACTGGTGACAATACCCACCTGTCGGCCTTCATCATCGGTCACCGCGCAACCTTCTCTAACCGGAATTTTAGCATCCACCAGCAAACCGGCCCGCACTTGCGGCAAGCCAGCGGCGAATTCGGACAGAATGTTGTCCGCGCCGGGAAAGCCGGCATGGCCTTTTTTAAACAGCCATTTCAAGCCTGCTTGCAAGGGCGAAATAGTGTCGCTTAATTCGTGGCCGTACAGACACAATCCCGCTTCCAGCCGCAGGGTGTCCCGCGCGCCCAAACCGATGGGCTCGACGCTCGGCTCGGCCAACAACAGACGGGCAATAGTTTCGGCATCGGTTTGATGAACGGAAATTTCAAAGCCGTCTTCACCGGTATAACCGCTGCGGCTGACCCAGCAGTCGATGCCGTTGATTCGGGTTCGGCAAGTCCGCATAAAATCCAAAGCCTCGGCCTCGGCCGAGAATCGGCCCATGACAACCGCCGCTTCCGGACCTTGCAAGGCCAGCAAAGCCAACTCGGGGCAGGTCTGCAACACGCAATCATCAGGCAATTGCTGGGTAAGATAAGCATAATCCTTGTCCTTACAGCCGGCATTGACAATCAAACTCAAGCCCCGGTCGATACGGGTAACGATAATATCGTCTATCACCCCGCCCGCCGGGTTAGTCAAGACCGTATATTTTTGCGCACCCATAGCCAGATCCACGATACCGCCGGGCGTGAGCTTTTCCAAGGCTTCGGCGGCCTTTTCACCCCATATCCGGCATTGGCCCATGTGGGAAATATCGAATAATCCGGCCCGGTCGCGGCAGTGCAGATGTTCGCGTATGATGCCGCCGGCATATTGCACCGGCATGGCATAACCGGCAAAGGCTGTCATTTTGGCGCCGAGTTCGTGGTGTAAATTAAACAGCGGCGTTTGTTTTAAATCCGGCATGGTTTCCTCCTTCAATTAGGATACGGCTATCAATTCGCTACTCTTTCGCCAGCAAAAAATCATCCTCCCGCTGTTCTGGCACCGGTCTATTTTGCCGCAGCAGCAGTTCGGAAAAGGCATCGGCGGGAACGGGTCTCGAAAAAAGATAGCCTTGTCCGTAATCGCAGCCTGCATTAACTAATAACGCGTACTGCGCCGGCGTTTCGATACCTTCGGCAATGACCTTAATGCCCAACTTATGCGCCATGATGATAATGGCTTCGCATAACGCCATATCGCTCGAATCGGCTTGTAAGTGACTCACAAACGATTGATCGATTTTCAGATAATCGATAGGGAATTTTTTCAGATAAGCCAACGAGGAATACCCGGTGCCGAAATCGTCCAGCGCCACCTGAATCCCGCCCTCCCGAAAAACCCGCAAATGTTCGCCGACTTGATGCGTGGCGTCCAACAATAAACCTTCGGTAATTTCGGCCACGATGCATTGTCCGGGCAAACCGAGCTGTTGCAGATACTGTAACCAGTGATCCCGTGCATAGCTGGTCTTGCCGAACTGCACGGGCGATTTGTTGACGCTGATCTGAAACAAGGGGTCGAACCGTTGCCGCCAAACGCCGACTTGCCGGGCCGCGTTGCGAAATACCCAGTCGCCGATCCCAACGATCATACCGGTTTCCTCGGCCAGGGGAATGAATTGGGCGGGACTCACCCAGCCCAATTCCGGATGTTCCCAACGCAACAGGGCCTCGGCCTTGCAAATTTTTTGCGTCGCCAAATCGACAATGGGCTGGTAATACACCATCAACTGTTGTTTATCGAGCGCGCCATGCAGCTCATTCAGCAGCCGCATGCGGTTTTGCGCGCTTTGCTGCATGTCCTTGGTAAAAAAACTGAAGCAATCCCGGCCTTGTTTTTTAGCTTCGTACATGGCCTGATCGGCGTTTTTCAGCAGTTCCTCGCTCTTTTGGGCATCGTCGGGATACAAGGCGATGCCGATACTGGCCGAAAGGTATACGGTGTCGTCGCCCAGTTTAAACGGGCTGGACAGACAGGCCAAAATGCTTTGCGCCAGCGGTTCGATACATGCTTGGTTATCCAGCCCGCCCACGGTCACGGTAAACTCATCCCCTCCCAACCGGGCCAAAGTAAAACGTTCGCTGGCGATTTCCCGCAAGCGCTGGCCTGCTTCCCGCAATAAAATATCGCCCATAAAATGGCCCAGGGTGTCGTTGACATCCTTAAACCGGTCAAGGTCGATAAACATCAGCGCCATGCGCCGGCCGGTTTTACGCGCTTTCGCCATTTCCTGCGCCAGCGTACCCAGAAACGAGGTACGGTTGGGCAGTTCGGTTAAAGGATCCAGATGCGCCTGGTTCCAAATCACCTGCATGGCTTCGACCCGTTCGGTAATATCCTGCAAAATCATCACCTGATGGCCGGCCAGATTATCGCCCAGCAAGGCGACATTGATGAGTACCGTGCGTTTGGCGCCATCCTTGCAAAGAACGTCCGTCTCCATGGGCAAAAAAGGCCCTTTACCGAACACGGCCTGTTCCAAATGCTGTTGCCAATGCCCGATACAACGCTGTTGATAGTCGCGCTCCGGCAATGCCTTGTCCCACCAATCCCGCAAATGGTTTAAATCGGTTTCGGTATAGCCGAATGTGGCGACAAAGGCTCTATTCAAATAGCGGATGCGTTGCCGGGCATCGTAAAGCACATAGGCGACCGGCGATTCGTTAATAATGGCGTGAAATTTGGCTTCGCTGGCTTTTAAAGCCAGGTTGCTCTGATACAAGCGTTGATACGGCAGTTCGACACTGTTCATGAACACTGCTTTATAAACCAAACCATAGGCAACGATTTTATAGACGTGCCCTAGAAAATTGAATATATCGGTGACATCGGCATACAGCGTAAAAAACACTTCGCTCATGGCCATGACCGCCGCCGCGCCGAACAGGCCGGCGACATCGTAAACATGCCGCGCGCCGGCTTTCCGGAAAAAGCGCAATGCCAGCACGGCATAAATCAAGGCCAAGCCATATTCGCAGTTTTTCTTGAACGGCGTCAGCCCTTGCCCTTCGATAAAGGTATGCGGTATCCAGGCCGGATGCGACAACACCACCCAGCAAACCAAGCCAACCGCGCTCAAAACCGTCCCCAGCATCGACCAGCGGTAATGGCCGCGATCCAAGGCCCAGTTCGGTAAAAAAGCCACGCTCAACATTGCCATGGCGGCGAAAGCTCTGGCCGCCAACCAAAAATTGATGGCTTTTTCCGGGCTGCTCGGGGTAACCCAGTCCGGCATGCCGGTATACGATAAGGCGTGCATTAAATCGAGCATGGCCACGCCTAAAAAGCAGCAGGCCAGCAGCATCAAATTACCGGAAGCTTCTTTTTGATACACCACCCAACCGGTAGCAAACACCAGGGCGGAAACCACTATGGCCAAGACTTCGACGGCGGTATGCAGCGGTGCGTAATTTGCCAGCCCCTGCAATGCATAAAGCGGCGGCGAAAACGCGCTTGCCAGTTGGATCAGCAGCAATAAAACCAGCAGCCGGAGTACCGAGGCCAGCGCTAAAGGATTATTCGGAAAGCTATTGGGCATGGATGCGGTCAGCTTGCCGCCGGATTCGGCCCGGTACCGCAAGGCTGCGCATTCGCCGAGCGGTTTTGCGGACCGGCATCCCTCAGCAACTGCCTGATCCGCATGATCCGGCCGGCGTCCAGTTCGGCCGTCCGGCAGTGTTGGCGGCAAAGCGCGCCCCGAAATC
>NZ_JANIBK010000124.1 GCF_024505165.1 Methylomonas rivi
AAATATATTTCTTTGGCTTGGCGACGCAGGGTATGGTTATGTTCGAAAAATCATACTGTCTTGGGGTTTTTATATTGTGTTTTTCACATGTTTTTCCAAAGCTATATTTATTAGAAATTTCTTCATATAACTTTTTTTCAACCAAAGGAATTTCGCAGCTTAAGTCATGGAATAAATTCTCATGACTTAGAATGAATCTATTAAGAGCTTCGGTTGATGGGGCAATAAGGTAATAATTATATTTAATTTTTTCTTGAGCTTGTTTAATGCAGAAAATCACGTCATCCAAATCTAGATGTTTTTCTCGTCGAACACTGACTACTTTATTTTTATATGCTGTCTTATATATTTCATCGTCCGTTGAGCTAGAGATAATGCAATAAGGTATGAGTTGTTTTTCTAAAGTACGGATGAACGCGTAAAGTGCTCTCATATTGTAGCCAGAGAAAATTATGACAGCTTTCAAAACCAATCCTTCTTTTTATGAATATTATGAATTATTTTTAATTGACTTTCTTCTGATAAATCCGGATAAATTGGTAAACATAAAATCTGCTCGGACACCTGTTTGGCTACCTGCAAATTGTTTTCCGCCGCGCTGGGCAGGCCGCGATACATCGGAAAATCGCTGACCAAGGGATAAAAGTAGCGCCGGGCATAAATATCCTGTTCGCGTAGTTTCGAATACAACTGGTTGCGGCTGATAGGATAGTCCTCTTCAATCAGAATCGGAAAGTAGGAGTAATTTTCTTCGCGTTCCGTATGGGAGGGCAGTAAGCGTATTCCTGGCAGGTCTTTAAAGGCTCGCCGGTAGCGGTTAGCTAGGGTTTGCCGGGCGGCAATGCATTGATCGATATAGTCCAGTTGCAATAAGCCCAAGGCCGCCTGAAATTCGTTCATTTTGCCGTTGATGCCGGGCGCCATGACCGTGACTTCATCGGCAAAACCAAAGTTTTTCAGGTAGTCGATGCGTTGTTTTAATTTTTCGTCGTTACAGACGATTGCACCGCCTTCAAAGGTGTTGTAAACCTTGGTGGCATGAAAGCTCAATATGGATAAGTCTCCGTGGTTTAACACGGTGTTTCCGTTTTGGCGGACGCCGAAGGCGTGCGCGGCATCGTAAATTAGTTTTAAGCCATATACGTCTGCAATTTGCTGCAGTTTTTCGGTATCGCAGGGCGTGCCGTAAACATGCACAGCCAGAATGGCGGATGTTTGCGGAGTTATAGCGGCTTCGACTTTGTTGGGGTCGATATTGAAGGTGGTGGGGTCTATGTCAACAAAGACCGGATTGTTTTTGTTCCAAATTAAGGAATGAGCGGTGGCTACGAAAGTGTAGGGTGTGGTGATGACTTCGCCGGTGATTCTTAAGGCTTGCAATGCGGTTATCAGGGCAATGGTGCCGTTGGTAAATAGCGATAATTGCGAGACGCCTAGATAGTCCGCCAGCTTGGTTTCCAGTTGCCGATGAAACGTGCCGTTATTGGTCAACCATTTTTCCTGCCAGATTCTCTCCAAATAGGGCATAAATTCTTCCAATGGAGGTAGAAAGGGTTGGGTGACAAATATTTTTGACATTATTCGGGAAATTATTGGAGATTTAATAGACTTTTTTCGTTACGACATAATGAACGTTTTGATTTCTCGGTATTTTTTTTAATTTTTTAGTTCGCATTACAATTAACGAATCCTTTAAAAACTGTCAGGATAATAATTTTTAGATCAAGCCAGAACGACCAATGCTCGATGTAGTATAGATCATGCTCTATTCGCGTCTTTAAACAAGTATCGCCACGCCAACCGTTGACTTGCGCCCAACCGGTGATGCCGGCTTTTACCAAGTGTTTTTGCATATAACCGTCGATTTCATGGCGAAACTCTTCAACGAACATCGGGCGCTCGGGGCGCGGGCCGACGATAGACATATCGCCTTTCAACACATTGATGAACTGAGGTAATTCATCCAGGCTGGTTTTTCTTAAAAAAACACCAACCTTGGTTGGTTGCTTGCTTCGTGCTTGTCCCCATATAGGTGAGCCATCTTTCAAGTCGGCATCTTTAGGCATGGTTCTGAATTTCAACATCTTGAAACGTTTTCCGCTCCAGCTTACTCGCTCTTGACTATACAAAACCGGGCCGGGAGATGTGAGTTTAACTGCGATGGCTATCAGCAACATGAGGGGGCTGATGAGGATCAAAATCAAGGTCGCGAGAATCTTGTCCTCTAACCATTTAGCCAGCACGTTGATGCCGTTGATGGGAGATACGGCTATGTTAATAAGCGGTAAGCCGTTGATTTGCACCACTGAGTGGTTGAGTAAACGCCAGCCGAGAATATCCGGCACTAGCAACACTTCCACTGCGGTTTTCGCCAGATTTTTATTGAGTGCTTCGATAGTGTCAATGTCTCTTAACGACATGGCAATCCAGACTTGATCCACGGCATTGGTCTGCAAATACTCGATTAGATCATTAACTTGGCCGAGTTGCTTGATGTTCTGATGGTTTTTCGCGCTGTCGTTTTCGCCAAAATAGCCCTGCACGGCTAAGCCCAGCCAGGGGGCTTGATCGATGCGTTGAGCAATATCGATGCATTTTTCGGCATTGCCAACCAATACAATGTACCGCAAGTTTCGGCCCCGTCTGCGCATTTGCCGCAATAACATGCGAAGCAGTAAACGCACTAGGCCCATAACGGCAAAAGCGGTTATAAACCATAAACCTAACCAATGGCGCGAGTAGTCATCCGCGGTTTTAGTGAAAAATATAAAGGCGATTAAACCAACAATAGTAGAGGCCCAAGCATATATGAGCGGTTTGAATTCCGAGAATAAACTTGCCCCCCTCCAGCTTCGGTAGACATTGAATTTCGGAAACCACCAGAGGCTAAGCAAAATTGCAACGCCGACCGCATTCAAATATCCGTTTGGCATCCAGCCTGAATAGTCGGGAAAGTTTTTGTAAGGTCTTAGAATGTAAAAACAGAGCATACTGCTTGCAAAGATCAAGGCAGCATCCAGTAATCTTGCAAAGATGATCAGTTGACTGGCGTAGTCTTTGGCGTATCCGGCTGGTTGCATCTATTTTGGAAACCTAAAAAACACAATGGTCAAAGGGACTGCTATCGAACTGTCATAGAAGCAGCCGCCATTTCATACGGTTCATTCTTAATAATGCGCGCGGTAAAAAATATGGTTGGCAAATGCACGTCAGTTCACCCACACCGCTACGGTGTGCGTCAATAAGTCCATATTTCCAAGTTTTGTCTGTTGAACCATCTGTAACGGCTTGGCCTTATCTGTTGGTGTAAAAGGATATTTTTTTCGCTGCGAAACGTCTCGGCGCTTGCGGGCGAGAGACCCCGAAAACCCTGTTGGAAATGATTATAGACTAAGCTGAATGGGTGAGATCGGGAATCAATGGCAGCGGCCGTACCGATTTTCAACAAGTTTCAGTCATGTTAGGTTGATGTTTTCTTTGGTAAAACACAATACCAACCCGTTGAATGTGATCGCGCAATGTTGGCGCCGATCGAAAATTGATCATTTTAAGAGGGTTGTACCGATCGAAAATTAACCAGACAATTCACATATCCTGCCGTGATTTTAGGCAGGAGCAAAACCCGAGAGCATTACATGTCAATGTTCGCAAAAGTTCGTCGGTTGTTTCATCGCGACCGCCCCACTATCAGTGAAATTCAGCACCGGGCTAGTCTGTTGCGTAATACCATTAAGGCCTGTAATGGTATCGAAATTCCGGCAAAGAGATAAAAACTGAATGCCGCGTTGATGATCTCCGCCAATGCATCCAAGGAGGACCGAAAAGTCCGGTCCAGCGAACATTACATTACGCTTAGCGGGAATCCTAGGAAACGGCTGGACGGCAGCCGATCCGCGCCAACATGGGGGCTGTCCTTATTCCAATAACGGTTGCAAATACGGCCAGACTTTTTCGGCGATTGGGGTTTGCCCCTGCTCATTCGGATGCAGGCCGTCGGCTTGCATCAGTTCGGGCTTCAAGGCTACATCTTCCAGAATGAAGGGCACCAGCGGCACGTTTAGCTCGGCGGATAATTGCGGATAAACGTTGTAAAACATCTCGATGTAACGCTTGCCGTAATTGGGCGGAATTTTCATGCCCAGTAGTAGGACCTTGGCGCCGGCCTGGCGCGAGCGTTGTATCATTTCGGTCAAATTGCTTTTCATGGCCTGAGGCGTCAAGCCGCGCAAGCCGTCGTTGGCGCCCAGTTCCAATATCACAATGGACGGTTTGTGCCGGGCCAGGATCCGGTCGATACGCGCCAGGCCTCCGGCGGAAGTATCGCCGCTGATGCTTTCATTGCTGATAACATAGCCGCCCTGCGGCGGGTTGAACTTTTTTTGCAGCAAATTCACCCAACCTTGACCGGCATCGATGCCGTAGCCGGCACTGATACTGTCGCCTATCACAACAATCGATGCGGCCATCGCGGCCATGGGCGTTAACCCCAAAATTAAGGCAAGGACAAGACTATACATCATGCAAACTCATAGTGAACCAAACAACCCTTCCATCATAGAGACCCGAAACCTGGGTAAATCGGTGCCGAGCTCGGAAGGTGAACTGCATATCTTGTCATCGGTGGATTTAATCATCAAGCCGGGCGAAAGTATTGCCGTGGTCGGCGAGTCCGGTTCCGGCAAAACCACGTTGTTGAGTTTGCTGGCCGGATTGGATACGCCCACCAGCGGTTCGGTCTTTATCAAGGGCCGCGATATTACCGTGATGAATGAAGACGGCAGGGCGGCCTTGCGCAACGAACTGATAGGATTTGTATTTCAGTCGTTTCAATTATTGCCCGGCTTGACGGCGTTGGAAAACGTGATGTTGCCGCTGGAGTTGAGCGGCGACGGCAATGCCGAAGCGGCGGCGCGGGCATTGTTGGAGAGGGTGGGCCTGGCGCGCCGGCTGACGCATACGCCCAAGCAACTGTCGGGCGGCGAACAACAACGGGTGGCCTTGGCGCGGGCCTTTGTCACCCGGCCGGCCATCTTGTTTGCCGATGAACCGACTGGCAATCTGGACAGTAAAACCGGCGCCCACGTCATCGACCTGTTGTTTGAATTGAACCGGGAACAGCACACCACGTTGGTGCTGGTCACCCATGATGCCTCGTTGGCGGCGCGTTGCGGGCGCATGATCGGGCTGGCGGCGGGGCGTATGCTATGAAACGCTTTGGCTTGGCGTTACGCCTGTTGCTGAGGGACGGCCGTTCCGGCGAATTGACCTTGCTGGTGCTGGCGCTGCTGATTGCGGTCGCCAGCGCCACCACGATTTCCTTGTTTGCCGACCGGTTGCAGCGCACCTTGACTGTGCAGGCGGCCGAGTTTCTGGCGGGCGATCTGGTGCTGGCCGGTTCGATGCCGATCGACGATGCTTGGCGCCGGCGGGCGACGGGACTGGGTTTAATCCCGTCGCAAACCGTAGAGTTCAGCAGCGTGTTGCTGGAAAACGAGCAGATGCTGTTGGCGGCAATCAAGGCGGTCAGTCAGGGGTATCCGCTAAGGGGGTTTTTAAAAACCCTGGAAACCGAAGCCGGCGCGGAAAGCCAAATCGCTCACGGCCCGCAACCGGGAACGGCCTGGGTGGAAAAACGGATATTGTCGGCGCTGAATTTACACGTGGGGGACATGCTGACGGTCGGCGAAAAACCGCTGCAAGTTACCCGGATACTGACTTACGAACCCGACAAACGCGGAGACTTCTACAGTTTTTCGCCGCGGGTGGTCATGCACCAGGCCGATTTGCCGGCCACCGGGGTGATTCAACCGGGCAGCCACGTGCACTATTTTTATCAGTTTATCGGTGAAGAAACCGCGCTGGTGGCATTCAAAAAATGGCTGAAGCCGCAGTTGAATCCGTCCCAGCGGATTTTGGATATTCATGAAGACAGGCCGGAATTGGGTTCCGCTTTACAGCGGGCGGAACGCTATTTGGGTTTGTCCAGCATAGTGGTGATTTTGATAGCCGGCGCGGCCATCGCCATGGCCGCCGGCCGTTATACCGAGCGGCATTTCAATACCTCCGCCCTGTTGCGCTGCCTGGGCTGTAAACAACGGGAAATCTTCCGGTTATACACAGTGCAGTTTTTGGTGTTGGGAATGCTGACCAGCGCTATTGGCTGTTTGTTGGGGTGGTTGGGGCAGTTGGGGCTGTTTTATGTATTGAAGCCCTTGTTACCTCAGCAGCTGGCGAATCCAAGCCTGTTGGCGGTGGTGTTCGGGTTTGTCACCGGAATGGCGATTTTACTGGGTTTTGCCTTGCCGCCGCTGTTGCGGCTACAAAAAGTTTCGCCGTTGCGGGTGTTGCGGCGGGATCTGGAGCCGTTGCCGGCCAAAGCCTGGCTGATCTACGGTTTGGCGATTGCCATCATGTCCGTGTTGGTCTGGCGCTATAGCAACGACTGGCAAATGACGGCCGGCATCGTCGGTATCGGCCTGTCGAGTCTGTTGGTGTTGGGCTTGCTGGTGACCGGCATGCTGAAATTGCTGCGGCCATGGCTGCCCAAACTGGGGTTGACCTGGCGGTTCGGGTTGCAAGGCTTGTTGCGCAACAGCCGCGCCAGCGTCAGCCAGATTTTGGCTTTCAGCATCACACTGGCGGCAATGAGTTTGAGTTTTACGGTGCGCAGCGATTTGATCGATCAATGGCGGCAGCAATTGCCCGAACGCGCGCCCAACTATTTTGCCCTCAATATCATCCCCGCGCAGCAACCTGCGTTTGCGCAAGACTTATTGCGGGCCGGTATCGATAGCAGCGCATTTTATCCGGTGGTCAGGGGGCGCTTGGTCGAGATCAATACCGAGGCGGTGCAAAAAAGGGTCAGCAAGGACAGTCAGGGCGAAGCCGCCATCCACCGCGAATTGAGTCTGACCTGGGCGCCGGCGATACCGGCGGATAACAGCATTACCTCCGGCGAAGCCTGGTCGGCGGACCAGGCCGGCTGGGTGTCGGTGGAACAAAAGCTGGCGGACAATCTGGGTATCAAAGTTGGGGACGATTTACGGTTTACCGTCGGCGGCGCCCAAGTCAGCGCCAGGGTGGCTAATATCCGCAGTTTGCAATGGGATACCATGAAGCCCAATTTTTACATGATTTTTTCGCCGGGCACGCTGAACGATTTTCCGCTCACCTATCTGACCAGCTTTTATGTGCCGGACGCCGAAAAAAATCTATTGAACCAACTGCTGAAAACCTATCCGGCCACGACCATCTTGGACGTGGATCAGATCTTAAAGCAGTTTAAAACCATACTCATGCAATTGACCCAGGCCATCGATTTATTGCTGTATTTTGCTTTGGCGGCCGGCTTTACCGTGTTGTTTGCAGCGGTGTATGCCACCTTGGACGATAGAATCCGGCAAGGCGCCTTGCTGCGCACTTTGGGGGCCCGGCGCGACTGGCTCAGAAAAACGCATTTAGTCGAATTCGGTGTTTTGGGAGCGTCGGCCGGCATTTTGGCCGCGGCGATTTCCCAGGCGATTCTGTATGTTTTGTATAGCCGGGTCATGCATATTCCTTATGAACCGTCCTGGCTGGCGGCGGCGACATTGCCCGGAATAGGCATGCTATCGGTCGGCCTTGCGGGGTATTGGGGAGTACGCGCGGTGGTCGACCAATCGCCGTTGCGGGTTTTACGCCGCTTGTAACGGTTTTGCCGTTGAAATCCGCGAGGCCGGCGCAATAAAAACGCCGAATCTGTATTTAAACCTTGGGAAATTTGGCTTTGTGGCTAAAATGTAAAGCCGATGGCTGCCAGAACTGTCAGTTTGAACTGACAGAGGCGGCGTGGTGTCATGAAAAATTCGGACAGCTGAAGACTATTTAATTTGAGGATTATGCCGCAAAGTGTTTTTAAACTTGAATCGTTGCTGGAAACCCATGAACAACCCTTCATGGTCATCGGCGCCGATTTGCATGTGTTGGCGGTGAATCAAGCCTGGGAAACGGCGTTTGGTATTGACCGGGAAACTCAAATCGGCCAGCCGTGTTGCGAACAGCGGGGCGTTTGCCGGCATCAACGCTTGTTTCAAACCCTTGAACCTTATACGGGGATTTTCGAGGTTGAAGGGCGCGGTAGGGACAAAAAACTGCTGAATGTGCGGGGTTATCCGTTGTTGGACGCCGATGGGCGTTTGTATTTAGGCGAATCGCAAAGTCTGTTGCATAAAAAAGGCGGCGAAATCCACCAGCTCGGCATGGTGGGTAAAAGCGAGCCGTTCTTGCAGTTAAAAACCAAATTGCAGCAAGCGGCCGGCATTCAGGCGCCGGTCTTGTTGTTGGGCGAAACTGGTACTGGCAAGGAACTTGCTGCGGAGTTTATCCATCGCCATTCGCAACATGCGCAGGGCGAGTTTGTGATTGCCGATTGCACGGTGTTCGGCGAGGATTTATTTGAAAGCGAATTATTCGGTCATGAAAAAGGCGCATTTACCGGAGCCGCTTCCAGCAAGAAAGGTTTATTCGAATTGGCCGATAACGGCACATTGTTTCTGGACGAAATCGGCGAGCTGCCTGTTTCGCAACAAGCCAAACTGTTGCGGGCATTGGAAAGCGGGCAGTTTCGCCGCGTGGGCGGTACCGTCACGCTGAAAGCCAATGTCAGGGTGCTGTGCGCAACCCATAGAAATTTGGCGGACATGGTAAGGCAAGGCCGGTTTCGGGAAGATTTGTTTTACCGGCTGTCGGTGTTTCCGATCGACATTCCGCCGTTGCGAGAGCGTAAACAGGACATACCGCTATTGGTTGAACATTTTTTAAAGCAATTCGGTCAATTGAAAGGCCAACATTTGACGATTAGTCGCGAGGGGTTAATCAAATTGATACAACATGGCTGGCCCGGTAATATCCGTGAATTGAAAAACTGTCTGCATTTAGCCAGCGGCTTATGCGGCGGGAGCATTATTCAGCCCGCGGATATCCATTTCATGCGCATGATAGGCGAACAGGCCGAGTCGTTAGCCGCCGGGCCGGCCGTGGTGGCGCCGCCCCCGTTGGAAAATGCCGGCAACATGAGCCCTTTGGAACAATATGAAGCCAGTTTTATCGGTAGTTTGATTAAAAAATACCAAGGAAATCGAAAATTAATTGCCGCCGAAATGAATATCAGCGAAAGAACGTTATACCGTAAGCTTAATCGGCTCAATCTGAACTAGGCACGACCATGCAGTCATCGTTATTCAACTGGACGCTTAACGCCATTAATCCGCAAAACAACGGGTTTACACCGCCCATGGATATGCGCGAAGCTATTTCCAGTATCAGAGCGTTGCCGCCACTGCCGGGTAGCGCGGTGCGTATCATTAATTTGATTTCGGACCCGAAGGCCGACGTAGATAAACTGGCCGAAATCATCGAAATGGATCCGTTATTGACCGCACAAATCATTCGCTGGTCGACTTCGTCGCTGTACGGCTATCGCGGCAAAATTTCCAGCGTGCGCGATGCGATTGTGCGGGTGTTGGGATTTAATTTCGTATTGGATCTGGCCTTGGGACTATCTGTTTTGGCGCCGTTGCGGGCCCCTAAGGAAGGCGTGATCGGTATCCGGATGTTCTGGATTCATGCCCTGAGCAGCGCCTTGTTGATGAAAAAGCTGGCGCAAAAACTGCCGGCCGAATTCGATCTGAATACGCAAGAAGTTTTTCTGGCGGCCTTGTTGCACAATATCGGCTTTCCGTTGCTCGGCCATCAATTTCCCGGCGAATTCGATTATTTGCATAAATTGATCAATGCCAATCCCAGTTTATCGATTTATAACCTGGAAACCTTCGCTTTTGGCGTTAACCATACCCAAATAGGCGCTTGGCTGATGAGCGCATGGTCGCTGCCGCGCTTGATTACCGATATTGTCTATCACCACCATAACCCCTTTTATCGGGGCGAGCATTATCAATTGACTCTTTTGACTTATCTGAACGACTACCTGCTGGGCCAGATCGGTATCGGCGATGCGGCCAATCAAAACTGCCCCGACGACGTGTGGCGGGTTTTATCCTTGGAGCCGGCCGCGGCGTTGGCTATCGTCGATAGTCTCCAGGAAGACATTGCGGCCATTACCGATATGGCCGATATGCTGACCCTATAAAGGCTTGCGCAGGGAACGCAGGTGAGTGCCTCATCTGCCGTTAGCCATCCTTAGCCCCCATGAGCCATTCGTTTTGCCCCGCTTGTCTGAATACTCTGCCTGATTTATCGGTTTGTCCGCAGTGCGGCTGGTACCCGGGCATGCGTTTCGATGCGCGGTATTTACCGCCCGGCACCGTCGTTAACCCGCCTTATCAGGTGGCCCGGGTACTGGGGCACGGCGGGTTCGGCATTACCTATCTCGGTTGGGACATTAACTTGCAAATCAAGGTGGCGATCAAGGAATACATGCCGCGCGAATTTGCCGGCCGCGACCCGAAAACCGGGCAGGTATCGGCAAACTCGGGCGAGGCCGAGATACAGTTTTCCGCCGGCTTGAACCGTTTTTTGGACGAGGCCCGTATTCTGGCCAAATTTCAACAGCACCCCGGCATCGTGTCGGTATTGTCTTTTTTTCCCGCCTTCGGTACCGGTTACATGGTGATGGAGTATGTGGAAGGCCGGACTTTAAAGGCCTATTTAGACCGGCGCGGCCGGCTGAACTGGACCCAAACGCTGGAAATTTTCATGCAGATCATGGATGCGTTGCGGGCGGTGCATAAAGCGGGGATGTTGCATCGCGATATTGCACCGGACAATATTTACCTATGCGGGGACGGACGGGTGAAATTATTGGATTTTGGCGCCGCGCAGGCCTGTTTGGCCGACCATGGGCAGCCGGGCGGCCCGCGGACCGTGCTGGTCAAGTCCGGGTTCGCTCCGGAGGAACAATATGGCGACGATAGCCGGCAAGGCCCCTGGACGGATGTGCATAGCCTGGCTGCCAGTATGTATTTTTGCCTGACGGGACAAGCCCCGCCGGATGCCTTGGAGAGGCTGAGGCACGATCAACTCAAGCCGCTGGCGGATTTCGGCGTAACGATTCCGCCGCGGGCTGAACAAATACTGCGGGACGCTTTAGCGGTAAATGCATTGCAAAGACCGCAAAGTATTGAAGCGCTGCAAAAGCGATTTATCGATTTACAGCCCGAGCCCCAGCCGGCACGGCCGGTAAATGCAAACGAGGTAAAGGCTATACGGCAAGCCGATGCGCAACCGGTGCCGGCCGATGCCGGCCGGCCGGGCGGTTCTAATGGGCGGCGTTGGTTGCTATTGGCTGCCGCCGCGTTTTTTTTTGTTCTCGTACTGTTCTCGCGGAAACATAACACGCCGGCGTCCGGCGAGTTCGACACATTATCGACGACGCCCGCCAACCCGCCCAGCGAGTCCGTCATGCCGGCGTTGGGGGATCCTCCCGACGATACGGAACGGGTGCAACAAAGGATGCGAGAGCTTCAGGCCGCGGAAGCGTTAAAACAGCAACAAGACGCCGCACTGCAGCGTTTTGAAGAAAGGCGCCGCCAGGAAACCGCCGCATCGGCGCCGGCCGCCGAAAAGGCCAAGCCCCTGCATTTAGAGCATATGCGTAGCCTGTGCGCGGAATGGGGGGCTACAATGGAATGCCAAGAGCTAAGAAAAAATCAATAACGCACTATGCTATGAATTCAATGAAAAGAAAAGGTAGACCGTTATGAAACTGATACGCTGCGAACGCGGCCATTATTACGACGCAATGCAACACAGCAGCTGTCCTACCTGCGGCGTGCCGGGACTGGAGGCTGCGTTGGCGCGGGAACAATCCGCGCCGGCCGAATCGGCCGCCATGGCGACG
>NZ_JANIBK010000125.1 GCF_024505165.1 Methylomonas rivi
CGAGATTTTTTTATCCCAACACGGCACGTCAATTGGCGTTCAAAAAATCACTATTTCAACGGCGGGTTATATTCCCGGGCTTAAAAGATGGAGCCGGGAAATTCCTGGGGTTAACCTGGCGCTATCTCTTCATTCGCCATTTGAAGAAAAGCGAAATGAACTTATTCCAATTAATAAAAAATATCCGCTGGATGAGGTCTTGGCTTATATTGATGAGATTCCTTTGAATAAGAAGCAGTTTGTTACTTATGAATATATTCTTATAAATGACTTTAATGATTCTGCATCCGATGCCGAGAAACTGGGAACGATGCTGGCCGGCAAAAGCGCCTACATAAACTTGATCCCATTTAACCCGTTCCCTGGATCGCGGTACACGCCTCCGGATTTTGATAAAGTCGAAAAGTTTAAAGAGGTTTTAGATGCTTTTAAAATACCGACTTTAATAAGGGGCGCTAAAGGCGATGATGTATTGGCGGCCTGCGGGCAACTCAATTCGGCTGCCATGAGGCGTTGATTATATATTCAGGGGCTTGCAATGGCCGGCATAGCCGCAAAGGTTCCTTAATTTAAAAACCAGGATGAAATGATGAATAACCTCACTATTTACAAAAAGCTTACCCTGCTGCTGGCGCCGCTTTTACTATGTGTTCTGGCGTATTCGGGTTTTAGCATCGAAAATAATTATAGGAACTGGCGGCAGTTGGGTACCACGGAGAAGCTGATCGATTTCTCTATTGGCTTGGGCGGTTTAACGCATGCCCTGCAGGTCGAACGCGGCTCTACATTCGGTTTTATTCAATCCGGCGGTACAAAATTCACTCATGAGCTGCCCGAATTCCGGAAGGCGACCGACAAGGAATTAACCGATGTTTTAACGCTGTACGCAGAGTTGCAAAAAGCGGCATTGCCCAAGCCGGTCACCGTTCGGGTAGATGGTGCCTTGAACACGCTAAACATGTTGACCGATACACGCCAGTCGGTTTCCCGCTTAGGCATCACCGCCGAAGAGGCCGCGGCGCGTTATACCCGGGCCATTGCCGAGATACAGGCAACCAATCCCGCCATATCCGACCATAGCAGCGATTTACAAGTCACCAAGCTGATGACGGCTTATAACGCATTTCTGAACGCCAAGGAACGCAGCGGTCAGGAACGCGCCTTAATGACGGGCGTGTTCACTGCCGGCGAATTTGCGCCGGAACGCTATCGGGCGTTTGTTGGCCACATGGCGGCGCAAAAGGCCTATCTGCATGTCTTTACCGACTATGCGCCGGCTGAAATAGGCAATGCGTATCGATTGGCCGAAAAAAGCGAACCTTTCATGAAGGTCGAAGGCATGCGCAAAGCCGCGCTGGATAATGCCAATAGCGGCGGGTTCGGTATCGAGCCCACGGCCTGGTTTACCAGCGCTACTGCCCGTATCGACGCCATGCACGCCATCGAAAAATCCATTGCCGGCCGAATCGAAGCCTTGGCCAGCGAAAAGGCCGCCGATGCCAGGCAGGGGTTTTGGTTGGGGACATTGATCAGCGCGGTTATTTTTTTGGCATCGACGGGTTTGGCCTACTGGGTTTCCGCCAATATTGCCGATGCGATCAATGCCTTGCATGCCACCATTAGCCAGATAGAACGCAATCACGATCTGACCCTCAGGCTAAAAGTGGCCGGCAGCGATGAAATCGCCCAAACCGCCACGGCATTCAATCGGCTGATGGAAGGGTTGCATGAAAGCATGCGGCAAGTCAGCCAAAGCGCGGTCAAAGTGTTGCATTATTCGGAATCGATTGCCTCCAGTTCGAACCAAATGGCTTCCGGTACCGAGAATCTGAGCAATGCGGCCTCGTCGATGGCTGCCGCGATAGAAGAAATGAGCGCCAGTATCGAACAAGTCGCCGACAACGCCAATCAAGTGCAAACCATTACCGAAGATAGCAACCATTTGTCCGACCACGGTACGGCGGTTATTCTCAAAGTCGTCGCGGAAATGAACGGGATTGCGGATGCGGTGCGGCAGTCGGCCGCCAAGATGCAGGAGCTTGACCAACAGTCCGCCCGGATAAACTCCATTGTGCAGGTCATCAGGGAAATTGCCGACCAGACCAACTTGTTGGCGCTGAATGCCTCCATCGAAGCGGCCAGGGCCGGCGAGCAGGGGCGCGGATTCGCGGTGGTTGCCGATGAAGTGCGCAACCTCTCCAAGCGGACCACCAATTCGGCGCTGGATATTGCCGCCATGATCGCCGGCATGCAAAATGTAACCCATGAAGCGGTATCCAGCATGAATGTCGGCGTGGACAAGGTCAATCATGAAGTGTCCACCACGCAGTCGGCGGGCGAATCCATCCAAAAAATCCAACAAGGGACCCAGCATGTCAGCGTCGCCGTGGCCGATATTTGTGGTGCCATCAGAGAACAAAGCATCGCCACCAACGAAATCGGCCGCCAGGTGGAGCGGGTTGCGCAGATGTCCGAACAAAGCAATGCGGCCTCGAACAGCAATGCCAAAACCGCGCGGGAAATGGAGGCGCTGGCGTCCCAATTACAGTCGATTGTGGCGCATTTTAAGGTGTAAAAAGTTTGAGATTACTTTCGGAGGGGGGGCGGCCCGCCGGAGTATGAGCTGTCAACATGAACATGGCTAAACAAAACCCGCGATGGCATCAATGACTTTTTGCGGCGCGCTGACATGAGGGAGGTGGCCGTCGGCGTCAATAATGTTAAGGCTGCTGCCGCGAATTGATTTGTGTAGGTATTGCGCAACGGCAAACGGCACAAAAACATCGTCCTTGGCCTGGATCAATAAAGTTGGCGTGTCGATTTTTTCGACATCGGCGCGGTGGTCGGTCTGAAATATGGCGCAGAGCGCGGTCAACATTTGCGCCCGGGGAATGCCGCGGATGGCGTCCGCGAATTTTTCGGCTAAGCTCGGTTCATGTGAACTGCCCATGGCCAGTTTGGCAAAACCGTCCAGCCAATTGTCGAAGTTCAGTGTAATAGCGGTATACAGTTCATCCAGGTCGTGCTGGGTAAAGCCGCCGAAATAGTCGCCGTCATTCAAATAGCGAGGCGAGGCGCCGATCAAAATCAGTTTGTCAATGAGCGACGCCTGTTTGTTAGCGGCTAAAACCGAAATCATGCTGCCCATCGAATGCCCGACCAGAATGATTTGCTTGGCTTTTAGCTCCGCGCAAATTTCCAGTACATCGTCCGCATAGGCCGTCATATTTAAATAATGCGATTGCTGAAAACTCTCGTGCAGGTACGAACCCGTACCGGCGTTGTCCAGCAGTACAACGCGAAAATCGGCGAAAAAGGCACGCGCTACCGGGTGCCACACGCTTTGATCCGAGCCGAAACCCGGTATAAACACCATGGTAATAGCCGCGTCCTTATTCCCAAGGACTGTAACGGCATTTCTTTGGAGCGGGTTAATTGAATTCATGATGGCTTAAAAATGCCTAGTCGATCTTACTGGTCATATCTGGGTTGGACCCTAGTTCCGAAGCGCGAAAATTGACGCTTCGACGGTATTGCCGCGCCCCAAATAGGCGAGCGAGTCAAAACTCATCATGTTGGCCAGCGCGATGCCTTTACCGTTAGGATCGAAGGCCCGGGTCGGGTCGAGACGCAGATAGTTTTGCCAGTCAAATCCCGCTCCTTCGTCGCGTATCGTGTAACAGATTGCCTCGGCCTTGCGTTGAAAACCGACTTCCACGCGCCGACTTCCGAGATCGGGCAAACTTAGCCGCCTATCGACTTCCTCCAACCATTGCCCTTGCAACATCAGCTGGGTTTTTTCGGCATAGCTGATTCCCAGGTTGCCGTGTTCGACCGCATTAATCAGCAATTCCTGCAAACCGATCACCACCCTTTCGGGCGCCGGGCATGCGAGTGACAATAACTGCGCCAAGCTGCGGGCTTCCTCCAGTGTCCGAAAACGAAAAACGGCCTGCTCCAGGTGTTGATATAGGGTTTGTCCCGTGAGGTTTATGGATGCCAGCAATGCCTTGGTGTCGCGATACTGCTCAACGGCGGTCTTGACGATGCAGCGCAGCAAATTGGCATTCAGCGGCTTGGTCAGATAGTAATAGGCGCCGGCCGCGAGGCCTTGTTCGATGCTGGCATCGTCGGTCGACGCCGTTTCCAGAATGACCGGGATATTACGAAATGCCGGGTTGTGCTTTATTTGAGTCAACAAATTAAAGCCGTCAATATCCGGCAGGCCACGGTCCAAAAGTATGGCGTCAATCTGATCGGTGCGATTTGCCAGGATTTCCAAGGCTTTGGTGCCGCTGTTTACCGGAATGGTTTGAAAGCCTTCCGTTGAAAGGATGTGCCGGATGAAATCAGCGCAAATCGTTTCGTCTTCGATAAGCAAAATTGTTGGATCGGTCATAAGGCTTGTTGGGGAGGGCGTTATTGGGTATTTCGCGCGTTCCAGGTCTGCTGTATTTTCAAAATGTTCGGGATGATGCCGAAAAAATGCTCCAGTATCTTAGGGTCGAACATCAAGCCGGACTGCTCGCGCATGTGGCCGAGAATTTTGTCCAACGGCCAGGCCGGCTTGTAAGGCCTGACCATTGATAAGGCATCGAACACGTCGGCAATGATGACGATGCGCGCCGATTCCGGGATAGCATCGCCCGCCAGGCCGTCGGGATAGCCCTTGCCGTTCCAGTGCTCGTGATGGCGCAGGGCTATTTCGGCGGCCATTTTAAACAGCGGCGCCTCGCTTTCCGACAGTATTTCATAACCGATGCGCGCGTGGGTCTGCATGATGGCGCGTTCCTCGGGAGTCAATTCGCCCGGCTTGCGCAAGATGGATTCAGGGACGCCGATTTTGCCCATGTCATGCATGGCCGCCGCCAGTTCCAACTGTTCGCAGTGATGTTCGTGCCAGCCCCAGCTTTTTGCCAAGGCGCGCGAAAATGCGCCCATCCGCCAAATATGCACGCCGGTATCGTTATCGTTGAAATGGCCGGCTTTGCCCAACATAAATACCGCGTCCCGGTAACTCCGCTCCAATTGCGCGGAGCGCACCAAGGACAGATGGGTTTTGACCCGGACTTTGACAATATCCGGGCAAACCGGTTTGATCAGATAATCGACGCAACCGGCCGCGAAGCCTTCCTTTTCGTTACCCATTTCGGCCAGCGCGGTGACGAATAGGACCGGAATGCTTTCGAATCTGGGATCGGCCTTAAGCTGGCGGCATACTGTGTAACCGTCCATATCCGGCATGTTGATATCCAGCAAAATCAGGCTGGGGCAATGCTTGGCAACGGCTGTGAGGGCTTCCTGGCCGCTACTGGCGAATACCAGGCGGTAATCGGACTCCAGTATCGTACCCAATTTGGCCAGATTGATCGGTTCATCGTCGACGATTAGGATAGGGCCGTGCGGCATGGGCTTACTCTCACTTGGATTGAACGTCGGACTGAAGCTGATTTAGATGTATTTGGGCCAGGGCTTCGGCGCCGCGGAAATCGTAAACCGTTAATTTGGCCTGCAATTCGGCAAATAACGCTTCCGGAATTTTATGTTGTAATTTCGACAGCACCGGTTTCGCCACCGCGGGATTATCCTCATCAAGCGCTTCTAATAATTGTTTTAATAAGTCAATCAACTGTTCCGGACTTGCCGCTCCAAGCAAATCGGCCGAGGGGACCGGGGGCTTTTCCGAGCTATTTAACCAGGTTTCAACGGCTTGGCAAGCTTGATCGAGCGCGGTTTGCAAGCTCTCAAGCAACTCTTCGTTAAACACACCGCGCTTTAGCGCGGCTTCCAGCATTTGAGCAGAATGCGCCGCCTTCTTCAAACCCAAGGTTGCCGCGGCGCCTTTAAGCTTATGCGACAGTGTCGCGGCGGCTAGCTCGTCGTGCCCGGCCAGTAGCTCGGCAATACGCGTGCCGCAGCTGGCATAATTTTCCACAAAATGCCGCAAATAATTGCCGTAGATTTCCGCTTCTCCCCACTGCTTCAGGGCTTCATCAATGGCGATATCCGGCAATTCCTCCGCGTCCGCTGAGGCGGTCGGACGATTTTGGGCGTCTTGGCCGGTAAGAATAGCATCGGATTGCGCCTCTGCTTCGATTTGCCGGCCGGAAGCCAGACGCTGGATAGTCGTCAGTAATTGGCCCAGATTGAAAGGTTTGCTGATAAAGTCATCCATGCCGGCGGCTTTCGCCAGTTCGACATCTTCCTTGAATACCCCGGCCGATAGCGCGACGATGGGCAGCGTTTGCCAGCGCGGATCCTCGCGCAGGATGCGGGTGGCGGTATAGCCGTCCATGACGGGCATTTGCACGTCCATCAGCACAATATCCACCGCAAACGGATGGTCCTTTAACCAATCCAGCGCTTCCTGGCCGTTTCCGGCCAGTTCCACCAAGGCGCCGTAACTGGCCAGCGTTAAGTGGGCAACTTCGCGATTGATTTCACTGTCGTCTACCACCAAAACCCGGACGCCGGTGATCGCCGGCATCGATGGGTCGGGCAAGGTGGAGGCCTGGGTTTGCCGGCGACTCTGTAGCGGACTGATGAATTCGGCCAGCGTGTTGTATAAAACGCTGGCTGTCAGTGGTTTATTCAATACCGCATCGACATGCCTGGAATCCGGTAGCGCCAACACGGTTTCACGATCCGCCGCCGTGACCATCACCAGAATGGGGTGGGTGCCGGATGTATTCCGCTGTTGCGCGAAATGCTCCCGCAACATGCGCGCGGTTGCCAGGCCGTCCAGCCCCGGCATTTGCCAATCCAGCAATACGGCATCGTAAACAATGGCGGGTTCCTGCCGGGTCGAGATCGCCGCCAGGGCGGACTCGCCGGAGTCGGCGGTATCGGCTTGCCAGCCAAGCCTGTGAATGGTATTGGTCAAGGCCGCGCGCGCCGTGGCGCTGTCGTCCGCCACCAAGATACGCAAAGCGGCGAGTCGAGCGGCCGAGGGGGGCGACTCTTCGACCCGCTGTAGCGGCAACTGAAAACTAAACCGGCTGCCCACGCCTTCTTCGCTGGTTAATTGCAGCGTGCCGCCCATCAGCTCCACCAATTGGCGGCTAATCGCCAGCCCCAGGCCGCTGCCGCCAAAGCGGCGGGTTATCGAGCTATCGGCTTGGCTGAAAACCGCGAAAATTTCCTCCTGCTTTTCGCGGGGGATGCCGATGCCGGTATCTCGAACCAGAAAATGCAGATATTCCAAACCGTCTTCGGCCGGAACAATTTCAATATGCAATTCGACTTCGCCCCGGTCGGTAAATTTGATCGCATTGCTCAACAGGTTGGTCAATACCTGTTGCAGGTGCTGACGGTCTCCCCACAATTTTTCGAGGCTTTTCGGTGGGGTGATGATCAATTCCAGGTGCTTGTTGCGGGCGAGCGTCATCATCAGCGCCGCCAAGCCGTCCAGTAGTTCGGACAGGCGAAACGGTGCATTTTCAATGTCGGTCTTGCCGGCCTCGATTTTGGAAAAATCCAGAATATCGTTAATGATGCCGAGCAAATTTTGGCCGGCATCGTGAATTTTCAAGACCAGCGCCAGGCTATCCCTATCCAGCGGGCGCTGTTGCAACAAATGGCAAAACCCCAATACGGCATTCATCGGCGTGCGGATTTCGTGGCTCATGTTTGCCAAAAAACCGGACTTGGCCAGCGCCAGCCGTTCAGCCTCCCGCCGCGCTTGTTCCAGCTCCGCGGTGCGTTCGTCGACCAGTTCCTGCAAATGGTAGCGATGTTGCCGCAACTCGTGTTCATTGCGTTTTCGCTGGCTGATGTCCTCCGCAAAAATGGCAATGCCGCCAACTTGATCCTGTTGGGTACGCCACGGGCGGACTTCCCAGCGCAGCCATTGTTGGGTACCGTCGCTGCGTACAAAACAATCGGCATCGTTTTTGACGACTTCTCCGGCTAGGGCTCGACGGTGTATTTGCTTCCAATTCTCGCCGATTTCCGGGAATACCTCGTAGTGGCAGCGGCCAATGATGTCCTGGCCCTGCAAATGATAGTCCTCCAGCCAGCGATTGCTGGCCGCCAAATAGCGCATATCCCGATCGAACATGGCCAGGGCCGCCGGCGCGTGCTTTATGAACAAACTCAGTTGGCTACGGCTTTTTTGCAGTGCGTCCTGAATTTGTTTGTTGTCGGTAATGTCCTGGTGGGTGCCTATCATCCGCAACGGCTTGCCTGCCGCGTTGCGGGTAATCACGATGCCGCGGGCCAGAATCCAGCGGTAACCACCGTCGAGGTGGCGAAGCCGGTGTTCAAGCTGATAGATCGGTGTTTTGCCCTGAAAATAATGTTCCAAGGTTTCCGAGACTCGGTCTACGTCATCCGGGTGTATCCGGGTTTGCCAGCCTTCGAAACAATTGGGAATTTCATTTTCATCGCAACCCAACATGGATTTCCATACCTTGGAGAAAAACACCTCGCCGTTGGCGATGTTCCAATCCCACACCCCCAAATCGCTGCCTTCCAAGGCAAATTGCCAGCGGGCCTCGCTTTCCTGCAGTTTTTGTTCCGCCTGTATTTGAGCCGAAATATCGCGCGCCAACATGACTTCAATGCAACGATCTTGCAGAGGCAGGGCATGCTGAAACTGTTCTACCCAAATCTTGCCGCCATCCTTGCGTCGATGTTGTCTGACCCCAAGATGATTTATGGCTTCGCCGAGTAGTGTTGTCGTTGGGCTGGTCTGTTCAAAGAACTTGTCGTGCGGTTCGTTCGGCAAGGCCAGTTCTTTGCACTTCATTTCCAGTAATTCCGCGTGGCTATAGCCGTAACAGGCCGTGGTTGCCTGGTTTGCATCCAGAATGGCGCCGGTTTGCGGGTCGCAAAGCCACACCGGCAGCGGGTTTGCCTCGAACAATTGCCGATAACGCTGTTCCGATTCTTGTAATGCCAAACCGGTGATTTTGAGGTCGTGAATATCGGTACAAGTACCAAACCATTTTTCAGTCTCGCCGTATTCATTTCGCACCGGCACGCCACGAATCAACCACCAGCGGTATTCGCCATCCTGGCGCCGGATACGGCATTCCACCGAATATTCGGTTTGGTGGTGCACGGCATGCTGCCAGCCGGACCAAATGGTTTTCTGGTCGTCGGGGTGAAACGGCACTATCCAATTGTCGCCGTAACTTTCTTCTAATGGCAGGCCGGTGTAATTAACCCACTGCTGATTCAAAAAAATATTCCGGCCGTCGGCATCGGTAATCCAGACGATTTGCGGCATGGCTTCCGCCAGCAAGCGAAAGTTTCGTTCGCTATCGCGCAAGGATTGTTCGTGCAGGCGCTGTTCGCTAATGTCCAGCACAATGCCGCGGTACGACACCATTTTGCCTTGCGCATCGCGCTGCGGCTTGCCGTTGGACACCAGCCAGCGCGGCTGGCTATCGGCGCGATTCGCTACCCGCCATTCCAGATTAAACTCGCGCTCGTGCCGCACAGCTTCCCATAACTCCGACTCGACGTTAGCCAAATCGCCGGGGTGGACCGTGCTGGCCCAGTTTTCGTAACTGGAAGGTAAGGAGGGTTCGACGCCATATAGCTGCCGGAGCGAATCCGACCAAGTCACGCGATTGCTGGCCAATTCCCACTCCCAAAGCCCCGCGTGCGATGAGGCCAAAGCCAAGGCCAAACGCTCTTGATCGGTTTGAGCGGTTTGTTCCGCAAGCAGGGCGAGCGCGGCCTGGTTGCGTTTCAGCCGTTCGAACACCACGCCGAACAGGATGCCCATCAGACCGAATATCAAAATGGAGGGGAGGTATTTTTCGTCGGTAATTTCGAAGCTTTGATACGGCGGATAAAAATAATAAACGCCCAGTAAAGTTGACAGGATGGTGGCAATAATGCCGCCCGGCATGCCAGCCAACCAAGCGCTGACAAAAACGGAAGGATAAAACAGCAACCACCGGGGACCATCTTTAAAAAAATCAAATTGAATCCATGCGGCCAAAACCGGAATGATGACTGAACCGAGTAGACTCAAAATAGTTGTGAAGCGAGAGTGTGACTGCATTTTGACCTGAACCGTGGTTCTCCAGGAGATAAAAAACGGATGGAAATTATCTCGATCTAAAAAATATCGGATTTTCCTCGGGGAATCGAGGATAGCAAAACGGAAGCATTGGGAACTTGTCGAAAATTATAAAAACGTTACGTAAAACACAGAACTAAATTTAAGATGCTGTTTATCGGCCAAGCTTGGGTAGTTGATTGTTACAACGAATCTTTACAATAGCTCGATCTGTAGACTGGCATCCTGGCCTGGGAGGCAAAATGGATTTGTATGAAAAACGCATCGGCATGCTCGGCGTGCTTGGTGTGGCGGCAGTGGTAACGCTGTTCTTTGTTGAGCCGATTGCGCAGGACCCTAACTACCACCGTTTTGCCGACGCCAGGCCGCTATTCGGGCTGGCCAATTTCTGGAATGTGGTTTCGAATCTGCCGTTTCTGGCGGTCGGCGCTCTCGGTTTGTACCGCTGCCGGCGGCTTGTCCAGCCGGCGAGTGGCGAGGCTTATCGGGTGATGTGCTGGAGTGTGTTGCTGGTCGGCTTCGGTTCCGCGTACTACCACGCCGATCCAACCAACGCCACTTTGCTGTGGGACAGGTTGCCGATGACGGTTGCCTTCATGGCCTTGTTTTCGTTGCTGCTGGGGGAGCGGGTTTTGCCAAGCCAAAACCGTTACAGGCTATGGCTGTTGGTCGCGGCGGGCGTGGCTTCGGCGTTTTACTGGTCATGGACCGAATCCTTGGGCCGTGGCGATTTGCGGCCTTATTTGCTGGTGCAGTTTTTGCCGATTCTGCTGATGCCTTTTATGTTACTGATGTTTCCGGAGCGTTATTTGAGTAATCGGCTATTGCTGGCGGCTTTTGCGCTGTACTTTACCGCCAAGTTGCTCGAGCATTTCGACGGCCGGATTTTTTCGATGCTGGGGTTCATGGGCGGGCATGCGATCAAGCATGTAGCCGCGGCGGCGGCCGCGCTGTGTATTATTTATGCCGTGCCGGCCCGGCGTGCAAACGTTTCAAAATCGCAAGGTAATCCCTGTCATTGAACCGCTTGGCTTTGGCCGCCGCCCGACGGGCGGCGGCTGGTGGCCTCGCAACACCGGCAATAGCTGGTTTGGCCACAAACGGCTAGCGGGCCAACAACGTTCATCGGCTTACATTGCCGAATAGTACGGCGAATTCATGCCGATATTGGCTTCGCGGGTAATTTCGCCATCGAACAGTTTCACTGACAGATTGCCGTTGACCTTTTTCGCGAACGGCAGTAACAAGCCGTCGATATAGTTCTGGGCGTTTTCGACCGAATCGAATTCGTAAAAGCCGCCGACGGTTTGGTTGTTGACGCCACTCAGCCAAGTCTTCGACTTCAAGCCTGGAAATTGTTTCATGTCCACGTTGATGGGACGCCAGTCGATTTGATCGAAGGGAATTGCGACTTGATATTCCGCGTATAAAAATACTTTCATGGTTTTGCCTCTGTTGAATTCAGTATATAGGTTATGCTGCTAGAACGGCTCTTTGAACGGCCGTAAATCCAGTTCATGGGTCCAGGCGCTGGGATGCTGGCAGTGCAGTTGCCAATAGGTTTCGGCAATGGCGGCGGCTTGTAATAAACCCTCTTGCCCTTTTGCCTCGACAAATTTCGGGAACTGGTTGCGGGCGCGGTCGCCGTCGATGACGCCATCGATGACGGCATGCACCACATGGATGCCTTGCGGGCCGAATTCCCGCGCCATGCCTTGCGCCAAGGCGCGTACCCCGGCCTT
>NZ_JANIBK010000126.1 GCF_024505165.1 Methylomonas rivi
CCCGAAATGCTGACCGTATGGGTCAGATACTCGCGTACCTCATCCGCCAGCGGTTTTAACTGGTCTTTCGCGAGCGCTCTGACGTCCGCGGGACTGTGGATGTTTTTCAGTAATGAATATTGATTTTTCAGGTTCATAATCAGTACAAGGGTTCGCGATAGAACATCAGGATGACGCCAATCTGAAACAGGGCGAACACTGAGATAAAGCCGGCAATATTTTTGCCGGGCGAGTCTAGCTTAAGCTCCAGCCAGCGTCCGCAGGCCAGAATCAGGGAAAACACCCCCATCAGGGTGTGGCCGACCTGGATCAAAAATGCGGTCTTGGCTTCGAAGCCGACATGCGAATGCGCCAGCAGCATCATGCCGCCGAAAGCCGCCAGAATCGGAAAAAAATAGGGCAGCATGCCTTGATTATTGTTGATGCGGGCGCGCACTTCCATCATGCCCAGGATAAAGACCAGTAAGGTAGCGATCCTGTGTTGCAGCACTTCGCCGTTGTTGAAGGTGCTGTCCCAAAAGCCGATGGGGCCGAGCGGCCAGCTTTCCGCATCGCTGCGGAAAAACAAAAATATTCCCAGGGCCATGAAGCCGACCGGCCAGAATCGCGCCCAGCCGTGGAAGCGGCTGGAATACGACAGCATGGCGAAAAAGCTCATTGTGGTCAGGAATATGCCGGAGATGTTGTGGTTGTAGTCCGACCACGCCGTGGCCGCCTCCGAAGGAATTTGGCCGACGATGGCTACGCGTCCGGCTTCGCCGGCCAGCAAGGCTTCGTGGGTCGGCGATTCCCAGCGCGGTACCCTGGGGTGGAACATATTCAAGACTTCTTCAACCGAGGCCGTCAGATGCGGGATGTCGACGGCGGGCGGTTGCGAGGCCAAGCTGGCGGCGGTGAACAAAATCGTCAGCAGAATTAAGGTTTCCGCTTCAATGTAATAAGGCACGCGAGCCGTTAATACATAAAGGCTGCGGCTGCTGAAATAGTCCTCCACGGCCTGACGGTTCATCCAGGCAAAGCCCAGGGCTAAGCCCATCATCATGATTTTGACCATCAGCAAATTGCCGTAGCCGGCGCCTATGAAGCCTTGGAACGTGCGAATGTAATACCAAGCTAAAGGCGTGCCGGTAACAATCAAAGCGCCAACCGCGACAAAGCCGATGATAGCGAATCGTTTCAGAAGCAGCGGCCACAATTCAATCGCAATGGCATTTTGCTTTTTTAAACGCCATATCGCCAGCAATTGAAAAATACCGCCAACCCAGGCTGCCGCGGCAATCTGGTGGCTGACGGTCAAGGTCATCAGCAAACCTCGATCTTCCAGGCGGCTGGCGCCATGCACCAGCCAAGCGGCGGAAATAACCAACGGCAGGATGGTGGCGGCCGCCAGTATCCAATGCTTTTGGGAACGGTAATTTTGCTTCAACGCGTATTTGATGAACAAAAACAGCGCGAAAGCCGAAGCGGCGCGGGCCATGCCGGCTTGAAATTGTACGGTGTTGAAAAAAGCCGGAAACGGCGATTTACCCAATGTTACCGCCATCAACCAGATTTTCAGGCCGATTTTGGACAGTTGCGTAAATACCAGCGCCTTACTACCGAAATGAATCAGGTTGACGGTTTTTTCCAGCAAGGTGGTATTGTAATGGGTGTCGTCGTCCCAGGGCCGCAATACGAATAAGCCCCACAACAAACCGCCGATGGCGATGGAATAAAAAGTCAGATCGACGCCGCCGATCAGGGAATCCAGATAATCTGCAATGCCTTCCATAAGGTTTATTTAGGCTCTTTAACGAAAAAACGCAACAAGTCTTCGCTCAAATGGCCGTCGGCCGCGAAGATTTTCAATTTAATGGCATATTCGCCGGGCGCCAATGCGGGCAGTTCCAGCATGACCTGGCCCGGTTTGGCGCCGGGCGTGGCGGTAATGGTTTGCATTTTGTCGCCGGCGCTGACCAGAAAAACTTCCGACAAATCCAGCTCCACTTTGGAATTGAAGGACAACTCGACTTGGCTGGCCTGATTGACCGGCACCGGTTTCAGTTGCAGCGAATTATGGGTGACTACCGCGTGGGCGAACACGCCGGGGCTGGCAATCAATGCCAATGCCAACAAACCAAGCTTCAAATAGCGCATCAGAGTTTCTCCTTACTTTTTGTTTTTTAACGCGTGGCCGGCCAGGTTTTTACCCAGCGTCCAGATAGAACCGGTAACGTTGTGGGTATCGGCGATGGTTTTTTCCACGGAATTGACAATCCAGTCGCGGTCTTTTTGCGTCAGCGTCAGGGGCGGTAAAAATTTGACCACATTCATGCCGTGACCGGCTACTTGCGCCAGCACGCGGTGCTCCTTGAACAGCGGGATCAGAATCATCTGGCAGAACAGGCCTTTGTTGGCCGCTTCCAGCATGGCCCAGGCCGCTTTCAGGCCCAGGCTTTTCGGCGACTGGAATTCGATGGCGATCATCGAGCCCTTGCCGCGCGCTTCCTTCAGGAATTCGTATTTCGGCGCCATTGCATTGATGGTGGCGATGATGTCTTCGCCGACCTTGGCGCTGTTTTCGACCAGTTTTTCTTCGTGAACCACATGCAACGCGGACAAACCGGCGGCCATGGCCATGTTATTTTTCGAGAAGGTCGAGCCGTGCACCACGGCTCTATCCATGCGATTGAACACGGTGTCCATGATATGAGTGGTCATCGCTACGCCGCCGACGGGTATGAAGCCGCCGGACAAGGCTTTGGCCATCAGAATCATGTCGGGTTTGACGCCCCAGTGCTCGATGGCCCAGAATTTGCCGGTGCGGCCGATACCGGTCTGGATTTCGTCGGCGACAAACAGGGTGCCGTATTTTTTACACAAACGTTCGACTTCCGGCAGATAGTTATCGTCCGGAATGTTGACGCCCTTGCCTTGGATGGGTTCGACAATGAAAGCCGCCACGTCCTTGCCGCTCAATGCCTGTTCCAGCGCCGCCAAGTCGTTGAACGGCACCGAGGTGCATTCGGGCAACAATGGACCGAAGCCTTCGCGGAAGATGTGTTCGCCGGTCAGCGACAGCGAGCCCATGGTCAAGCCGTGATAGCCGTGGTCGCAATGCACGATGCGCGAGCGCTTGGTGGTGTAGCGGGCGAACTTGATGGCCGCTTCGACGGCCTCGGTGCCGGAGTTGCAGAAAAACATTTTTTCCAGATTGTCCGGGCAGGTGGCCAGAATTTCCTTGGCCAGCAAACCGCTCAATAACGATACGTCCATCTGCACCAGACTTGGCAGTTCCAGTGTCAGGGTTTCTTGCAGAGCTTTAATAATGGTCGGATGGTTGCGCCCCATTGCAAACACGCCGAAACCGCTCAATAAGTCCAGATATTCGTTGCCGTCTTCGTCGTAAAGATATTGGCCGACCGCTTTTTTGTAGTTTCTGTCGTAACCGATGGTGCGCAGCACCCGCACCATTTGGTTGTTAAGATAATGTTCGTGTAAATCGAACTTTTCCTCAAAATGCTGGTTAAAAAGCTCGGCAATGCTAAAAGACATGTAATACCTCGTGAATGTGTGCGGACGCGGGGTTAAATCCGCGCGGCAGAAAATAAGTATAAAAACGAGCGCTTGTGCATAAAGGCTCAATTCGCCGGTTCGGGGCGGAAGCACGCTTGGCTGCTCAGTCCCCGGGCGGCGAGTTTTAAGGTTTTTTGGGCGGCATGAAAATGCAGGCCCAATTGAATCAGCGCTTTCACTTCGAACGGATGCCAAAACAGGTAGCGCAGCAGTTTGAGCAACTCGACCCGGCCCTGGTTGTTCAACGCCTGAATGACGGCAGTGGGCAATGTCTGACTGGCCGGATCCGCAATACTGCGGACGGCCATGAAAGGCAGGTTCGCGCGAAAGGCAAAATCCGCAATGGCCGCGCTTTCCATGTCCAACCCCATCGCTTGCGTTTGTTGATGGAGGCGTTGTTTTTCCTGGCTGCCGCCGATCAGCCGATCGCAGCTATACAATTTGCCGGTATGCACGGTCATGTTGACCGGCAAGCTTAGCCGCAGCGATGCCGAAAACCGGCTATCGGTATCGAATTGCCTGATTCCGTTATCGATTTGCGAGGCCAACAAGAGGTCGCCCGGTTTCATATCGGGGGCTAAACCCGCCGCGCATCCCCAACTGATCAAACAGTGGATACCTTTGCCGGCCAGCAATTGCGCGGCAGCGGCGGCATTGCGGAAACCAGCGCCCGCATAAGCCACCCAATGGGCCCCCACCCGGCAGCATTCTCCCGGCTTGAGTTTGCTTGCGGTCAGGGTGGCTAGTTCTTCCGGCAGAGCAACAACAATGCCGACGCGGGCGCCGGCATTGAATGCATCCGGTAAATCGGTTGGAATACGGCTCACTATTTAGCCAATTCGTTACGGTATCTGGCCAGCGCCCAGAGTGGGAAAAATTTATCGTAGCCGTGATATTTCAGATAAAACACCCGTGGAAAACCCGGCGCGGTGAAGCAAGGATCGTTCCAGACGCCGTCAGCTTGTTGCGTACGCAGCAGAAAATCGATACCCGCCTTGACTTCCGGGCTGCGAACTTCGCCCGCGGCAATCAGGCCCAACACTGCCCAAGCAGTTTGGAACGCAGTGCTGAAGTGATAACGGCCGCGGAATTTTTTGTCGTCGTGGTAGCTGAGATTGTCTTCGCCCCAGCCGCCATCTTCGCGTTGCACGCTTTTTAGCCATGCCGCGGCTTTGGTATACATCGGATCGGTCTTCGGCAAACTGGTTTGTTCCAGCCCCAACAGCGCCGACCAAGTGCCGTAGATATAGTTGGTACCCCAGCGGCCGAACCAGGAGCCGTCTGCTTCCTGGTCGCCGCGGATATAATCGATAGTGCGCTGCAAGGCCGGCAAATACTCGGCGTGGTCTTTCGAGACCCGCGCCATCAGCATGGCGCAACGGGCGCTGACATCCACGGTGGGCGGATCCAGTAACGCACCGTGATCGGCAAACGGAATCTCGTTGAGATAGTAATAGGTGTTGTCGACATCGAACGCGCCGTAGCCGCCGTTTTTCGATTGCATGCCGACGATCCAGCGGGTGGCGCGGTGGATGGATTCGTCCAGGCCGGTTTGGTCGGATTCAGCCATGGAGAACGCCACGATGGCGGTGTCGTCCACGTCAGGATAATGCGGGTTGGCAAACTGGAATGCCCAACCGCCGCCGGCCAAGTTCGGGCATCTGACGCGCCAATCGCCGGGTTCGTCCGCTAATTGCACGCTTTTCAACCAGCCGTAGGCTTTGCTCAAATTGGCGGCATTGCCTTGTTTGTCGGCTTCCAGCAATGCCATGCTGGCCAGTGCGGTATCCCAAACCGGGGACAGGCAGGGTTGGCAATAGGCTTCGTCGTCTTTAACCACCAGCAATTTATCGATGGACTGGCGGGCAATCAAGACGTTCGGGTGGTCTTTGGGAAAGCCGAGCAATAGCATGGATTCGTAGGCATTGACCATGGCCGGAAAAATACCGCCCAAGCCGTCTTCGCCGTTCAGGCGCTCGGTGAACCAATCCACGGCTTTTTGAATAGCGCGTTTGGTGACGCGCTCCGGAATCAGCGGCCGGGTAATGCGGCCCAAGATGTCCAGTCCTAAAAACATTTTGTTCAGTAAAGTACGTTCCGGAAAATAGTGTTTTTCCTCGTCCGGATGCACGACAAACAATTCCAGAATGCCGACGTTGCGCGGATTTTTGGCTTTGGCCTTCAATGTGCACAGAATGAAAAGCGGTACCATGGTGGTACGCGACCAATACGAGACTTTATCCAGGTGAAACGGAAACCAGGACGGCAGCAACATGATTTCAACTGGAATATAAGGGACCCCGCGCCAAGGCAATTGTTCGAAAATAGCCAGCGCAATCCGGGTGAAGACGTTGGCGCGCGCGGCGCCGCCTTGACTCAAAATCCATTCGCGCAGGCGTTTCATGTGCGGCTCGTGAATAGCATCGCCGGCCATTTTTAAGGCGTAATACACCTTAACGCTGCAACTGATGTCGCCGGGGCCGCCGGTAAACAAAGGATAGCTGCCGTCTTCGGATTGGCGGCTACGCAGGTAAACCGCGATTTTGCTCTGCAGGGCTTCATCGATGTCGTCCAGGTAATGCATCATCATGATGTATTCGGACGGGATGGTGCAGTCGGCCTCAAGTTCGAACACCCAGTAACCGGCGGGATTTTGCAGGCTGAGCAGTTTGCTTTGCGCGCGCTCGATGGCCGCGTTCAGGCCGCTATTGGATTGCCGGTTTGAGGTGGCATTGTTGTTGTGCATGTCGGGGCTGCTGGTATCTATAGGGGATTCGGTAAACATGGTGATTCCTTATTGTCCAGTGTGCGATTTGGGTAAATACCGCCAGCCCGGAGTTTTTAAATCTCGGCTGGTGAGATTGAATATCAACGTCAACAACAGGTTGTTGCGCGCGGTCAGTTTGCAGACGGCAATGGTGGTTTTGACGCTGTTGCGGCTGATTTTGACTTGGTCGGACTCATTGAAACTCAGGTTTTGCTTGATTTTTTTCAAGGTCAAAATCGCCATGCCTAGGGCCCATAAACAAAAGTTACGGATGCCGGTTTCGTGGCTAGGCAGGAGTTGGGTATAACTCAGCGCATTCTGTAAGTGGCCGTGGGCAATGCCGATCAGATGCTCCAGGCCTTGGCGGAAGCGGTCGTCGTCGGTTTCCGGGGTAAGGTCGGCCAGATCAAAACCCGTTTCGGTAAAAATATCTTGCGGCAGCCAGCATACGCCGCGCTTGGCGTCGTCCCAAATATCCTTCAGGATGTTGGTCATTTGCAGGCCTTGTCCGAAGGAAACCGACAGCTTTAACAGCTCGTCGCGATGGGCGTTGATTTGCGGCGAATAGTGGCAAAACAATTTGGCCAGCATTTCGCCGACGCATCCGGCCACGTAATAACAGTAGTCGTCCATGTCTTTCAGGGTTTTCAGGCCGGCGTGCAAGTCCAGAGCTTGGTAGACGGGCATACCGTTTGCCATGGTTTCAACGCAAGCGGCCAGCGCTTCGATTTGCGCCGCGTCCAGGGTATGGGTGATGGCAATGACGCGCGGAATTAAATGAATCAGGCAGTGTTCGGCCGGAATGGTCTGTTCGGATAGTAAGGGGGCCAATTCGGCGGCAAAAGCCTCCGCGCCTTGACCGGTTTTGACGATTCGAATGAACCCGCCGCAGAAATGTTTTTTCTGCTCCGCCGTTAACGAAACTTCGTCTTCGATAGTATCGACTATGCGGCACAGCAGGTAGGCGTTAGCAACGGCGTGGTATAACTTTTCCGGCAGTTGCGGAATGGTGAGCGCAAACGTGCGCGAAACGCCTTCAAGCAATACCGCCTGCAGTTCGTCATCGGCTAATTTTGCAAGTGATTGCAGGTTTTCAGTGAGTGGTTGAGGTCCGTTCATGTGCTTTTGATAGCCAGCTAAATCGTTAACTCAATGATAGACTGTTTGTTGGTGTTTTGCAAAGCGATGTTGTTTTACTGCAAATGCCGTTTTGTGCGGATTCTATTTTTGGCCGGCATTGCTGATATTTTAAGTCGAGTATGCCGCTCTTATTGTTGTTTATTAAAGATATTTCTGTTATTGCGAGTGGGGAAATACCCTGGATAGATGTAGCATTTAACGCACGGCGCCGCATGCGCCAAATAAGGAATTGTTGTTTTTTATTATTAAAACTGGAGCGGCCGCTAAAAAAGTAGTATTCTAGCAACAGTTCGATCTTCCTTTTAATGCGCTGCCTTGCTTGCCGTATTAGCAGACGTGGTCTGAAGTGTTTGATTTTGGGGCTTTTTCTATTGTTGTTTTTTTGTGACAATGGTCTGGCCGGGTGATTTAGAGTTTTGGAGAGTAAGCCGTGAGTGTTCCTTTACGTCAGCAATTGGCCGTAGGTAGTTATCTGATTAAGCAGAAATTAAAGGGTGCAAAAAAATATCCCTTGGTGTTGATGCTGGAGCCTTTATTCAGATGTAATTTGGCTTGCGCGGGCTGCGGCAAGATCGATTATCCGGACGATATTCTGGATAAGCGCCTGTCCGTGCAGGAGTGCCTGGATGCCGTGGATGAATGCGGCGCCCCCATGGTTTCGATCCCCGGCGGCGAGCCGCTGATACACAAGGAAATGCCGCAGATTGTCGCCGGGATTGTCGCCCGCAAAAAATTTGTTTATCTTTGCACCAACGCCTTGTTGTTGCGCAAACGCATCAACGATTACACCCCGTCGCCTTACCTTACTTTTTCCGTGCATCTCGATGGCTCAAAAGACCGCCACGATGCTTCCGTATGCCAAGAAGGCGTGTTCGATATTGCCGTGGAAGCCATCAAGCTGGCCTTAAGCAAAGGCTTTAGAGTGACGGTGAATTGCACCCTGTTTCAGGGCGAAACGCCGGATGAGGTGGCGGAATTCCTGGACTACGCGATGGAACTGGGGGTTGAGGGCGTCACCATCGCTCCGGGCTTTAGCTATGAGCGCGCGCCGAAGCAGGATGTCTTTATTAAAGGTGTCGATGTCAAAAATCTGTTCCGCGGCATTTTCAAAATCGGTAAAGACCGCAAATGGAAATTGAATCATTCCTCGCTATATCTGGATTTTCTGGCCGGCAACCAAAATTACAATTGCACGCCTTGGGGCAACCCTACCCGTAACGTATTCGGCTGGCAGAAGCCATGCTATTTGCTGGCGGACGAAGGAAATGCCAGCTCTTTCCAGGAACTGCTGGACACCACGCCTTGGGACAAATACGGTACCGTGAAAAATCCTAAATGCGCTAACTGCATGGCGCATTGCGGATATGAAGCAACCGCGGTTGAAGACACCCTGGCTCATCCTCTGAAAGCCTTGTGGACCAGCATACGCGGACCTAAAACGTCGGGCGATATGGTGGTTGAGCCGGTTCCGCAGTTTGCGGCGAGCGTTAAGAGTTCTATCGCCGATATCCCGGTAAAAATCGAATCCTGAGCACTGGTTCCGAACAGTCTTTGTTCCTTTACACGATATAGATAATGACTATGTTAAGAAAAATTTATTTCGGCTTTAGTTTTTTGATGGTTTTTTGTCTTTCGTCGCTGGCCATGGCGGAGGAGTTGACCGCTCGCCAAGTTGTGGAAGCCTTTCAGGACCAGCTTATTGATGTCATGAGACAAGGCAAGGAATTGGGCTTCAAGGGCCGTTACGACAAGTTGGACGCCGCGGTCAAAAAGAGCCATGATTTGCCTAAAATTGCCCGGATTGTGGTCGGCAAACAATGGGAGGAGTTGACGCCCGAACAGCAAGCAAAACTGGAAGAAGTGTTCAGCGAGCTCAGCGTTTCCGCCTATGCGCATAATTTTAAAGAGTTTTCCGGCGAATCGTTTAGTTTTGTTTCGGAAGAGGAAACCGGCCGGGGCGGCGTGGTGGTACATACCAACTTGAAAATTCCGGGCGAGAAAGATGTCAAGTTCGACTATATGATGAAGAAAAAAGACGATAGTTGGCAGATTATTAATATAATAGCGGACGGAGTCAGCGATTTGGCTTTGAAGCGTTCGGACTACACTAGCGTTTTAAACCGTGAAGGCTTTGATAAACTGATTGCCAAAATCAACGAAAAAATTGAAAGTTACGCTAAACAATAAGTCTGTCAGGAATTGAAATTTAATGTATACCCTTAGTTATCACGCTAAAAGCCGAGCATCTTTCTATTTTGCGCTGTTGTTTTCAGGCGCTTTATCGGTAACTGGGTGTGCTAGCACTGAGTCTCAGGTTGCCGTTACGGATGTTTCGGCGCCTGTTGTTACTCCCGTTGATCCTTATGAGAGGTTTAATCGGTCCATGTACGGCTTTAACATGGGGCTGGATAAGTATTTATTAAAACCCGTCGCCGATGGTTATAAGTTCATTACCCCGAATTTCATGCAAACGGGCGTAACCAATTTTTTCAATAATTTGAAAGGCATTAATGTCGTGCTGAACGACTTATTGCAGGGCAAGTTTGAGCAAAGCGCATCGGATTTGGGCCGCTTTACCACGAACTCCACTATCGGCTTGTTGGGCTTGTTTGATGTGGCCACGGATTTAGGCTTACAGCAAAATGTGGAAGACTTCGGTCAAACTCTAGCGGTTTGGGGGGTCAATCAAGGCCCTTATTTGGTATTGCCTGTTTTAGGACCCACCACCTTGCGCGATGGCGGCGGGATTGTTTTGGACAAAGCCGCCAATCCCGGCAGCTATGTGCCGGGCACGGGTATTATCGAAGGTATCAATGAGCGTGCCAATGCGGAAGGCGCTTTGAATTTTATCGACGAAGCGGCCTTGGACCCCTACGTATTTACCCGGGAATCCTTTCTGCAATACCGTAATAACCTGATTAACGACGGCAAAACCGATGCCGATACTTTTGATCTGGATATCGACGAAGCCATGGAAGATGACGGCCAGATGGCTTCGGCATCAAAAAAAAAAATAAAAACGGGCTCTGATCCGGTTGACACCCAGGACAAACTTGCCTCGGAAACGTTAAAAACCGAGAATGCTACCGTTGAAGCCTTCGATAGCATGTCAAAATCGTTCGACGATGCACTATTAGAGTTCGAACAAGCCTCGGCTAAAATGGATACAATCAGCGAGAAAAGGCGTTATAAACGTCGTCGCTGACATCGATAAAAAACAAAAAAGGCGCCTGCGGCGCCTTTTTTATGTCTATCAGCAAAGGGCTTTGGCAATATTAGTAATGCACCAAGGCATGCACTTCGTAGCCTTTTAAAAGTTCCCTGCCCGCCAAAAAATCCAATTCCACTACAAAAGCGCACGCGACTACGCTGGCGCCCAGCTTTTCGATCAGCTCGCAACTGGCCTTGGCAGTACCGCCGGTGGCTAGCAAATCGTCGATCAACAGCACTTTATCATTTTGATCGACGGCATCGATATGTACTTCCAGCTCTGCCGAGCCGTATTCCAGGTCGTAACTGACGCTTTGCACGTCGTAAGGCAGTTTGCCGGGCTTTCGCAGCGGAATGAAAGGCACGCCCAATTCCCAGGCTACCAGCGCACCAAAAATAAACCCCCTGGCTTCCATGCCGGCAACAGCAGTGATGTCGCGCCCCAGAAAAGGGTGCAGCAATTGGTGCACGGCCAACCGCAAAGCACTCGGATCTTTGACTAACGGCGTGATGTCTTTAAAAACGATACCCGGTTTTGGAAAGTCGGGAATGTCGCGGATTTTATGTTTTAATCGTTCCATTTTCGCTCCGGTGTTAATTAAGCATCAAACGCCTGAATACTCGCCAAAATGCCCTTGGCATCCAGGCCGCACAGGCTGAGCAGTTCCTCTCGGCTGCCTTGCTCGACGAAGCGGTCGGGTAGGCCGATGTTCAAGATCGGCATCAAAATCCGCTGCGCTTGCAGGTATTCGTTGATCGCGCTGCCGGCGCCGCCGGCGATGACGTTTTCTTCCACCGTGACGAAGCTGTCGTGGCTTTTGGCCAGTTCCAGTACCAAGGCCTCGTCAAACGGCTTCACAAAGCGCATGTTCACCACCGTAGCGCCCAGTTGCTTGCCGGCTTCCACCGCCGGCGCCACCATGCTGCCCCAGGCCAGTAGGGCGATACGGCCGCCCTGGTGGCGAATCTCGGCCTTGCCGATCTCCAGCGCGGTCAAGCCGGACT
>NZ_JANIBK010000127.1 GCF_024505165.1 Methylomonas rivi
GCCCCGGCCGCTCAACAATAACAGCGGTACATCCGGTTTTTTATCTCCCGGCCGATAGCGGGCCGCGGCGGCGAGCTGCCTGAGGGTATTGGCGTATGTTACCGGCCGTTCGGCCTGGATTCGGGCCCATGCCGAGGCTGTTTGTTGATCCCGGTCGCGCCGGTTGGCTACGCAGCGAACGATCGCCAATTCCCTGCGGAAGCGGTTGGGTTGCATTAGCAGTTTGAAAAAATTCGGATAGCTTTGCCAGCGCAGCCGTTGGTAAAACGGGCTTAAACTCGCCATGCTGGTATTGATCAAGGCGGCCGCGCCAATATCCCGCGGATGTTTCAACATCCACTCCCATGCCACCATGCCGCCCAGCGATAAACCGACGATGGTCAGTGGCTGGCTTAACAAGCCTGCCGTCAATGCCTGGTGTCTGACGGACGCCATGATCGCATCAATGCTGTCGGGACTGGTTTCCCGATAGCGCGTACCAGTGCCGGGTAGATCCAGCATGGAAATACGGGCCATGGGGAATTGCGCTTGCAACAATGGCGTAAATTCGCCCCAATGCGCGGCTTCCCGCGACAATCCTCGCAGCAATAACCAGTTTCGGCCGATCGGATCAGGCATACCAAAGCGCCAGGGCTTGTTGATTATGCTGTTTCAATTGCATTGCATCCAGTTGCGCCCATTTTTTCGGATACAGCAGGCTGCGGTACAAAAAATCGAACAAGGTAATATGCCGCCGCAGTATGCGTTGTTGCCGATGCGGCAGTAAGGGGTGAAAAAAGCCGTGGCGCTGGAATAAATGCAACGGGCTCTTGCGCAGCCAAAGCCAGGAGCCCATTTCCAACGTCAGCGGCAAAAATTGCCGATGTTGCGCATCCGCCGTTTGCATAAAACTGTCGTACAAATAATCCCATAAATCGCCGTTGATAATGTACTCCTGGCTCATGGGTTCTATTTTATAAATATGGTTGGGATAACAGCGATCGAAACTTTGTTTTAAGGCGTGCGCTTCGGCAATGCCGGGGAAGGGTTTTTTACAAGAGGCGTAAGGAAACCACAACCGGTCGTGTATGCCGAAGCCGGAATGCAAATCCAAGGCTATCGATAAGGGCGAGTTAAACACGTATTTCCGGATAACCTGGCACAGGGCTTGGGCTTCGGTTTCCATTTGCGCCGTGTCGCCGCGGTACCAAGGCAGACGCGGGCTGACGCGGTGACCGCTATAAAGCTTGGTATTGCCTTTGCCTTCTATCGGCGCATTGCGCATTAAATCGACGCCGTTGCCATTGGAGCGGGTACCGCGATATACGCCTATCGGATTGACTATGGGGATAAACACCAACCGCGACCGCTCCAGGCGGCCGGCGAATTCTTCATCCCAGTCCAGCAGGTGGATGATGGTTTGCAAATACGACAGAATCACTTCCGAGCCGATTTTCTCCAATCCGTGCACGCCGCCCACAAACGCCAATGCCGGCACGTCATCCCGCAGCGAACCCAGGACTATGCTATAGATAGGGAAAGAGCGGTTTTTATATTGAACGCGGCTGACTACATCGGTCCGCGCCCGATCGCCCAATTGGGCGATCAGCGCTTCCAATTGCGCCAATTCCGCAAAAATTGCGTTAGACATGGGAAAATTTAATGCAAAAGCGTGGTTTCGATATAGCGCTGGCGCTTTTTCGGGGCGATTTTATCGATCTCCACCATGATCAGGCTGTCGATGCAGTTGTTGAAATCCGGGTCGATATTAAAGTCGATGAAATGGCAGCCCTTGTCCACGCACAGCTCGACATACTGTTTATAAAGCGTGGGAACTTTGACGCCCAGTTTGCGGAGTTCGCTATTCAAAATTTTAAAACTGCTGGAATAATCGCCATTAAATTCCTGCGCCACGAATTGCCGGCATTGCTCGGAAATGATAAACGGCGTTTTGGCTGTGGCTTGGGGTAATTCTGTTCCGAATTGTTGCTGGTAAAAACCGATGATCAATTCCTTGGCCAGTTGCGGGTAAGCATTGCTGATACTCACCGGGCCGAACAAATATTTGATATCCGGTTGCTCGCGTAAATACGCGCCAATGCCGTACCAAAGATATTCCAGGCTATGCTGGCCCCAGTAACGCGGTTGTACGAAACTGCGGCCCAACTCCAGGCTGTAAGGCAACAAGGCGGCGAATTCGGTATGTAAATCGAACAAGGTGCTGCTGTAAAAACCCTCGATACCATGGCTCTGCATGATTTTCGGCCCTTCGCCGATTCGGTAGGCGCCGACGATATCCAGGGCTTGATCGTCCCACAGCACGATATGGCTATAGTAAATGTCGAACTTGTCCAAATCCAGCGCCAGACCGGTACCTTCTTCCACGGTCCTGAAGGTCAATTCGCGCAAGCGGGCTATTTCCTGCATGACCGGACAATCGTCCTGAAACCGGTAAAGGAAAATTTTTTTGCCGTCGCGGGTTTCGCCCAGCAGGCGCGATTGAAACAAGGCTTTTTTGATGGCCTTGGTATCGGCGGGATGTACCACGGTGGCTACCGTATCGAACAACAAGGGTTTATGTTTTTTTCCCAGGTTTAACACGTGTTTACGAAAGCGCTGGCTGAGTTGTTTATTAGACTGCTCGCTCCCCTCGATGACCGTATACGGAATCGGCGCGCCGACCACGAATTTGATTTCCTGGTCTTTTTTATTGAACATTTCCTTGACCAACAGCATGGTGCCCAGCGGCTTGTAGAGTGTGGACATGCTATAGAACAAGGCCGAGTTTTTGGCCTTGATGTGGATGGGCAGGATAGGGCAACGGGCCTTTTTAGCCAGTTTGACGAAACCGTTTTGCCATTTACCGTCGCGTATGCCCTTGGGGGTGATGCGGGACACTTCGCCGGCCGGAAATATAATCACGGCTTCTTCGTTTTCCAGGGCCTCCAGCATGGCTTTATAGCTGTCTTTCAAGGCCTTTTTGTCCGATAACACATCGACCGGCAAAAAAATCGATTGCAGCGGTTCCATGTGCGACAAAACCCGGTTGGCGACTATGCGCACATCCGGCCTGACCGAGCGGATCAATTTAACCAGCGCCAGCCCGTCCAGGGTGCCTATAGGGTGATTGGCGACGATTAATAAACGGCCCTCGGACGGAATGTTGCTGAACGACTGATTACTGACCTGATAATGAAAGTTGAAGTAACCCAGCAATTTGTCGAGAAAGGCGTAGCCGCGCAAATGGCGGTTTTTATCGATGACCTCGTTGAAGTCGTCTTCGTGTAACAGTTTTTTCAGGGCTTTGACGGCCAGTTGGTTGTGCTTGCCCAGATTAAAATCCGGGTAGGTTTCCTGCAGAATGCGCTCGGCATCGATCATTGATGTTGATCCAGTAAATTAGAAAGTCCAGAGTAAAGCGATGCATGGCAGCAAAAACAGCGGCTTCGCTTTGATGGATACAGCCTAATTCGGAAACATGACAGGAATATGACGAAGCAAATGCCGACATCGCAATGCCGGCGGACTCCATGGCAATTGCCGCCGATTGCCGCGTGTGAGCATTACCCATAGCAGGCCCCTGGTTGGCTTTTCGCGGTCGAAATCGCATCGCTACCCCACAAAATCTGTAAATTAGACTTAGCTTTTTCAGCGGATAAATGCATAAAACGCCGCTTTTTGGGCCTGCGGTAAGCTGATCAGGTCGCTGGCTTCTGGGGCTGAGCCTCGCTTTTGCTTATAATGTCCGGTCATTTTTCCAAATTGCCGGTCCGGTTCCGAGGTTAAACGCAGTATGCCTCCAGGCTTACCGGCAAAAATGAATTTAAAGCACCCTATTCCGGTTTGGCGACACGGCGTGCCGGTTTTTTCGATTTTCTTTTTTACTGCAATTTTAGTTATTCAAAATTATGCCTCTTGCCGCTATATCGATAAAAACCCGATTTTCAGCGTTTTTATCCCAATTACCTATCCGTTTTCCTTGGTTAGTGCTGTTGCTGTTTGCCTTGCTCAGCGCCGGCAGTGTGTTTTATACCCGCGATCACCTGGGCATCAACACCAATACCAGCGACTTGCTGTCGCAGGACTTGCCGTTTATTAAAATCCGCGCCGAATTGGATAAAGCCTTCCCGCAGGATGCCTCGGCGATTATCGTGGTGGTGGAATCGCCGACGCCGGAGCAAACAGCGGCGGCCGCGCAATTTATTGAAAAACACCTGCAAGCGGAAAAAACTTTGTTCGATTCGGCTTATATTCCGGTCGATAACGCGTTCTTTCGGCAACAAGGTTTTTTGTATCTGAGTCTTGGCGAATTGGAATCGCTGTCCGATAAACTGGTGGATGCGCAGCCGTTTATCGGCTACTTATCCGCGCATTATCACTTCGCCGGATTAATGGACATCATCGGCCTGGCTTTGGAAGGTCGGGAACAGGATTTGGCCATGCCGCTGGATCCCTTGTTGAGTGCCATCGGCGAGTCTCTGCAAGCCGTTAAGGCCGGCGAAACGCATTATCTGTCCTGGCAGCAGTTGTTAACCGAAAAAAGCTTCGGTGGCGATCAAACCCGGCGCCTGGTGATCACCCGTGTGCATCTGGATTTTAAACAATTGATGCCGGCGGGTAAGCCCATGCAGTATTTGCGAGATCTGAGCACCGACATGGCCAGCCAATTTCCGGGTGTCCAACTGAGCTTTACAGGCGAAATTCCCTTGGAACACGAAGAAATGGAAACCGTGAACCAGGACATGATCGTCTCTAGCATCGTTTCTTTATTGCTGGTGTGTCTGGCGTTATGGATAGGTTTACGCTCGTTAAAATTACTGCTGATGACCTTTATAGCCCTGGTGGTGGGTTTGGCGTTAACCGCCGGCTTTGCCGCTTTGGCGGTAGGGCATTTGAATTTGATTTCGGTGGCCTTCGCAGTGCTTTACATAGGCTTGGGCGTGGATTTTGCCACCCATTTATGCCTGCGTTATCAGGAATGCAGGCAGCAAGGCTTGGCTACCGATCAAGCTATTTTAAACAGCATGGATACCGTGGGTCGCTCCTTGTTTTTATGCGCCGCAACCACGGCTATCGGCTTTTTCGCTTTTATTCCGACCGATTTTAAAGGGGTTTCGGAATTGGGCATCATCTCGGGCGGCGGCATCTTTATCGGTTTACTGGTGTCTTTAAGCTTGTTGCCTGCCTTGTTAAAGCTGTTGCCGATCAAACCTTTGCCGGCCAATGGCAAAACCTTGCTACCCGAGTGGGCCTATGAATTTCCGTTCAGGCATGCCACCGGGGTTTTGATTGCCGCGGTGTCGGCCGCCTTGTTGGCCGGATTGACATTAACCCAAATGCGTTTCGACTCCAACCCGATCAATTTGCGCGATCCCAACACCCAGTCCGTGATCGCTTTTAAAAAATTGTTGCGCAGCCAGACCGATTCGCCGTTCGCGACGTCGGCATTGACCGATAATCTGGCGCAGGCCGATGAATTAGCGGCCCGGTTTGCCAAGTTGCCCAGCGTGCATGAAGCCATTACCCTCAGCAGCATGGTGGCCGAGCAACAGGCGGAAAAGCTGGAGATCATCGATAATCTGAATTTGATCATGCCGGTGCAACTGAACCGGTTTGCCGAAAAACCGGAAAATTCGGATGTGCGGGCGGCCCTGCTTCAATTGCGGGACACGCTGCAAAAAGCCGTCCGGCAACCGGGGCAAGCCGTGGCCTTGCCGGTGTTACAGAAACTGCAACAAGATGTGGCGGATTTTATCCAGTATGCGGATGCCCAGCCGAATCCGGCCGAAAGTTATGCGCGGTTGGAAGATAGCGTAATGGATTTATTGCCGCGCACCATGCTGATGCTGCGCGACGGCCTGACCGCCACCGAGTTCGCGATCGACGACATTCCGCCGGAAGTGCGTTCGCAGTGGGTCAGTGCCGACGGGATTTACCGGGTATTAGTCTTGCCCAAACAGGATTTGAATAATCCGGAATACTTGAAGCAGTTCGTGAAGGAGATTCTAGACAGTTATCCGAAAGTGTTCGGTTTGCCGATCGGCGATGTGACGTCCGGCCAAGCCATCGTCAATGCGTTTATCCAGGCCTTTTCCGGCGCGCTGGCGATGATCGTGCTTTTATTGCTGGTATTGACCCGCAGTTTCAAGACCACCCTATTGATCGTAACCCCCTTGCTGTTGGCGGCTTTGCTGACGGCGGCCATCAATGTATTGCTGCACAACCCGTTCAATTTCGCCAATATCATTGTGTTGCCGTTGCTGCTGGGCATAGGCGTCGATAGCGGCATTCATATCGTACACAGGCTGCAGAATCAGCATGACCATAAACAAGTATTGCAAACCAGTGCCGCCCGTGGGGTGTTTTATAGCGCCTTGACCACCTTGTGCAGTTTCTCCAGTCTGGCTTTCAATACCCACGCAGGCACCGCCAGCATGGGCTTGCTGTTGGCCATTGGCATTTCGCTGATGATTGTTTGCAGCATGTTGGTGTTGCCGGCCATGGCGCATAAAACCGGCTTTAAATGAATGTCGAAACCGGATAGATTTTTTTAATAGACGTAGCGATAGGAATCTCATGCTCTTGTTATCGAAAAAACAGGATTGGCTCGGTAATGTGCGCGGCGACGTGCTGGCCGGGTTGGTGGTAGCGCTGGCGCTGATTCCGGAAGCCATCGCCTTTTCCATCATTGCCGGCGTCGCCCCCAAGGTCGGCTTGTATGCGTCGTTCTGTATCGCGGTGGTCACGGCTTTTGTCGGCGGCAGGCCGGGGATGATTTCCGCGGCAACCGGCGCGATGGCCTTGTTGATGGTGACGCTGGTCAAGGAACACGGCCTGCAATATTTGCTGGCGGCGACCCTGTTGACCGGTGTACTGCAAATCGCCGCCGGTTACCTGAAACTGGGTGGTTTAATGAGCTTCGTGTCCCGCTCGGTGGTGACCGGATTCGTCAACGCCTTGGCCATCCTGATTTTTATGGCTCAGTTACCGGAATTGACCAACGTCACTTGGCATGTGCATGCAATGACGGCGGCCGGCCTGGGCATCATTTATCTGTTTCCCTATCTGCCCGTGGTCGGTAAATGGCTACCTTCGCCGCTGATTTGCATCGTCTCCCTGACGGCAGTGGCGGTGATTTTCGAGCTGGATATTCGCACCGTCGGCGATATGGGCGAATTGCCGGACACTTTGCCGGTATTCATGTGGCCGCAAGTGCCGTTGAATTGGGAGACTTTGCGGATTATTGCGCCGTATTCGGCGCCGATGGCCGTGGTGGGTTTGCTGGAATCCTTGATGACGGCCACTATCATTGATGAACTCACGGATACGGGTAGCGATAAAAACCGCGAGTGCAAAGGCCAGGGGCTGGCCAATATCGCTGCCGGTTTACTGGGCGGCATGGCCGGTTGCGCGATGATCGGCCAGTCGGTCATCAATATTAAATCCGGCGGCCGAGGGCGCTTGTCCACGTTAATCGCCGGTGCGTTATTGTTGATTATGGTGGTGTTTCTGGACGCATGGATTTCCAGAATCCCCATGGCCGCGTTGGTGGCGGTGATGATCATGGTATCGATAGGCACCTTTAGCTGGCGCTCGATACTTAACCTGAAAGAGTATCCCGTCTCGACCAATATCGTCATGCTGGCGACCGTAACCGTGGTGGTGTGGACGCATAATCTGGCCTTGGGAGTGTTTGTCGGCGTGTTGTTGGCGTCCTTGTTTTTCGCCAACAAAATCAGCCATTTCATGTATGTGGATACCAGCCTGGATGAAGCCGGCGCTACCCGGACCTATCGGGTGGTGGGGCAGGTGTTTTTCAACTCCGCGGACAAATTCACGGCCGCCTTCGATTTTAAAGAGGCCTTGGAAAAGGTGGTGATCGATGTGCACCGGGCGCATTTTTGGGACATTACCTCGGTGACCGCGCTGGACAAAGTCGTCATCAAATTTCGCCGCGAAGGCGCCGAAGTGGAGTTGATCGGGCTGAATGAAGCCAGTAGCACCATAGTCGACCGCTTCGGCATACACGACAAACCCGAAGAAATCGAAAAAGTTCTGGGAGGCCACTAATGCGAATTCAAGACAACACCGTGCTGGCTTGCGTGGACGGCTCCGGTTTAACGCCGGCGGTATGCGACTATGCGGCCTGGATCGCGCAAAAGGTCGACGCACCCTTAACTTTGCTGCACAGCATCGATCATCATCCGGAAACGGCCGCCGGTTGGGATTTGTCTGGCAATATCGGCATGGATAGCCAAGAGCAACTGTTGCAAGACATGATTGCGCTGGAATCGGAGCGAAACAAACTCAAGTTGCGGCAGGGGAAGTTGATCATGCAAGCCGCCCGGCAACGGGCCGTACAAGCAGGCATTGCCGAACCGGAGCTGCATCAACGCCATGGCAGTCTGGTGGAGTCGTTAATAGAGCTGGAACAGCAGTTGCGGGTACTGGTGATAGGCGTGCGCGGTAAAGTGCATGAAAATCGAACCGATAAAATCGGCGCCAAGCTGGAATCCATTATCCGCTCATTACATAAGCCGATATTGGTGGTGAACGAGGCATTTAAGCAGCCCGAGCGCATCATGATTGCGTACGATGGCAGCAAGGCCGCCGAAAAAGCCGTGGATATGGTCGTCGGCAGCCCGCTTTATCGGGGGTTGTTGTGCCATTTGGTCAGCGTCGGCCAGGATGAGCAGGATGCTGTATTTTTGGAAGCCGCCGCCAACAAACTGAAACAGGCAGCGGGTATTAAACTGATCAGCCAGCATCTGCGCGGCAACCCCGAGCAAGCGTTGTGCGATTATCAAAACCGGTTCGATATCGATTTGACCGTGATGGGGGCTTTCGGCCATTCCCGCATTCACGATCTGCTGTTAGGCAGCTTTACAGTCAAAATGCTGTCGCAAAGCCATAAACCGCTGTTGTTGTTGCGATAGAAAATAAAAATTGAGCGGGCGCAACATTCAGCTTAAAAAAACTATGCTTCAACGGGTATTAAAGCCGACAATGTTCGCTCGCTTGTATGGGGCGGGCAACGGCATAATGGCGTATGTTCCATTGGGTGACTCGATAAAAATAACAACATAATAAATCGATACTCTAAGAGTACCTTGCGGCAGGTAAACCATGTCCACTAAAAACGCCATTCTGACGGCCATTGTTTTTTGGGGAGTTTTTGTTTGTTTCCTTTTCTTTTCCTACAGCACGCACATCCAGCAAAGGTTGAATAGCACCGAAAATCAACTGGTCGGCCTGGAGAGGATTAAGTCGCTGAATTTGCTCAATGGCGCCTTACAGCGATACCGGGGCTTATATCCTTTGGATGCGGAACCTGCCGAGGATGCGGCGAATATTCAGCAAAGAATGGTGGAGTTGAAACAAACCGTTAACTTGGCCGGCCCGGTATTGGACGATGCTGCGTTTGCGAGTGAAATCGATTCAATATTTACCGGGAAAGTGCAAGGCGGGAAACTGTTCGAACGCATCACCGCGCTGATTGAAAAAAACGATCGTCAATTACGCATCCTTGCCGACAGATACGAATTGCTCTATGAACCGGAAAAACAGAATTACATTCTGATTGAAGTCATTCTGTACGTCATTCCCGAGTTGATCGAAAGCGCGGCCAGGTCGAAAGGAGTCGCCAGCAGGTCCCATACCGTTTATGCAAGCCCTAACGATCCGGCCCTGATTGGCAATAATCTGTATGTTTTTAACCAAACATTTCATCATCTGAAAATGTTGTTTGAAATGTATGAAAATAATGGCGAATTTTTAAATTGCCTGGCGGTGATCGATCAGGAATATCAGAATTATCATCGTTTGTTGGCCGATCTTTCGGAAGCGAAACCATTGCGCTCCGGCCTGTTATTATTTAACGAAGGCACGCGCCTCGTGGAAGCGTCCACTGCCCTAGCGGAATTGTCCAGGCAAAAACTTAAAACCGGTTTAGAGCAGAGGCGTTCCGCGTATACCCGAATACTGTTAGCCAGTTATGCCGCATTTGTAATCGGTCTGGGCATTACTTTTTTCATCTTTTTAAGGTTCTATCAGCGCGGCCGCGTTGAGCGGCAATTAGCCGCATGCAAAAAATTCAACGAAGATCGCGTTAACGAGCTGAGAAACGGTCTGCATGCGCTCGGCGGCCTGCAGGCGATTTGCAACCATGCATTAAACTTTATTGCGCACCATTTGTGCGCCGTATCCGGGGTATTGTTTATTCATAACGAAAAAATCGAGCAATTGAACCTTTCCGCCACGTTCGGCGTGCACCCTAAGTCCGTCAGGCATAAATTAAAAATCGGCGAAGGCCCGATAGGGCAATGCGTGCTGGATGCGCGCATGGTTGAATCCCGGATCAATCAGCAATCGAGCGAGTCCTCGGTGAATATGGGAAGCGCTAATGCAGGCATCAAAAAAATCTTGACTTTTCCGTTGGTTAATTTGGGTAGCATTGTCGGCGTTATTCAACTGGTGTTGCTTGAAGAAAAGAGTATCGAGCGCGAAAACTTATCGCAACTTGCGGACGTCATGGCAAGTTATATCGATAAAGAAAAAAAATACGAAGAAAGTCAGAAATATTTGGCTTCAATCAATAAAAACGTCATTACTTCCAGCACCAATGTTAAAGGCGTCATTACACAAGTTAGCCAGGCGTTTGCCGATATTTCAGGCTATACCAAGGAAGAACTGATCGGGCAAAAGCACAGCATTATCCGGCACCCGGACATGCCGGCCGAGCTTTTTAAGGATCTTTGGACCACAATAACCAAAGGTAATACCTGGAACCGCGAAGTGAAAAACCGCACCAAAGACGGCGGTTTTTATTGGGTTGATGTGACGATTTCTCCGGATTTCGATTTTTACGGCAATATCATCGGCTATACCGCCATTAGGCACGATATAACCCAGAAGAAAAAAAACGAGGAAATCGCTATTACCGACGGCCTGACGCAAATCTACAATCGGCGCCATTTCGATACGATTTTTCAGCTAAAAATCCGGGAAATGAGACGGGACAATAAGCCGTTTGTATTTGCGATGTTGGATATCGATTTTTTTAAACAATTCAACGACAATTATGGCCATCAACAGGGCGATAATGCGCTAATCAGCATTGCGAAAGCACTTAAAAGTTGTTTTAGGCGTCCCAGGGATTTGGTGTTTCGCCTCGGCGGCGAGGAATTCGGCTTTATCTGCGATGCCGATAATGTCGAGGAAACCGCCGCGGTAGCCGAATCGCTTAGGGAAACCGTCGAATCCTTAAAAATCCCCCATCAATATAATATGGCGTCAGCCTATCTGACCATTTCCACGGGGGTGATTTTTATCACCCCGGATATTCGGTTTCTCGACGAGAATTACTACAAAGCGGCTGACGATATGCTTTATCAGGCAAAAACATCGGGCCGAAACAATGTACAGTTAAAAACCGTGTAGCACTCCGCTGGGCTTGGTTTCAACAACCATCGCCGGGGGGGATTTTGAAATGGCCGGTATGGCGGCCGCGACAAGCCGTATACAAAAAGCTCTCCGGCTTTGGCGCAACGTGGGCGCCAAAGCCGGATCAAGCG
>NZ_JANIBK010000128.1 GCF_024505165.1 Methylomonas rivi
GCCCTGAGCATGACGATGATGACACCGATCAAGCCGCCGACAGCCGCCGCGGTACGGTAATCGCCGGTGCCAGAGATCATCGCCACGGCATTCAGTACAGCTTGCAGATAGGCAGAATCGCCTACGGAAAAGATTTCAAACATAGGAGATGGCCTGTAGAGAAAAGATAAGGACTAAGGCGTCGGCCAGGCGGTACCGGAAGCCGGTAACTGCGCCACGGTACCGTAATGTTTTGGCTTTACGGTATTCATCAATTGCTGATAAAACGCCATCAAGGTTTGCGGGTTACCATAGCGGCCGGCAATGGAGACGTATTCGTCCTGGATTTGCTCTCTAGCATCCTTCAAGGCATCCATCAGCAATTTGGCGTAGGCATGGTCGTTCATGTGCGCGGCGGTTTGTACTGCGGCGAGCAAATCGTTAAAAATCAATTGCGCCAATTCCAGGGCAATCACCGGTGCCGCTTCTTCGGCCCACAGCTTGGCAATGCCGGCATCTTCTCTAGCCAGGTTATGGATCATGCCGCCGATGGCATCCGGCACGGTTTGCATGAAGGCTTTTTCGCTATCGGTAATTTGGCCGCTGTTGGTTGAGAATTTGTAAATCAAGCCGTTGCCGCTATTAGCTGAACCCAAAAGGATTTCCATCACCCGTTGCTTCACGCCCACCAGATTGACGTTCTGGACGATGGGTTTGAGGCACTGATCGGCATCGTGCCCATCCGTACAGGTATACATCCGAACCGTCTGATAGCTATTGCCGGCATCGTTGCCGTACATCAAATCCTTGATCCGCAACACCGGCGGCGGAGCGCTGATGGCATTGTTCTCGCCTCTTCCATCGGGCGAGGCCTGCGGGGCATCGACGATCACGGTACCGGAAATACTCATTGCCGCTTCCAGTAAACTGTTGCCGCCAAACCGAAACCAGCCGCCGGCGTTTTGGTTGACCAAGGCCCGCCAGACCAGATTGCCTTGAATGATCTTGGTCATATCCGTCGGGTCGTTCTGCTTGATCTGCTGTACCGGATCGCCCAAGGTACTGGTATTGGTCCAACTGGAAAACACATCGGAAATGCCTTGGGTAAACGAGGCGTTGGACAAATTGGTTTTGCTTTGCAAATCGAAGGCTTTGACCGTATCGTTCACCAAGCCTTGTGCCAAGCGGCAAGAGTTGCTGAACATCTGGTTCATCTCCTGGATTTTCTTTTGCAGATCGGTCATCACCGAGGCACACCAGGGACACATGGCACCGACCGCCAGTTGAAATGCATAGCCTGCCGCATTGCCGGCAACATTACGCATGAGTTGCACAAATTGGTTGAAGTTGATGAAACTGAAACTGCCGGCGAACAAATCGATGCCCCCGCAGCCGGCGCTGAACGACGGCGGCACGAACGACACCAGATTGGTATTGGTAATGCCATTGCGCGCCACCAGACTGCCGCCGGTAATCACGCCACGGCGCTGTCCCAAATGCGCGGTCGGCGCCGTGAAGTTGGTCATGGTGCCGAACATACTGTCCATTTCCTGTTGCAGGTCGGCATAAGCTGGTGTGGCACTCGCTACCAACAGGATCAAGACCACCTGGCGATAGCGTCGTGATAGCGAAAATGACGTCATGGCGTGCTCCCAAAATGTGCACTGCGTTGCAATGCCTGGATCAGTGACTGTGGATCTTGAGTGACCGCAGGGCTGATGCTACCGGCGGCCGGTAACAGCATCGGCGTATTGCGAATACCCTGAGTGGTTTGATATTGCGAAGCATCGATCCAACCCGCTTCCTTGGCGGCTAGCAGAATCCGACCGGTGATTTCTTCCAGCGACAATGCGCCTTGCGCCAACGGTACAATTTGCTTGGGCGGTTTCATCAGAAACAGCGCCGGGGTTTGCTCAACCCCCAACATCGCAGCCTGACCGTTATCACGTTTGAACTGGCTAAAAAAGCCGTTCGGCATCGGCAAACCATCGAGCGACACGGGATAGATTTTGAAACCGTAGGCGTTTTCCAGCATGGCCAGAATCGGCGCCTGCACATGGCAATAAGGGCAATCGGAACGAAAGAAAAACAAAATGCCGGCTTGCGCGGCAATCGCTTTCAAGGCCCGTTCGGCCACCACGCTGGCCTGATGATTGGCTTCATTGGCCGCATAGGTCGCCACCGGTCGGCGCACGGTTTCATCGAGTTGCGGATCTGACATCACCACGTAGCGGGCGGCATTGGTAAAGCGCTCGGCTTTGTCCATCATCACCCGCTGCAGGTAATAAAACGCCGCGACATTCTCGGGACTGGGATCGTCGATAGCCTGGTTCAAGTAATGCTCAAGGTTTTGCTTCAACCAGGCCGAGGACAGTGGTTGGGGTTCTGCAGATGGCTTGGCTTGTGTTTTGGGTTCAATTTCAGCATGAAAGTCACTGGGCGGTTTGATGTCAGGTTTGGGCTTTTGCTGATCGTCTTGAATTTCGGGTTGGGCATTTTTAACCGGCTCAGGCAACACCTCATACCAAAACCAGCCGCGCTGCTTGTCGACGAAATAGGAAACTTCGGACGTGTCGTCCTTACCCATCGCCAGAGAGGCTCTGAGACACAAGCTCAAGATGATCGGTAAAGAAATGGCATTTCGGTTCATCGCGCCATTGTCCGTCAGATCTTCCTAGCGACTTTTGCAGCTGACGACGAAAACGCCATCAGCTGCAAGATGGTTCGAAAAGCTATCGCAGAATCCCACCGTAACGGCAGACGATCGCAAATTCGGCGTCAACTGCAATCGGCATCCCATGTCGGTTGCCTAAAATGCCGGCGTTATTGCGAACGGGCGATGGCCCGCAAATACTAATAGGAAATCGACTTTCGATTTGCCTACGCTAGTAGGGAAACGTGGCAACGGTAATCGGCCTGAAAGCCGAAGTTATTTCCTAGGTAGGCATGAGTCACGTCGTTTTGCCAAGGCAATGCCTAAATGAACCATTCAGAAAATGACAGTGATATGCCTACTTCGGTAGGCATTTAAGGTGCAAAACCTATGCACTAAGGCGCTTTCCGAGGTTCGCAATGAACAGCCCCCCCCTTAGGCATTGTCCATGTCTATCCCTACAGTTAAGTAATAGGAAAATTCATGTCCAGCGAACAACCTGTCAACAGTCAGCTCAATCTTACTGAACAAGACTTGCTGCATTGGATCGAAACCCGGTGCGATCATCTCCAGGCGCAAGCCAAAGTATTGGTCGATGATTATTGGCGCCAAATGAAAAGCCAGCGCCAGAAACACAGCAAAAGCGAATCGGGCCGAATCGGCGTCCGCATCCGCTGCCGGGAAAACCAACGCGGTTTCAGCATTGAGTGGTATCGCATGGCCACATTACGGCAAAACGGTCAAACCAAGCCCATTGCGCAGTATGTTAAGAAAGGCCGTGGCTATCGTTATCCGCTCGGCAACCTACTGAAGGGGGAACCCACCTGGGAAGCGGAATTAGTCGAAGAACTGGAAACAGAGTTTGCCCATATCCGGCAACAGCTCGATCGACTGGGAAAAATTCGAGATGCGGTGCAGCGTTATTGCAGGGTAATTGAAGCCGAAGCCAATAACAAATTCATCGGTTGAGATTGCAAGAATACGAGCATTGTTCCAATGGGCTTGCTAGAAAGATAGGCCCCGGTACGGCGATTACCTGTCGGTCGGGATGGCCATTCAATTTCAACGATTAATACATCCTGTAATCCATTCGAATGTCCGGAATTCGGCGAGCAAATTGAAATTATCACTGTGTCATAACGGTAGAGTCGAGATGTGGCGCGGTAGTATTAGGTTTCGCGTATCTGTTGCCGCCCCTTTCGTTTGGCGGTGCCTCACCAGTAAAACCATAACCCCGTTTCCACACCCCGCTCATCGAACCGGACTGGCAGATTTCCCGCATCCGGCTCTCGGACAAAATATCACGCGTTCGCCCACGGATCGTCACACCCCAAGCGGCTTAGGCGTATCAAACCAAGAGTCTGATAGAGGTACGGAAGTGGATAGCCTCCGCCTGCTCGCTTTCTCACCTTATACTTGTTGCGTAACCACCGACGCAGCCGCGCTGCCGTGTAATTATCCAGCGCACGATAGGCGCGATTGAAGGTTCCTACCTTAAAGTAGTTCGACCAACCGCGTAGCATGCGATTCAATTTATATATCAGCAACGTGGTGTCATGCCACGCCATTGAATAGGCCGTCAATGCATGTATCTTTTCGACCATGCGCCTGATGCTTTTCTTCGATGGCCGGAAGCCCAAATAGACCTTACCGTTTTGCGGCCGATACTGCAGGCCAAATGTGTAACCCAGAAAGTCGAACTCATCTTCCAACACATTACAGACTCGCGTTTTATCCTCGTTTACCGTCAGCTTGAGTTGCCCCATGACCTTGCGCATCAATTGCAAGGCTTCTTCGGCTTTACCGCGTCGGCACAAGATCACTAGGTCATCGGCATAGGTGACAATCCGACTGCCGAGCCGCTGTTCCAGGCCCAGTTTCTTCCACGCCAGCACAAACCGTCGCATGTACAAATTCGATAGCAGCGGTGAGATGGGCGATCCCTGTGGAATACCATACCGATGATCTTTGGCCTCGGTTGTGCGTGACGTCCGTCCACGCTTATCGGTTTCTTCTACCGGACATTCCAGCCACATCGTAATCAGATGCAGCACACGCCGATCAACAATCCGGCGTGCTACCGACTTGAGTAGCTCGGCATGGGGTATTGTCCCGAAGTAGTCCGCAAGATCGGCATCGACGACATCCGGGTGGCCGTGATATAGATGATCCTTCACTTCGATCACCGCCTGTTGAGCATTACGGCCCGAACGGTAAGCATACTGCTCGTCCGGTAGATCAGCTTCGAAGATCGGTTCTATTACCAGCATTGCTGCCGTCATACAGACCCGGTCTCGTAGCGTCGATAGGCCTAGCGGCCTCAGCTTGCCATTCGGTTTCGGGATATAGACTCGCCTGATGGGGTCTGGTCGATATGTTTCCTCTCTGAGCGCAAGCGCCAGTTCGCCAAGCCACCGCCCCACGCCATACGCCTCTATATCCGCAAAGCTCTGACCATCCACGCCCGGTGCGCCCTTATTGGAGCGGCAACAAGCATAGGCATGCGCCAAGATGTCTTCTCGATATAGTTTGTCGTACAGCGCATAGAAACGATAGTCGGCTTCAGCCTTCGCTTTTGCGTGTAACGCCCTCTGTAGTTTCTGAACGCTTAACGGAGTTGATAGGTTACCCAATCTCCTGTCCTTTTCCACTTATTGCGTTGATCTTGAACTAAGGCCCCTTCCCTCCACCGGCATTACCCGGCTTCCTCGGTACTACAAGCCTCTCCGCCACCCTACAGCGCCCGGCCTGTCCCTCGCGGGCGTCCGTTGGTCATCGCTGACCACGCCACAGGGCTTCCCGTGTTGCGTGCGCTTACCTTGTGTACATGCTGTCACCACTACCCCGGCGCAGCGACTAGGGATACTCTTCGCCCGTTTCCCCAGCCGTATCAGCCTTCCCCGGAATGGCCGCCGGGTCGACCTGCGCGATGTCGTTTTCGAGGCTTGCTCGGTGTTCACTCGCATTACGGCCTGCACACTCGCGGAATCGCCTATAGCGATCCTTTACATCGGAGGCTTCAGCCACTTCGTTACCTCCATGACTGCTCCGATTGCTTCCGGCCGGAGCGATTTAGCCGGGTGGGTCTCTCACCCACTGGTCAAACGCCGCCTTTGCACGGCGCACACCCAAACCGGTCTGTCGCGTTTCTCTAAACCGGTCAGTCAGCCAAATCCAGACTTTGATAGATGGAGGACTACAAAGCAGTCTTTGGCGACCGCATCCATCGGCCACAAGCCGCCGATTAGGGTAAATATCCAATTTATTAGTTGTTAGGGCAATCTTTGACCCAGTGGCTGTCCGCTATTCGGCGAGCAAAATGACAGTATCAATGCCTCACACCGGCCAATCAAAGAATTTCAATCATTTCATCTTAAACCCATAAAACTGAAGTTCAGCGCCCCAAGTAACAGTTGGAAAATAATCAATTCCGGCGAGTGTCGGCTGCAGGTCATGGTGATCAATCGCGCCTGCATCGTCACGGTGATTGCCTCCGGCGAACCTGTCTATTCCCCTCGCGCGAATGCGGGGTTTCTGGCTCTCGAATGACCCAACGCCCGCTCGGGATGCCTTGCAGTTTCCCTGTACGGAAAACCGCCCGGTCCTGGGGCTACGTGGAACTACTCGGCCGCCGCTCGCTAACGCATCACTCTCCGGGCCTCGCAACGAAAGTATAAGCGGCGGCTTTCGCCGTCCGTATGAAATAGCCTTGTTGGGGGGTAATTTATTATCATTGCCCTTGTTCGTCTTTCTTCTCTTCGATCAGAATCTCAAACGAGCCTTTTTGAAGTGATACTGTCACCAGTGTGAATGTGCGATCATCTTGATGTACGGTTGTCGAGCAGATGTTGGATTTCTCTCCCAATGTACGAACGCCGACTCCGATTCTACTAATCGCACACTGACCGCCGCCGGGAACATCAACAAGCCATTCAATTGGTGGAACGTTATCAATGTAGAAGTTCCGTAGGCGTTGTGAAAAAATCCGGGCGATTGCCGCGCCTAGAACTAATATGTTCGACCAGAGCGGCGGCCTAAAATAGCTAAAGGGAATATGGATTCAGATTAATGATGGAGAATTGTAGATGATCACTCTGGAAAGAATCGAAGCTCTTGCACCCGACCAAGCCTCCTTGGCAGCGGCCCGCAAATTGATCGACGGCAAGCACTGGCCACTGAGCGCTATCGCCGCCGACAAAAGTTTCATTTGGGGCGAATGTCATGGCTCGGGATCAGCGCCGTACCGGGCCTGCGTCGCGTTGGGCGATTTGGGTTACAAATGCACCTGCCCGAGCCGCAAATTCCCGTGCAAACACAGCTTGGCGTTGATGTGGCGTTACCGGCAGCATCCCAACGAATTCAGCGAAAACGAAGTTCCTTCTTGGGTGCTGGATTGGTCTTCCAAAAGGCGCGGTTCCAAACAGGCCGATCAGGCGGTTAACGTTTCGACCGCGAAAGACATCGCGTTGGTCTTGGACGACACCACCGGCGAGCAGCCGGTTAAGGACGAAGAGCGCGCCAACAAAGCCAAAGAGCGCAACCAACTACAGCGTGAAGCGGCTATTTTGACAGGCTTGGCCGACTTCACGCTGTGGTTGGAAGATGTTTACGAACGCGGTTTGTTGGCATTTTTACAAAACTGCTCGGCGGCTTGCCGGCAGGCGGCTAAGCGCTTGGTCGACGCCAAAGCCGCCGGGCTCGCTTCTCAACTGGACGAACTGGCAGCGAGTGCGATGCACATTCCGGAAGCGCATAGGCCGCGTTTTTTGCATCAACATTTGAGCGCATTGTATTTATTGACCGGTGCTTATCAAAATCAAGACCGGCTGCCGGATACTTTACGCCACGATGTCCGGCGTTTGGTCGGCTGGAACCTTAGCCGCGAGCAGTTGCTGGAAATGCAGGACGCAGAACGCGTTAAGGGGCTTTGGCAGGTTCTCGCTGTACGCGAATACCTGCAAAACGACGGCCTGAGGCGTATTGAAACCTGGCTTGAACTAGCCGAAGCGAACACTGGCCGCTTCGCGGTATTGATCGATTATCACCACGTCTCGGCCGGCACCGTTGCACCGACATTCCTAGGTGGCGAGGTTTTGGAAGGCAGCGTCGTTTATTTTCCGTCGGCCACGCCGCTTAGAGGCGTTTTGGTGGATTACCGCCGTGCCGATGGCCCGGTGGCCACAGTCAGCGACGTCAGTTTGGCCGACGCATTGGCGAGCCGCCTGGCAATGCGTAGCCAAAATCCCTGGTTACCGAATTGGCCTTTGGCGGTCGCCAACCCTAAAGTTCTCGTAGATGAAAATGGCCAATTCTGGCTGAGCGATCACGGCACCGCCGTACCGATTAAGCGCCCGGATCCGGCGGCGCTACTCGCCTTGGCCGGCTTGCCGATAAGGCGGGCGACATTGACTTGGGACGGCTGGCGGGCGGATTTGCTGTCCGCAGACACCGCCTACGGCTTTTGGAGCGTCGCATGAGGACTTCCGATTTCGATTTGCACGATGCGGCCGGCATAGAAGCCGCATTAGCGCTGGGTTTGAAAAAAACCAAATTACCGGAATCCGGCTTAACGGAAATGCCGCAGCTAGCGGCCATTGCGTTGGCGGCCGAACGTCGCGTGTATGCCGACGTCAACGTGAAGCGCGATTCACCGCTGCCCGAACTACAGCCGCCGCAAGACGCCGGCACCTTGCTGCCGGACCCGCTTAGGCGCGCTTTACTGCGTATCGCCGGCCAGCCACCTGCGAATAACTCGGTTTGGGAAGCCTATTGTCGGGCGATAGACCGGCATTTGGCTGGCAACGGCTACCGCCTGCATCCCTTCGATTTGCTGCATTTGGAAAAATATTTGTCCGTAACCACCGCGAAGCCAGGCACTTACGCATACTGGTACCGGCAGCAATTGTCGCTGCAGCCGTCTCCGACGTCGGACGAAATAATCGATTGGAACAACTGGCAACAATTCGGTAAAGCCGAACAACAAGCTTTTTTGCAGCAGCAACGCATAACAGATCCCCAAACCGCTCGCCAGGCCTTGGAAAAAGACTTTGCCGAAGCGCCCGCGGCCTTGCGGCAAATGTACGTCGAAACACTGGCCATTGGCCTAAACCCCGCCGACCAAGCCTTTCTGGAAAGCCTGGACAAAGACCGCTCCGGTAAAGTCGTAGAAATCGCCCAACGCTTGCTGGCGCGCTTTCCCGATTCCGAAGCGGCTCGGCAAAACCGGGAAAACTTGGCCGAGCGCTTGGAGACGCAGTTTTTAACTCGCAAAATCGGGCTGGCCAAGCAAAAAGGCAAGAAAGCCTCCGAAAGCTTGGAAGAATTGTCGGCATTAACCGAATTCATGCCCGCCACCGACATCGCGGCGGTATTGAAACTGGCGCCAGCCGATCTGCCGCGCAAGATCGATCAGGAATTGGCCTTACCCTTCGCCCGCTCGGCCGCCTTGGCTCAAGACTATCCGCTGGCTTTGGCATTGTTGCAAAAGGAGGACGAAAAAATGTTGCTTAGCCGCTTGCCGCTTATCTTGACGTGGTTCAAGCCAGCGCCGCTTTCGGACAAACTGCAACTGGCCGAAACAGCCGCGACTTGGCTGGCAGGCGCCGACAATCTGAATACGCTGCAACTCTTGGCGCTATCCGAATGGCTGGCACAGCCCCTGACGGAAAAAGCCAGCAAAACCTTGCTGAACGGCAAAGCCTTCAAAAATACACGTTTACAAAGCGGCGGAGAAAATCCGTATCAGGCCGGTAGCGCGATGGAAGCGCTGGCCGCCTGCGCGCTGTTGCTACCCAAATCACTGCATGAGCCCTATTTAAACAAGGTGCAAGAGATTACCTTCCGGAGCGGCGCGAATCCGTTGGATTTTTTGGCGTTGCTCGATAGTTTGAAATAGCGGTAGCCAATTTCATCGCCTAAGCTTATACCCACGAGATCGATAACACAGGGATCAGACCATGACCGAAAACACTCTCCGCCAGCCCGTCGAAATCCAATTCAAAACCGAGCTGGATGCCTTGCTGGGCCACGATGTAGCGCTCAAGTTGCCCAAACCCGACAATTGGATGCTGTCGCCGCAGGCCGTGGTGTTGTATTTAATGGGCGGTAAGACTCACGACGGCACGCTTATCAGTGCCAAATACATCGGCCAGCGGCGTCTGATCGAAACGGCGGTGGCGACGCTGGCGACCGACCGGGCGCTGCTGTTGTTAGGCGTGCCCGGCACGGCCAAGTCCTGGGTGTCGGAACATATCGCCGCCGCCGTTTCCGGCAATTCCCAGCAACTGATTCAATGCACGTCGGGCATAGATGAAAACCAAATCCGTTACGGCTGGAATTACGCCTTACTGCTGGCCAAAGGCCCGAGCCGCGAGGCCTTGGTCGCGACGCCGCTGATGCGGGCCATGCAAAGCGGTACGATAGTGCGTTTCGAGGAACTGACCCGCATGGGCTCTGACATTCAGGATACCTTGATCACGGTGTTGTCGGAAAAGGTATTGCCGATTCCCGAATTGAACGACGCGGTACACGCCACCCAAGGTTTCAATCTAATCGCAACGGCCAACGACAGAGACAAGGGGGTCAACGAATTGTCCGCCGCGCTGAAGCGGCGTTTCAATGTCGTCGTGTTGCCGCTGCCGGAAAGCCCGGAGCAGGAGATTGCCATCGTCAAACAACGGGTCGCGGATATCGGCGTCGGCTTGCGTCTGCCCGAGATTGCGCCGGCGGACAAGGAAATCGCCCGGCTGGTGACGATGTTCCGCGAATTGCGTAACGGCGAAACCGAAGACGGCCGGCACAAGGTCAAATCGCCTTCCTCCACGCTGTCGGCCGCCGATGCAATTTCGGTGACGGTCGGCGCTTGGTCGGAGGCCGCTTATTTCGGCGACGGGAGCATAGACGCCGAAAAGCTCGCCAACAACATCGTCGGTGCCGTGCTCAAAGACCCGGTGCAGGACCGCATCGCGTTGGAAGAATATCTGGAAAACGTCATCAAGCCGCGCAAGGATTGGCGCGACTTATATGCCGCTGTCAGAGAAAGCCTGTAACGATGGCCGAAGACAGGCTGCACCTATTCGGCATCCGCCACCACGGGCCGGGCAGCGCCCGCAGCCTGGAGGCGGCATTAAATGCTCTGAGACCAGCCAAAATTTTGATCGAAGGCCCACCCGAGGCCAACGAGTTGATCGCCTTCGCAGGCCGCGAAGCGATGCAGCCGCCGCTGGCGATCTTGGTGTATGCGGCGCAAGACCCAGCACTAGCCAGCTTTTACCCGTTTGCGGTTTATTCGCCAGAATGGCGGGCGCTGCTGTGGGCCGACGCAAACGCTATTCCGGCCGAGTTCATCGATTTGCCCTATGCCTACCGCCTGGAAAAAAACCAAGGGGACGAAAATCAGGATGTGGCAGAAGCGGCAACTGAAGCGCGGCAGCAACGCGACCCCTTCAGCGAATTGGCCGCCTTGGCCGGTTACGACGATGCCGAAGCCTGGTGGAACGATTACATCGAAGAATCGCATTCGGGCAGCGAACATTTTCCGGTGCTGGAACAGGCCGTGGCCGAATTGCGCCGGCAAACCCAAGAAAGCGAACTGACCTTGCAGCGCGAAGCCTACATGCGTTTACAAATCCGCAAGGCCTTGACCGAAACCGAAGGCGACGTCGCCGTGGTCTGCGGTGCCTGGCATACGCCGGCCTTGCGCGATTTTGCCAAACTCACGGACGACCGCAAGTTGGTCGGCAAAGCGCCCAAACTCAAAACCGAAGCGACCTGGACACCTTGGAGCGACCGGCATTTGGCATTCGCCAGCGGCTACGGTGCCGGCGTGCCGTCGCCGGGCTGGTACCGTTTCATCTGGCAGCACGGCCACGACGCCGGCGGCTTGAC
>NZ_JANIBK010000129.1 GCF_024505165.1 Methylomonas rivi
ATGGGTCGTTTTTTGCCAGCCTATCCACATTTTGACATAGCCCATTCGCCAATCACTTTTACCTGATTTGTAGAACTTCAAACTTGATCCGACAGGCTCACTGTTAGTTTCGGCATAAAAAGACTTCATTCCATAAAAGCCCGCCAGAGCTTATCCACCCGCGCCCGCAGTTCCTTGAATTCGGCATCGCTGGCGGTGGCGCTTTCGCCTTGCAGCACTTGATGGTGGCCGTAATCGCGATAGCCGATATAGGCTTTCTTCAGCATCGCGGCATCGTCGGCCTCAATAAAACCCTGCGCGGCCAAGCCTTCCAGCAGACGCACATTATCGGTATAGGTGGCCAGAGCGGGGTTATGGGCGGTTTCGGCCAGCACGCCGAATTGGACGATAAATTCGATGTCGGCGATGCCCCCCTTGCTTTGTTTCAAGTCGAAGGTGCCGGCCGCGGAGCTGTCCAGATGTTCGCGCATTTTTTCCCGCATTTCCCGCACCTGTTGCTTTAATTCGCCAAGGTCGCGCGGCAGCGCCAGGATACGGCCGCGGATGGCTTCGTATTCCGCCTTAAGCGACAAGTCGCCGGCCACGAAGCGACCCCGCACCAACGCCTGATGCTCCCAGGTCCAGGCTTGCTCGCGCAGGTAGTTTTCGTATTGGTTGATGTGGGTGACCAGCAGGCCGGAGTCGCCGTTGGGGCGCAGGCGCAGGTCGCATTCGTACAAAACGCCGGACAGCATTTTGGTATCCAGAATATGGCGGATTTTTTGCCCCAGCCGCAAATAAAACTGGCCGCTGTTGATGGGCTTGTCGCCGCCGGTCATGGCGTTGCCGTCGGCGCAGTCGTATAAAAACACCAAATCCAGGTCGGAGGCGTAACCCAATTCGATACCGCCGAATTTGCCGAAGGCGACAATCGCGAACCCGCCGGCTTTGTCGGCTTGGGTGCCGGGCGGGCAGCCGTGTTTGTCGGCGAGTATCCGCCAGGCCCGCTCCAGTACCTGTTCCAGAATGGCTTCGGCGATCCAGGTCAAGTAATCGCTGACGATCATCACCGGCACTACCCCCATGATGTCGGCGGCCGCTACCCGCAACACATTTTGGTGCTTGAACTGGCGCAAGGCTATCATCAGCTGCTCGCCGTCGTTGCCGTCTATCCTCTCCAGTTCGCGCTGCAAATCCCGGCTTAAGTCGGCTTTTTTCAACGGTTCGAACAGGCTGCGCGGATCCAGCAATTCGTCGAACAAAATCGGATACTCGGCCATGAATTCGCAAATCCACGGGCTGGCGGCGGCCAGCGTGATTAACTGATTGAGGGCGTCCGGGTTTTCCGCCAGCAGCGATAAATACACGTTGCGGCCGGCCACCGCTTCGAACAAATTCAAAATACGCTTCAAGGTAATGTCGCGGTTCTCGACGCAAGGCACCCGCTCGATCAACAGCGGCATCAACCTGTCTAGCACTCCGGCGCCCTTGCGGGTCATGCGCTTGACCGGGGACGAGACTTTGAAATCCTGCAGGGCGGTATAAACGGCTTGCGGGTCAGTAAAGCCGTAATCGACCAGACTTTCCAGAGACTGTTCTTCGTCGACACCAGCCCAGACCAGCCGGGCGGCTTGTTGCTGGCTATCCTGTTCGCTGAGCGAAAACACCTGGTCGAAGATGGCTTGCACGCTGTGGCGAACCTTATCCAGTTCTTGTTTGAAGCTGTCCCAGTCTTCAAAGTCCAAGGAATAGGCCAGAATCTGTTGCACCAGCTCTTGTCGCGGCAAATCGTGGGTTTGCCGGTCCTGATATTGCTGGATGTGGTTTTCCACCCGGCGCAGGAAGCGATAGGCGAATTTCAGATTGGCGACGTCGTCCGCCCGCATTAATGCCAACTCGCCCAACACGCCGAGTATCGCCTGAATTTCCCGCTGTTGCAGGGCATGTTCCTGGCCGCCGCGGATCAATTGAAAGGCCTGGCCGATGAATTCCACCTCGCGGATGCCGCCGGGGCCGAGTTTAACGTTGTCCAGGCGGTCCTTGCGTTTCAATTCCTGCATGATCTGGAATTTCAGCGAGCGCAGTTCCTCGAAGGCGCCGTAATCCAGATAACGCCGGTAGACAAACGGTTTGATCAGCGCCGCCAGCTGTTTGCCGGTGTCGAAATCGCCGGCCACCTGGCGGGCCTTGATCATCGCGTAGCGTTCCCACTCCCGGGCCTGGGTCAGGTAATAGTTTTCCATGCCGTCGAAGGTCATGATCAGCGGCCCGCTGTCGCCGAAGGGGCGCAGGCGCACGTCGGTGCGAAACACAAAACCGTCCACGGTGGTTTCGTCCAGCATTTTGATCAGCGAGCGGCAGATGCGGGTGAAAAATTCGCCGTAGCTGATTTCCTTTTTCTCGGTCAGCAGGCCGTCTTCGGCATAGGCGAAGATCAGGTCGATGTCGGAGGAATAATTCAATTCCCAGGCGCCCAGCTTACCCATGCCCAGCACCACGATATTAAACGGCGCGCCGCTGCTTAAGGTGGGCGTGCCCCAGCGCTTACAGGCCTGTTGGTAGAAAAAGTCCAGCGCGGTTTGGATGCAGGCTTCGGCCAGGGCGGTCAGATCGGTCAGGGTTTCGTCCAGATCCGCCCAGCCGGCCAAGTCGCGCCAGGCGATCCGCACCATTTCCCGGCGGCGGAATTGCCGCAATTGTTTGGCCAAGGCGGCTTCGGAGTCGGCGGGCTTGTCGTGTAAATGAGATCGGTAAGCGCCGCTGCGGTTATTGGAAAACAAATCGCCGCTTTTCACCAAATCCGTCAGCAGGCCGGGGTCGCGTAGCCAGCTGTCGCGGACGAATTGGCTGCAGCAACAGACTTTCAATACCGAATTAGCAAAGGCATCGTCGGCAAAAACGGCCAAATCGTCGGCGGACAATTTTTCGTCCAGTTGCCGGTAAATGGACTGGGCCAAGTTTTGCAGGGTATCCGGCAAATGCGGCTGATGTTGCGACAGCAGGGTCTGAAGGCTCATAGGCAATATCCATAAGAATAAGTTAATGCCTAATCATACCGAAATCTCGGCGGACGTGATTTTGTAGTTCCGCATTCGTTAAATTCGTCGCGCGTGCCGGAGGCGGAATCGGCCGGCAAGCACGTTTTATGGGTAGGAGAGCCCGCACGGTAGATTTTTATCCATTTCGGCCCGGTGCCATCTCCCTCAACCCACTATAAATTCGACGACCAGCCTCCGACCGTCTTGTATTCGCGGGTAACAGAACCGGATTTCCGTCAAGTCCTTTGCCGCTTCTGCCCACCTGCTACAAGAATATCGAAGTTGTAACCGTCCGGCGTACCGGCGCCGGCCAGAAAGCTGTTGGTGGCGATGTCGAATTCGCCTGAAAACAGCTCGCCCTCGGCGGCCGACCATATTTCGGTTCCATCCGCCAGGCTGACTTCCACTATTCGGCTGCCGGCCGCCAGACTTCGGTCGTAATCGAACTCGAATCCGGCGATTTGGACAAAGCGGCCATCGGTACCGGTGCCGCCAGGCTGAATACGCGACACCGAATTTTCCAGCGCATTGACCAAGGTCGACACCGAGACGTTGCCGATCACCGCCAGCGAATTGGCGAACGGCAGCACCGCTTGTACTTCGCCTTGGCTGATGATGCCGTTTTCGTCGTTGTCGAGGTCTTCGCGGATACCGCCGGAATTGGTCAGCGCAAGCAGTGTGTTACCGGTGTTCAGGCCGGTATTTTCGTTGCGTGCCGCCCATAAAAACGCATCGGCAACCAGATTGCCCAGACTTCGATCCGCCGTCGTTATTATGAAACAGTGTCAAGCTACCGGCGTGCGCGGAGGTTACACCGGCGAGCGATAACGCCAGAAGCGCGTAAGGCATTTATAAGCGCAAAAACATAAAAAATCTCCGGAGTGGATAGACAAGGACCATACCGCATCCGATTCCAGCGAATGCGGCAATACTCAATCGAACAGTGATTCAGGCAGCGGTTGTCATGGCGCGGCGTCTGTTTATGCCCACCAAGCCCAGCAAACCGGCGCTCATCATCCAGAAAGCGGCCGGTACCGGTACCGGTGAGCCGCTGACCGTCGCCATGTCGAAACGCCAAGTGCCTGCCGTGCCATAGTTGCTGGTGTTATTGGAAGGCAAATAAACCTGATCGCCTGGAGCAAAGGCGGCGACGATGCGTAAGGCGAAATTGGCATTGTCGGCTACACCGGCAATGCTGCTGAAGTCGATGCTGCGGTTTTTAAACCAGGTATCGCCGGCATTGCCGTCGAACAGCGTGCTGTCGATAAAATTGATGCCGTCCAATGAATATTGCACCAGTTCGTAACGAGAACTGGTGTTGCTGTGGCGCAAGTCGTAGCTGATGGTAATGTCCTTGAAGCCGACGGTGCTGACATTGAATTGCACGCCGCGGGTTTTGTCGCCGGCGCCTTGCGCGGCGTAGGTGGTGGTTTGCCAGCCGGAATTGTCGGCGGCAACGGGGTCGGACGAACCGCCGTTGGATGTACCGCTGGCGAATGAACCGGTGACGCCGCCTACCAATGCGGCAGTGCCGTTGCCGATGGCGGGGATGATTGAACCGGTACCGGTTGAACTGTCGGCCGGGTTGGAATTGAAGTTCCATTGCGCGATCACCGACGCTTGCGCGCTGGCGCCAACCACGGAAAACGCCAAGCCGGCGACGATAGATTTCAAATTCATGATTAAACTCCTATTAAACAGATGGCAAACTCAAAGCTAAGGGTGATGGCTACCCGATTCGCAAACGCACAAATGCTGTCGAATCGAGCGGACGTGGTGCCGAAGGACCGAACGATTTATAGAGAAACCAAGTGACGCGAGCGTGACAAAAAAATTATGGTTTTGTGACGGAGGTTTGGAGTTTGTTTGCGGAGTTGGTTTTTGGGGCTTGACAGCGTAGCGATAAACCAATCCATGAAATTAGTGTCCGGTATTTGGGGAAGCGTTAAAAATCCAAGCTTGCGCTCGGCATTGGGCAGGCGCGGCGGAGATTTTCCGATGTCGGCGACGGTGAACCCATATTCGCCGTCGCGAAGCGTCCCCGCATCGGGGTAATCGGGTCGGAGCGACGGCATTTCCCCCGTCACGGATAAGCCTGAACCACAGGTACTTGCCATCCCACGGCCGACCCACGCCGCGTTTATTGACGTTTACCCGCCGTTAGGCGCATCGATCGCGACCGTTGCGCCTCGCATGGCTCGGCACAACCTATCCGGTATGCCCGCCTTATCGCCTTGAAGTTGCGGAGTCCCTGTTAGGCGGGATTTCATAAATCGTGCGATTTTGATGTATTTTTACCGTCAATTGGCGGATGCTATGCGAAGCCGGAAGTTCGTGGTTTATTCGGCGCATTTTAAGCATAGCCGTTAAACCCCGATCTTCCGCAACGCTTAACGGTAGGGAGTCGCAGATGAATGTGTTTTACGGTCATTTTGCCCGTAGCTCGGGATTACGGCATGGATCGGCGTTGCCGTTATCAAACCGTGCCGAGGCAAAACAGGCGGAGGATTATTCAAGATGACGGCCGCCGATACCTTGAGCCAACCGGTCGGCCGGATAGAAACCGCCCAGGGCCCGGTGATCGACGTGCGCTGCCAATATCTGCCGCCTATCGGCCAGGCCCTGGACGTGGTTAACGACAATAACCGTTACGTGTTGGTGGTGTATCAGCATCTGGAGCCGGGTTTGGTTCGGGCCATTGCCTTGCACGCGGTGTCCGGCATTCATCGCGGCATGGCGGTTTACGACCGCGGGGCGCCCCTGCATGTGCCGGTGGATGGCTCCTGTTTGGGCCGGATGTTGAATGTGTTCGGCGACCCCTTGGACGGCGGGCCGAATCTGCCGAACGCACAGTACCGTAATATTCTGGCCTTGCCGCCGTTATTGTCCGATACCTTGCCGTCCACGCAAATTCTGGAAACCGGCATTAAAGTCATCGATTTGCTGTGTCCCTTCGTGCGCGGCGGCAAAACCGGTTTGTTCGGCGGCGCCGGGGTCGGTAAGACGGTGTTGATGATGGAATTCATGCACGCGGTCAGCGCCGGCATGCAAGGGGTGTCGGTGTATGCCGGGGTGGGCGAAAGGATGCGCGAAGGCCACGAACTGTGGCACGAAATGGCCGACGCCGGCGTATTGGCCAAGGCCTTACTGGTATTCGGGCAAATGGACGAATCGCCCGGCGTGCGTTACCACGTCGGTTATACCGCTTTAACCTATGCCGAGTATTTACGCGATAGCCTGGAAACCGAGGTATTGTTTTTAATGGACAATATTTTCCGCTTTGTGCAGGCCGGCAGCGAAATTTCCGGCTTGTTGGGACGCATGCCCGCCACCATGGGCTATCAGCCCACCTTGTTAACCGAAGTTGCCTCATTGGAAGAGCGCATCGTTTCCACCAAGTCGGGCGCCATTACCTCGGTGCAGGCGGTATACGTGCCGGCGGACGATATGTCCGATCCGGCGGTAGCCACCATACTGGGACATCTGGACAGCGTGGTGATATTGTCGCGGCAACAGGCCGCCAAAGGCATTTATCCGGCCATCGATCCCCTGCGTTCCAGCAGCCGCATGATAGACCACCGCATCATCGGCGACCGGCATTATCATGTAGCGTTGGCGGTTCGCGAGCATTTGGCCCGTTATCGGGAACTGGAAGACATTATCGCCATGCTGGGCATCGAGGAACTGTCGCCGGAAGACCGCAAAATCGTCGAACGGGCTCGCCGCCTGCAACGCTATCTGACTCAACCGTTCAACACGGTGGCCGACCATACCGGCATGCCGGGGGCGAGGGTGCCGTTGAGCCGGACCATCAGCGATTGCGAAGCCTTTATCGGCGGCAAATACGACCAGCTGCCCGAGGCCGACTGTTATATGAAAGGAGCGATGCCGGTATGAACAGCTTTGAATTGCGCCTACTCGACAGTCAAAACAGCCAGATCTTCAGCGCGGTGACGCGTTTCATTGGCGCGGACGAAACAGGCAGTTTTGCGGTACTGGCCGGACATGCGCCGTTGATTGTGTTGCTGCGCCAGGGTTTGGCCCGCTTTTGCGACGTTGAAGGACATTGGTATTACCTCGCCTTGCCCGGCGGGGTGTGCCGGTTTGCCGACAATTGTCTGTCGGTCTGCACGGTACGTTATTTCGTCGGTGACAAGCGGGATGAAATCTGCCAACAGTTAAGCGACGAATTGGCCAGAACCGACTCGCAATTGCATGCGGCCCGCCTTACGCTGACGCAAATCGAACAATCCCTGGTGCGGCGTTTGGCCGAGCTGAGTTTGCATGGAGATATTTAAACATGCGCGACCGACACACATTGCTCGAAAAAACCCGCCGCGACATCCGCCGGCTGGTCAAAAAGGAAAATCAACCGGCCGGTTGGCTGGGCATGCTGTTTTACGGCGGCACGCTGGGCCTGTTGTTTGTTACTCCCATGGTGCTGGGCGCCTATTTGGGCCGATGGCTGGACACCTTGGCGGCCGGCTATTCGGTACGCTGGACGGTCAGTCTGATTGTGCTGGGCATCGTCACCGGCGGTTACAATGTGTTTCGCTTTATTCAAAGGCATTGAGGCATTATGAATCGAGAGGCAGAAGGCCTGGTCTGGCACCTGGGGGATTGGGTTATTAGTAATACTGTTATCACCACCTGGTTGATCATGCTGGGATTTGGTTTGCTGGCGCTGTTGCTGCGTTTGTCCGGCTATCAAAAGCCGTCGAGTTTACACAACGCCCTGGAAGCCGTATTGGTCGCCATCGAAACGGCGGTTGCCGACGTAGTACCGGCGGCGGCCGTGCGCCGGGTGCTGCCATTTGTTGCCACGCTGTGGCTATTCGTGCTGGCGGCTAATCTGGTCGGATTGCTGCCGGAAATGCACGCCCCCACCCGGGATTTGTCCGCCACGGCCGCGCTGGCGATGCTGGTGTTTCTGTCCACCCATTGGTTCGGGATACGCGCGCACGGACTGGGCGGGCATCTCAAGCATTACTGTCAACCCAGCGTCATTTTGCTGCCGTTTCATATCATCAGCGAAATTACCCGCACCCTGGCCCTGGCGATTCGTTTGTTCGGCAACATGATGAGCCTGGAAATGGCGGCCTTATTGGTGTTGTTGATCGCCGGTTTCCTGGTGCCGGTGCCTTTGTTGATGTTGCATGTGGTGGAAGCGGTGATACAAGCCTATATTTTCGGCATGCTGGCCTTGATTTATATCGCCGGCGCCCTGGAATCCAACGAGCCGGACTCTTCTAATCGCGAGGAAAATTTATGAACGAGCTGCATTTATTCAGCATGATTTCCACCGGCGTGGCCGGACTGGTGATTGCCCTAGGCACCATGTTGCCGGCCGTCGCCATGGGGCGGGCAATTGCCGGCGCGCTGGAAGCCCTGGCCCGGCAACCGGAAGCGGAAAAAACCATCACCCGCACTTTGTTCATCGGTTTGGCCATGATCGAATCGCTGGCGATTTACTGTCTGGTGATTGCCTTGATCGTGTTGTTCAGAAATCCGTTGTTGGAGTATTTTTTAGGTAATGCCGGCAAGTAAAAAGTCGTCTGGATGCCATCCGGGGTGTATGCCCCTTTAATCCCGGATGCCGCTTCGCTGCATCCAACCTACTAAGTGTAAGATTGAAGCGCCCATGGCTAGTTGGGAGCCGGTTTTTTTATCGCAAATGGGAATATCGCCATGCAACTGGACTGGACCACATTCATCCTGGAAATTATCAATTTTTTGGTGTTGCTGTGGATACTGCAACGGTTTTTGTATAAACCGGTCATGGCCAGCCTTGACGCTCGGCAACAGCGCATCAAGCAGGAAACCGCCCGCGCCGAACAATTACGCAACGAAGCCGAGGCCTTGCGTTTGCAGTATGAAACCCGCTTGGCCGAGTGGGCCAAGGAATATGAAGCCAACCGCCATCAATTGGAAGCCGAATTGCAACAGACGCGCGGCAAGGCGTTGGATGAATTGAGAAAATCGCTGCTCGATGAAGCGGCAAAAAAGCAGGTTCGCGATAGTGCCGTTATCGCGGCGCACGAGACGGCCTTGATCCGCGAGGCCGCCGCCGAAGCCTACCGGCAAGCGGCGCAAATGTTGGTCAGATTGGCGTCGCCGGCCTTGACTGAGGCTATCGTGGAGATGTTTTTGGCTGATCTGGCCGCATTGAGCGATAGCGAACTCGCCACGCTACGTAAAGCCGGGCAGGCTTTGATTCCGGAGTCGCTGGTGGAAGTACGTGCCGCCCATGCCCTGGATGCGGCCAAGCAAGACAGCATAAGCCAAGCGCTCGCTACCGCGGCGGGACGGCTTTTGACGCCGAGCTTCGCCGAAGACGCCGGCCTGATCGCCGGCATTCGGGTGGTAGTGGGCGAATGCCAGCTGCATGCCAATCTGTTGGACGAGCTGGCGTTTTTCCGCCGCCGGAATCGGCATGAGTAACATTCCCGCCGCCTATCGGTTCGAACTGCGTTTGTCCGAGCGCGGCTGCGTGGCCGGCATTGGCGACGGCATCGTCTGGGTGCGTGGCTTGCCGTCGGCGCAACTGGACGAATTGATCGGTTTCGACGACGGCAGCAGCGGACTGGTATTTCAATTGGGCAAGGATATGCTGGGGGCGATTTTATTGTCGCAAAGCCACGACCTGACCGCCGGCATGTCGGCCCAGCATATCGGCCGCAGGCTGGAAGTGGGCGTGGGCGAAGTCTTGTTGGGTCGGTTGGTCGATCCCCTGGGCAAGCCGCTGGATGGTCTGCCGGCGCCGGACTACCGGCATTACGCGCCGTTGGAAGCGGCGGCGCCCAGCATTCTTGAGCGGGACTTCGTCAATCAGCCGCTCTACACCGGCAGCAAGATCGTCGATGCCCTGATTCCGATCGGCAAGGGCCAGCGGCAGTTGATCATCGGCGACGATGGGCTCGGTAAAAGTTCGCTGGCGCTGGATGCGGTGATCAATCAGCGCGGCCGGGATATTTTGTGCGTGATGGTGATGATAGGGCAAACCCGGGCCTCGATTGCCGGCGTGATCGAAACTCTGCGGCAAACCGGCGCCCTGGAGCATACGGTAGTGGTGGTGGCGGAAGCCAACGCTCTGCCGGGGTTTCGCTATCTGGCGCCGTTTTCCGGTTGCGCGGTTGCCGAACACTGGATGCGCATGGGCCGGGATACCTTGGTGGTTTACGACGATTTGACCCGGCACGCCCAATCCTACCGGGAGTTGTCGTTGTTGCTGCAGCGCCCGCCGGGCCGCGAAGCCTATCCGGGGGATATTTTTTATTTGCATTCGCGGTTATTGGAACGCTCAACGGTACTATCCAGCGCCAGCGGCGGCGGCAGCATGACGGCCTTGCCGATAATCGAAACCCGCCAGGGCGAATTGTCGGCCTATATTCCGACCAACCTGATTTCAATAACCGACGGACAGATTTATTTCGATAGCAAATTGTTCGCCGCCGGCATGCTGCCGGCCATCGACATCGGCCGCTCGGTGTCGAGGATCGGCGGCAAAGCCCAACATGCCGCCATTAAAGCCGCCTCCGCACGTATTCGGCTGGATTATCTGCAGTTTCTGGAGCTGGAGTTGTTTGCCCGCTTCGGCACCCGTCTGGAAGCTGGGGTGGAAGAAAAGCTGCGGCGCGGCCGCCTGTTACGGGAAGCATTAAAGCAGGACAGGCTGGAGCCCTGGCCGGAACAGGCGCATCTGGGCTGGCTGTTGGCCTACAGTGAAGGCTTGTTGGCGGAGATTGCGCCGGTGGCTGTGAATGCCATTTTGAACAAATTGCCGCAAGCGCTGGCCGATAGTCCGCTGAACTTGAATTCTCCCAAGCCGCAATGGCTGGCGGTATTGCGCGAGCGACTGGCCGAGCTGAAATGAGCCAACGCCAAGACATCGAAGCCAAGCTGGCACTATATGACGAACTGAATGGGATTTTAGGCGCGATGCGCAGCTTTGCCTTGGCGGAGCTGAAACGGATAGGCAGGCACGAGACCGCTCAACAGCAAGTCATGGATACGTTGGTGCTGGCTGTGCAGGACTTGGCCGCCTATTTGCCGGCAGCGGCCGTGTCTCCGCTTACGGCCCAAAACCGCCTGAACGACATTTGGGTGGTCTTGGGTTCGGCGCGCGGTTTTTGCGGTAGTTTCAATGAGGATGTGATACGGGTCTGGCGCCAGCAAGCGCAACAGGGTAATCCAACCATTCTGGTCGGCGAGCGCTTGCGGGGTTTGCTGGCGGGAGACAATTTGATCGGTATTCCCGGTGCCGAGAGCGGCCTGGACGCCTCGACGGCTATCGATCGCATATTGGACGCGGTTGCGGCGTTAAGGTTGGACGATCCGGCGGAATTCGGGTTGATCGTTTGTGTGCGGGACGATCGCGCGGCCCGCTGCCAACGTTTGTGGCCCTTGCTTTCCCATGCGCCCGCGAGCGCCGGTTACCCGCCGTTGACGCTGATGCCGGCG
>NZ_JANIBK010000130.1 GCF_024505165.1 Methylomonas rivi
AGAAAATTCATATAGAAAAAATAAAAAAATAAAAGATAAAGAACATCATCTATTTTTAGAAATAGCAGGCGGAATAATAATAGGAGGATTTATTTTGTTTCTAATTATAGAAAAAGTAATTAGCATACAAGCAAAAGAATTAGCCAAAGAATTAGAAAAAGAAACAAAAAGAATAGAACAAGAAAACGAAAAAATAGAAGAAAGAAATTTAAAAATGCTAGAAAAAAGTTTAAAAATAGAAAAAGAAGCTATGAAAAGCTTATCAGAAACAACATTAAAACCATTTAATGATTTAGCCAACAAAAGAAAAGGCATCCATTCAAGCGAAATAGGTTTGCCCAAGATAGACCAACAAGCACAATGCAAACCAGCAAAGATAAACGGCGTTTGGCAACAACACTGCGAATAAAACCGCTTGAAAATATACGGCATTGCCGTATAATGCCCACATGAAAACAGTTTGCGAAACCGAAATATTCATACGTTACGCCGCTTCAATCTGGACGGATGAAGAAAAATCATTGTTCATTAATTGGATAGCCGCCAATCCATTGGCCGGCGACGTGATACCCGGTTCAGGCGGATGCAGAAAGGTAAGGTGGAACCGATCAGGCAAAGGCAAACGAGGCGGAACCCGGATCATTTACTTCAATAGCAACGATGGCCGTATATGGCTATTAATCGTTTACACAAAAGCTAAATTCGATAATTTACCGGCCGATTTTCTGGCCAAGTTAAAAAGAGAGGTGGAAAGTGAATAAAGAGATGATGCAATTTCAAGCGGATTTACTGGCTTCCGTTAAAGATATGAAAGCCAATAAGCCGGCCAGGGAAAACATTATAGCCGTTTCGGAAATTACAGAAGCACGAAATACAACAGGCCTATCTCAAAACCTGTTCGCCGATTTAATGGGTGTATCCGTTAGAACATTACAGGACTGGGAACAAGGCAGAAGAACCCCATCGAAAGCAGCCAGGACACTTTTAAAAGTAGCAAAACGGCATCCCGAGGTATTAAGAGAGTTAGCGGGTTAACTTTCCACTTTCTTTCCATCCAGACCAACCAAAACCAGACTTAACCAGACCGATTATTTTTGTAAGTGATTGTTTTTAGTATGGTTATGGTTGGTTAAAGGGTATTACAAGGCACTTTTAATGCGATGGTCGTGCGTTCGAATCGCACACGACCCACCATCAATTCGATAGTAAAATCAAGCTGTTAGGCCAAAAGCCAAACGGCTTTTTTTATGCCTGTCGATTTTTTGGGACACTGGCGGGACACTTCGCTATAACAATCAACAACAAATCACAACACAGTAGACCGGATTTTAACCTAAAAAGCCGCCTACTTCGCACCAGCTAAAACCGCTAAATTCAATCATCAGCCTATCCACCTAGACCAGCTAAAAAACAGCCAAACAGGGCGCTTTTTATTTTTAACTGCCCCTTGAGTGTCCCATTTTTTGTAACACAACAGACGAGTCCTTTATTTTAATGGCATTAGGACAATAGAGCGCCGCATAACAAATGCGGTATTGTGATTTTTTGTGCTTTGTTGTAGTATTTCATCGAAGCAAAAAAACGGGCCTGGAAGTGCTACCAACACCGCCAAGCCCTAACCACCACTTAACAGAACGGGTTAAGCAATGGCTACCGCAAATTATACCGGCCATTGCCCCAAGGGGACACAATGGCAACCATCGAAACACGCACCACCGACAGCGGCGAAAAATCCTACCGGGTTAAAGTCCGGCTAAAGGGCTACCCGGCACAATCCGCCACCTTCGACCGGCTGACCGATGCCAAGAAATGGGCAGCGGCTACAGAATCAGCCATCCGTGAAGGCCGGCACTTCAAAACCGCCGAAGCCAAAAAGCACAGCATTGGCGACATGCTAACGCGCTACTATTCCGAAGTCCTACCCCACTACAACGAAAAAGAGCAGAAAGAACGCAAAAGCAAATTGGAATGGTGGCGGCAAGCTATCGGCCATTGCTCGCTTGCAGATGTGACACCAGCGGCGATAACCGAGCATAAAGCCAAAATGACCCAAAGCGCGGCCACGGTGGACAAGTACATTAAAAATCTTTCCCACGCTTTCACTGTGGCGGTTAATGATTGGGGATGGTTGGAGGATAACCCGGTCAAGAAAGTGAAAAGCCCGAAATTGCCGCGCGGTCGTGTTCGGTTCCTAGATGATGACGAACGGCAAAAGCTGTTAACCGCCTGCCAGCAATCCACCAACAAACAGCTTTATCTGTGCATCATTCTGGCGCTGTCTACAGGTATGCGGCAAGGTGAATTGATGGGCCTTAAATGGCAGAACGTAAACCTTAAAGACGGGTTCATTATTCTGCACGAAACCAAAAACGGCGAACGGCGGCGGGTTCCTTTGGCCGGTCATGGGCTGGAACTATTGCGAGAGCATGCCAAGGTAAGGCGGCTCGATACCGATATGCTATTTCCCGGCAATGTCCACGCCGACAAGCCGATAGATTTACGCAAGCCTTTTGAAAACGCCCTTGCAGCGGCAGAAATTAAAGATTTTCATTGGCATGACCTTAGACATTGCACCGCGTCTTATTTAGCCATGAACGGCGCTAGTTTGGCTGAAATTGCCGAAGTTCTAGGACACAAAACCTTAGCCATGGTTAAGCGTTACGCCCATCTATCAGACGGCCATGTAAGCAATGTGGTTGCCAGCATGAACGCCAAGATTTTCGGGGGCGTGTGATGAATGACATTAACTGGAATGATTGGCTAACCCGAGAACAAATTACCCTTGATGATTGCCTGCTATTGGCAATGGGTGAGAATCCAAACGCTAGCGATATTAATACGGATTGGTGGAAAGATTTAAGCATGGATGATTATCGGGAACGACGAGCGGAAGCCGTGCAATGGTTTAAGAGCAGCGAGCTAAAAGCCAGAAAGGTGAATAACAACGGTTCGGTTGAATATAAAAACATTAACCCGTTATCCTTTTTCAATTTGGCTAGGTCGAACGATTGGGATTTGCCTGAACCCCTCCATGATTGGCTAGATAATCTCGAAAAGCAGCAATGCGTTACATGGTGCGGAGATATTCAGCCGCTTGAACCGCTAACTGACGAAGATAAGCAAAATTACAGCAATCGGGCGGCGTGGTCTTGGGTTGATGCTATTTATATTTTGCAGGGTTACAAGCCGGTTTATCAATTAAGCACCGAACAAGTACGCTCACATTTCCCCGATTCGGTTAAATATTTCACCGACTCTTTGGAATTGGGCACGATTGGAAAAGAAATAACACAAGCAGGACAAAGGATTTTTATTGATTCCCCGGCCAACTGGCAAGCGTTTTGGCAAAATATCCATAAAACACCAGAGCCGAAAGCCGAAGCAGTTGGAAGTGAAGAAGGAAAGAAACAAGGCGATAACGAACGTGATTTAACAAAATGGTTTCGGGAAACATGGGAAAAGGAAGGCCAACCAAACGGAACGCCTTTCTTTAATGCGTTGAAAAACCACGTTAACCAACAAGGTAGCCCGATTAGAGAGCATTACACAACCGGGCCTAAAGGCGCTGGCATTCGATGGAATACCGGGAGCGCCAGCAACAAAATGACAAAGAAAAACATTCAAACGATGGTAAGCAAATTCAAAAAGGAGATAAAGCAAAAAGCTGTCAATAGCTAAAAATAGCAAAACTTCCGTGTAAGTTTCCGTATCACCTTCCGTCTTTCCGTTTTAGCTAAGACGGAAAAATCAGCCCTTACAAATTGCCCAAGCCGCAACGCACAACAGCTAGCGGCGATTCACTAAACCTGAATTTATGAGGCAATGTATGACCGTTACAGCAACGCACACCAACCAAACCGCAAGCCGTTTAATTCCCGTCCCCGATTGGAATAAACATCATTCATGGCCACCACTTGGGGGGCTGAGGCATCTACGGTTTCATCAAGAAACCAATGGTTTTAAAACCGCGTTCAAAACCGTTGGCCGTCGTGTTTTGGTCGATGAGCGTGAATTTTTTCGCATCGTCGATGAACAAAACCAAGGGGGTAAATAATGAAAGCCCCAAAACTACCCAGAACGGACACGCTGACAGGCCGCGCATTAATGCGGCTCATGTTGGGGCGCAAATTCACCCACCGCGACTATCAAAACGAAACGGCAAGTTATCGGCTTTCAAGTTATATCGAACAGTTACGCAACCGCCACGGCTGGCCGATTGAATCCACCGAAGAAACCGCACCGACCAAAGACCCTACCGGCAGAAATGCCACCTATGCCCGCTACAGCTTAGACCCTGAATTTTTAATGAGTGTAAGGGCTGAAATGGGGGAGCGTTTCGATAACTTTATCAAGGCTGTTAAACGGTTCGAGGCGAAGGGGGAGAAGTGAACAGACAAAGAAAAGCCGCCACCGGATACCACCGAGAAGCGGCCAAAATAAAACAATTGCGCAATCATTTTACCGAATCAGCACGGCGCGTAAAGGCCGAATTTATCAGGCTTGCCGTTTGGTTAGAGCAGGCGCTAGGGGTGGCATAAATGACAAACACTGACCTTGCGCCATTCACCGGCGCGGGGTTGGCGATTGTGCCAATCCCACCAAAAAGCGGTAAGCCGACCAAGGCAGTAGTTGCCAAGGGTTGGAATATGCCTAGAACCGCTGACAATCCGAACGGACATACTTCAAACATTGACGACCTTTTGAAATGCGGCAAAGGCTTTAATTTTGGCTTGCATCATGGCGCATCAAATACGCTGGCGCTTGATTTGGATGATGTGGAGGTGGCGCGTAAGGTATTCGAGGAATTGACCGACACCCAGCTTTTAGACTGGTTAGAGAGCGAACAACGCGCCGAAGTGAAAAGCCCGAAAGCGAACCGGGGGAAGTTGTTGTTTACCCTGCCGGTTGGCTTTGCTGGCGCACAGTTGCGGCAACTTAAGCACGGTAACAAGACGGTTTTTGAATTGCGTTCCGGCAATTGCCAAGATGTGATTATTGGGCAGCACCCGGAAGGCGGCGCTTATCGGTTTATCGGCAATCCGGCGGCGATACCGAAAGCGCCAGCGGTTCTACTGGATATGCTGGAACACTGGGACGATTGGAAGCCTTGCTTCGATACCGCCTTGGGTATTGAGCAAGAGCCGCCCAAAATCGCACCACAGAAGCCACAGCAAGGCGAACAGCTACCGGGCAGGCGTGACCCTATCCAAGAGTTTAACCAGTCTTTTAGTGTGGCTGAGATTCTGACCCGCAACGGGTACAAACCCAAGGGCCGGGATAGATTCATCAGGCCGGGGAGCGAAAGCAAAGCACCGGGCGTGGCAATTATGCGGAATTGTGCGGACGGTATCGAGCGCATTTATTCGCATGGCGGCGACGTGTTGAACGATGGATTTGCACACGATTCCTTTGATTGTTTTCGGTTGCTGGAATGCGGCGGCGATGTTGCCAAGGCGCTTAACTGGAATCCTGACATTTCAAAGCATAACCAGCGGCTATACATGCAGGAACGCGCTAAAAACGCGCCGGAATCGATGCAGAGCGCAAGCAATAAGCAAGGGCAGACAGAGCCAAGGGACAAACCAGAATGGCAGCCGTTCCCGCTAATCCGGGCGCATGAATTGACCGGCAAGCCCATTACTATTGATTGGCTAGTCGAAAACATCATCGAACGCGGAAGCCTTAATCTGTTATTCGGCGAACCGGGCGCGGGCAAATCTTTGTTTGCCTTGGATTGGGCCTTTTGCATGGCGGTGGGTATCGACTGGCACGGCTGGCGCACCAAGCCGGTTGATGTCGTTGTCGTGGCTGGCGAAGGTCATGCAGGGATGGGGCGACGGCTCAAGGCGCTAGAGTCAAAATATCAGATGCAAGCGCCAGCACGGTTATTTATTAGCCAACGACCGGCAAACCTGATTGATGCGACAAACGCTCAATGGATAGCTGACACCATTAAAGCAACTTGCCCGAATCCGGGCCTTGTCATAATCGACACACTACACCGCAATATGGACGGCGACGAAAACAGCAGCCAAGACATAGGCCGGTTTGTTGCCAACCTGGACGGCTTCTTTAAACCCATAGGCGTGGCGGTTCTGGTTGTACACCACAGCGGCCACGGGCAGAAAGACCGCAGTCGGGGCAGTAGTTCGATTCGAGCAGCGATGGACGGCGAATTTTCAGCCACCAAGGACGGCGGCGCGATTGTCCTAAGCTGCCACAAGGCCAAAGACTTTGAAGCCTTCAAGCCGCTGCAATTCAGCCTAAAGCCGATTGATTTGGGTTGGTGCGATGATGACGGCGAACCGTTGACTAGCGTTTATTTGGAACATGACGGCGAAGCCAAGCCCACCACCAAAAAGCGGAAATTATCGGCGCGGGACGATTCCATATTAACCAGTCTAAGCGAAGCAATAGCAGCGCATGGCGTGGAACCGACCGCCGAGATTAAAGCGAAGTTTGGCGGCTTTGATTCCTTGCGCGGCAAGCAGCAAAAGATAGTCAATATCGAGCAATGGCGGGAGTTGGCTTATAAGGCGATTGTGGTTGATGCTAATACCGAAGATGCCAAGCGCATGGCCTTTAAGCGATGCCGTGACAAACTTCTAAATCAACGCGTTACGGTTGAATATGACAATTACGCATGGCGGATTTTTGAATGATGCCAGCGAACAACGAACAGAACCGAACAAAAACGAACACTGTTCGGGGTTATGTTGCGAACGAACACGAACACACTTCTATAGAAGTGTTCGTATGTTCGCCAACCTGCCCCCACCAGACTGGTTAAAAAATATCTGAAACATGCAGAGATAGAACACTATGCCAACGCCAAAATTTAAACCCGGCCAAAGCGGAAACCCGGCAGGCCGACCCAAGGACAAAACCCCGGCGACATTGCTTAGAAAGTCGATAGCCAACGATATGCCGGAAATCGTTAAAACCCTGATCGAATTAGCCAAAGGCGGCGATGTACAAGCCGCCAAAGTGTTGCTTGATAGGATATGCCCACCACTTAGGCCGCAAGCGTTGCCGGTCAATATCGAAACCGGAGCAACCTTGCCGGAAACGGGCGGCAATGTCGTTAATGCCACGCTAAACGGCAGTATTGCCCCTGACATTGGTTCGATGCTGATTAGGGCATTAGCCGAGCAAGGCAAATTGATTGAGTTGCAGGAAATGGCCGACCGCTTGCAACGTCTTGAAAAATTATTGGAGGCCAGACCATGAGGCCGAGCCAAGTAAACAAGTTATATGCGAAGCTGACACCACATGAACAAGCGGCGCTAGTCATTGAAGCGGCTTCAAGGTTTGATGAAAGCGAAGCTGATGCGATTATGGAACAGGTGGAGCGAAAGCATTACATTGCCACCCATGCAGATTACACACGGCGCATACATGCTTTAACGGCGCTTGTTGGTCAATATGGTATAGAGTACTGGAAAAACCGAACGCTGATGCTCTTGGCTTGCGAACATGCCGACCTAGGCAATCACGATGCCGAAGCCCCGGCCTTGCGGTTCTTAGCTAAGGTGCTGGCGCTGGAATCGGCAATTGTCGAAGTCTGCAACCGTCTTAAAGTCGATGTGTTGGCAATCAAGAAAATGGCTGGCTGTCCTTACAACGATGTTAAGCCGGAAGAATTAAAGAAAGCGGATGTGGAGCTAGTGCAGCAATATACCGATATGTTTTCAGGGCTGGTACAAATATAAAATGCCATCGTGCTAATCTAGCAAACAAGCCGGATATTTCTGACTTTTTTGTGTTGAGCAGCTCAAGCATAATTAGGGATAAGCAGCATGACTAATCTACAACTGAACTACTCCTAATAAACCGCATGAAAAAAACTTAGAAGGGACAGAATGAAAATCAATATATTTGAAGGTGCGCGCAGGATTACAAAGTTAATTGCGGTTATATGGGTTTTGGGCTGGTGCATTTATTTATTTACATGGAATCCATACATTAATGTTAATTTTCGCGTGGACTCACCCGGTAGTCTGCCAACAAGGATGAGTGAGCAAGAATGCGATGCGGATGATGCGAAAGAGTTTTTTTATTCGAAAGATACCGTCAAAGGAACAAGATTTTCTGGTGAGTTTTGTTTTAAGTCGGAGGTTTTTGATAATGGTAAAAGACTAATTCCAATTTTTGTTGATTCGGCTTTGACTGATTCTAACCGACTAGGAAAGTGGATTCTAGCAAACAAGGATAAGAAGGGAACCGCTGAATTTGAGAGAGCAATATCTGCTTATCAATTTGCGAAGCAGGCAGCAGATGAACATAAAATGCAAGTAAGGGGGTTTGAAAAATATTCCACTGAAGTTTCAGACTACACAAAGAAAGTTGCTGACAATTTTAAACTATCCAAAGTTGATGAGGATTGGATTGACGGTGAGGTATGGCCTGCACGTTTGAAAGAACTCAAGGAAGGCTCACTTTGGATTATTGGCGGGGTGGCTTGCTTATACATTTTTACATGGTGTGTTGGCTGGATTATCAGGGGATTTGCAGGCATACCCTTGGGGCAGGATAGAAAGCCTGATGATATATGACCTCATCACACCTAATAAAAGTCTGAATAGACTGACTCGACGAGGTAAATAAAAAGGGAACAAATGAAAATTATTTTGTGTTTTGTTTTTATTGCACTGGCAGGGTGTAACTTAGAAATTGATAGTCTTATCGAAACTTATGGGTACGAAAAGAAATCTGATTGCAATAAAGAAAATTGCCTATTTAATGCGGCGAAAATAATTTTATATGTTAGCCCTGAACATCAATCGGTTACTTATAAGTTGATTCAGAATTCCCAAGAGTTAAAAAATGTTGTGAGCATAACCTCCTATGATTCTTTAAAAAACTGTAAAGTAGTATCAAACAAAGATTTTAATTGTGATGATTTGGAATCTGATGATGGTGTCATATCTGGCAGCAACTTTAGGGTGGATATGTCGACTAATTCAATCATAAAAAAAGAAGGCACGTTTAGCAAATATGAGGCTATTAGCGGTAGTAAAATGGTTTATTACGTATCAAAACTTGCTAGATTAAGTAAAGAAAACATTGAACTAATTGATAATTATGGGGCTTATATATTGTTTTTTCTTTTTCTAAGTTTGCTGGGACTTAAAAAATGACACGGTGAATATAGCCATTCTCAGGATTTAATGATAAACAACCGGACAACACCTGCTTTTTGATTTTGTCCCATGGGACACTAGCGGGACACTTGCAGGTAAATAAAGGCAGTAAACAGCAACAAGCGACAAACAACGGAACAGGCTAACAGATTGATTTAATTGTTGTTGTTTGTTGTGTTGTTTTGTAAGTTATTGATTTTAACTCACTTTTAATGCGATGGTCGTGCGTTCGAATCGCACACGACCCACCATCAAAATCAAGGACTTAGCTTAATTGCCTAGTCCTTTTTTTATGCCTGTTTATTACCGCTGACAACAAAGTGTCAACGCAGGATTAATTTTCAAAATTTCACGCAAATAATCGGGCGCAAGGTGACTGTACTTCATGGTCATGTTTAGGCTGGAATGGCCTAGAATCTTTTGTAGGGCAAGAATATTACCCCCGTTCATCATGTAATGACTTGCGAATGTATGCCGTAATACATGCGTCCTTTGACCCTCAGGCAAATTAATACCGGATTCATATAGACGACGGGTAAAGGTACTGTAAGCGTCACTAAACGCACCATTAGACAAGCGATCGTGAAGCCGCTTGTAAAGATCATCAGTCACGGGCACCGACCGCGACTTTTTAGACTTTGTTTCATGATAATGAACCATACCATTAGACAAATCCGACAAAACCAGGCTTTGAGCCTCACCCCACCTAGCACCGGTGGCCAAGCACACCCAAGCAATGAGATAAGCATCAGAATCTGACTTGGCCAAGTAAGAAAAAAGCTTTGCAATTTCATCGACCGACAAGAAAACCGTTTTCGGTTGAGAAATCCGAATTAGCCTGATAGACACAAACGGATTTTTGCCCTCAAATTGAGAAGAACGAATCAACTCATTAAAAACGGCTTTGAAAGTCTGTAATTCTCGATTAATAGTGGCAGGCTTTACCCCATCGGAAATACGTTGGCCTCGATATTCAATAAAAAAAACAGGCTTAAAAACAGCCATCACAGGATTACCCATTTTGGCAGTAGCCTGAATTAAACGCTGATAAGTATCATTACCAGAATTGAGAAACTGACCGGTTGAGTCATACCAAAGCTGAACGAACTCAGACAACTTCCGCAAATCCTTTTTTGGAGTGGAATAATCAGAATTTTCGGACACACGGGATTGAATCATTAATTCATACCGCTGTGCTTCCACCTTGGTATCGAATGATTTTCTAAAACGCCTATGTCCACGACCACCAGGCTGAATATCAACCAGCCATTTACCATCGTGCTTTTTTATCATTATGCGGCCTTTTTGAATTTATGAACCCTTGGCGACTCTATTTTTTCGGCCAACACCAATAAAACATCATCGGGCGTTTTACCGCGCTTTTGATACATGGAACAAAGCAAATCCCACAGGCCGGAGTAAAACAAACAATCGGCAGCCTGATCAATAGACAGCTTTTTTTTACGATAAATAGAACAAAGCTGACCAAAGCAAATAGACACCGATTTATCGGACGGGTGACCGTCTAAAATGGCCGCTTTATAAGCCCGTTGATACTTAATATCGAGCTTTTGAACATGATAAAAATGCAGGTCGTCACGAAGCCATTGCCAAAACGGATTGATATAAGTGGGCGAATCGTCAAAACGAAAATTATTCAGCGCATAAGCCCATAATCCAGACAAATGAGGCGCTAAATCGGACAGAGAAAGCGCCTTAAAACCAGAACCGCGAGCAAATTGCTCAACTACAGAATGATGAAATCGAGCTTCAAAACGCCACACAGAATAGTCAGCGTCAAATTGATCAGATTGCGCCCACACGGGCAACCATAAGGCAAGCTCATTCTTATCTTTCACGGCTTTACCTTTATCGTAGGCAGCAAACTGCAAGCTATCCGCTTTGCCAAAGGTGAAAGATTGAGATTTTCCGTAAACCATGACGGCATCAGAAGCATCGAATTCGAACGATTGTATGCCACTGTTTCGCATCACACGGCGAGCGCGCATAGTCATACGGGAATCCAAATCAGCCGGCGGAATATAACCCTGTACATCGGCGCACAAATGAACAGCCACGCCGGCCGGAATAATTTGATCAGCAAAAAGCTTTGCAGTTTCTTTTATATCGGAGTCACTTTGTTCAACAGAACGAGACAGCAAAAAGAAAGGGGAAGCCTGTATTTTTATATGCGGCCCGTTAGTAGTCATAGACT
>NZ_JANIBK010000131.1 GCF_024505165.1 Methylomonas rivi
CGTCGAAATAGGCGCGCCGATACCAGGCGCCGTCCCAGCCTTCCGCTTCCACCGCTGTCTTCAGTTGCGCCGCATGTTCGCGCCAACGCCCGGCGCGCCCGGTTTCGCCCAACCGCTCGGCGACATCGGCGAATTCGGTCAAGGTCGTAATCAGAAACCAGGCCAGCCACACGCTCTCGCCCTGCCCTTTGTTACCGACCCGATTCATGCCGTCGTTCCAGTCGCCGCTGCCCATCAACGGCAAACCGTGCGCGCCGGTGGCCAAACTCAGATCCAATGCCCGCGCGCAATGCTCGAATAAAGTGGCTGTTGTCGACGATTCGCCGGGATGGAAATAGGCGTCGTCCTGCTCCGTGCCCAATACCGGACCCTCCAGAAACGGCAACAATTCCGCCAACACTTCGCTATCGCCGCTCACTTTCAGGTAATGCGCCACCGCATAGGGCAGCCAGACCCGATCGTCGGAAAAGCGGGTGCGTACGCCGCGGCCGGTGGGCGGATGCCACCAATGTTGCACATCGCCCGCTTCGAACTGGCGCCCGGCGGCGCGCAAGATTTGCGCGCGAGCCAGATCGGGTCTGGAAACGGCCAGCGCCATGCTGTCTTGCAGTTGGTCGCGAAAACCAAACGCCCCGCCGACCTGATAAAAAGCCGCCCGCGCCCACATCCGGCAACTCAAGGTTTGATACAGCAGCCAGCCGTTCAACAGCAAATCCAGTTCCCGGTCCGGGGTTTTGACTTGCACCTTCGCCAATACCCGCCGCCAGGACTGCTTCACGAGTGCGAACGTGTCCGCCGCGTCGGTGGCGCGGTAGCGTTGGATCAGCTCGACGGCCTGCGCCCTATCTTTACCCTGCCCCAGTAAACAGACTATCTCGATCCGCTCATTCGGCGCCAGCTCGATGGCCGTTTGCAAGGCCGCGCAGGGATCGAGTCCGGCACCGGCGCGGTTTTTCAGCGGTTTGCGGCTTAGCAAACCGGCCGGCGCATCCAGGCTACCGTTACGGCCGACGAATTCGGTGCGATTGGCGGTAAATCCGCTCTGGCGCCCGGCCAGATCGGCAAAGGCGATGCGGCCGCCGAATTCCCGGTCCCAAGGGTTATAAGCCAACACGGCACCGGTTTCCGGATCCTGCTCGGTAATAATATGCGGCGCGGTGACGTTGCGCGAGGCACCGAGCACCCATTCCAAATAAGCCGTCACCGTCAGTCGCCGGCTGCGACCGGAGATATTGGTCAAGGTTAACGATGAGATTTTGACCGGATCGTCCGGGCTGACGAATTGCAACAGTTCGCTATGAATACCATGCGAAGCATGCTCGAAACTACTATAACCCTGGCCGTGACGGATCAGATAAGCGGCGTTTTCAACCCGGATCGGCAGCGCGGTCGGCGTCCATAGCTCATAGCTATCGTCGTCGCGCAGATAAAACACCTCGCCCGGCGTATCGCCGACCGGATCGTTGGACCAGGGCGTCAACTGGTTCTCGCGGCTGTTGCCGCACCAGGTGCAACCGCTGCCCAACTCGGAAACCGTGAAACCGAACTCCGGGTTGGCGATGACATTGACCCACGGCGCCGGCGTCCATTGGCCCTTGTCCAGCACGATCACATATTCGCGGCCATCCTCGGCAAAACCGCCCAAGCCGTTGAAAAATTCCAACTCCGGCAGCGCCAAGGCAGGCGCCTCGGTTTCCTGAACAGGCAGAACTTTCGGGGCAATAAATGCCGATTCCGGGCGCGGATGCCGCAACAATTGCTCGGCCAAGGTACCGCGATTACCGACCAGCATCGCCCGCGCCGCCGTTTGCAACAACCGCCGCTCTTCCATAGACAGCCGGCTGGCCGGCAGCACAAAAACCGCTCCCGGATTTTCATGTTCTTGCGCGGCCGAACGCGCCTGACTCTCGCGCATCAGGTTTTCCAGCAAATTCTGCAAGTCCTCGACGTAAGACGTTTCCTTCTCGTTGAGGATCAGCAAGTCGACGGCAAGGCCTTTGATGCGCCAATACTCATGAGCGCGCAGCAATTGATCGACCATTCCGCGATGCTCCGGCTCGCTGACGCGCAACAATACGATGGGCCTGTCGCCGGAAATGCCGTAGCGCCACAGCCCGCTGACATCTAAGGTGTTCAATTGCATCCATTTGCCGGCCGGCCGCAACGACGGATCGGCAAAGATCAAGCGATTCGCCAGCATTTGAAACAACTGCGCCTCGTCCGGCTTGGTCCGCAAGTGGCGCAATTGCACATGGGCATGGGTCCAGGCCAGGGCCGACACCCGCTCCCAGGCCGTGACACTGTGATATTTGTCGGCAAGATCCGCTGCCGCCTGTCTCGAAGCGGCGACCAGCGTGGTGAAAGTCAAATGTTCGGTAGCGCCGGCGGCGACCTTGATGCGGGTGCGCAGACTGAAGATAGGATCGAGCACCGATCCCACCGTGTTGCTCAACGGCCGGCCATCCATCACCGCAATCGGTGCCCGCAAGTTTTGTCCGCGGCCGATAAAGCGGGCTCTATCGGTTTCGTATTGCAAACCGTCGCCGGTTTGCCGATCCGCCAGCACATGCGCCGCCCACAGTTGCGCATCGCCGGCCGCGCGTTGCCGGCGATGCGCCAGCAACGCCCGTGTTTGCGGCAGATACTCGGTGTGAATAAACAGATTGGAAAAAGCCGGATGGGCAATGTCGGCCGGCATCGGCGCCAGCACGATCTCGGCATACGAGGTTACTTCGATTTCCCGCTCGCGCATGCCGTTATTGGTCAAGCTCAGACGGCGGATTTCCGCGTCGTCTTCCGGCGACACCACGATTTCCAGAGTAGTGACGATGGCACCGTCGCTACGGGTAATCCGGGCGCGATCTTCGACGAACACCACGTCATACTGCTCCGGCCTGACCGCCGTCGGCTGGTAACCGGCCGACCAGACGTCGCCGTTTTCGACATCGCGCAGGTACAGGAAACTGCCCCAGGCATCCAGTGTCACATCCTCGCGCCAACGGGTTACCGCCAGATTTCGCCATAGGCTGTAGCCGGCACCGGCGGCGGTGATCATCACCGAATAACGGCCGTTGGCCAGCAGATGCGAGGACGGCACCGCCGACATCGGTGTCGGCACGCGCCGCACCGGCGGCTGCACGGTATCCTTGACGTCCGACAAGGCTTGCAGCAGCGGCAGGGTTTCCGTATCCGCGCCATGCGGAATGCGTTCCTGCAGCAATAAATCCGCCGACTGAATCAATGCCGCGCGGTGAAAACGATGCCGCATAATGCCGTCATGTACCACATTGGCGAAGGCCACCAAGGACATGCCCTGATGATGCGCCATATAACAGCGCACCATCGCCACCTTTTGCCCTTCCGCCAAGCGGATCGGCGTGAAATCCAGGGCCTCGAAGAAACCGAAACGTCCCAGCGCGCCTTGGCGTTCCAGGCTGGCGAAGTTTTCCACCGCGGCATGCGGCAAATACATGGCCGCCAAGGCCGTGGCGTAAGGGGCGATTACCAATTCCTCGCCCAAGCCGCGTTTCATACCCAGGCCGGGCACCCCAAAGGCGGAGTATTGATAAGTCATGCTTAAATCGCGGCCGTTGAAGGCGGATTCGGACACGCCCCAGGGCACGCCGCGCGCCCGGCCGTACTCGATCTGCCGTTTGACGACCAAGCGGCAGGTCTGGTCGATCAGACTATAACGCGGGGTAAAGGTCACCAGCGACGGCATCAGATATTCGAACATCGACCCCGACCAGGACAGCAACACGGTGCCATGCGCGGCGCGGGTCACCCTGCGGCCGAGATGAAACCAGTGCGTACTGGGCACGTCGCGCTTGGCGATGGCGATAAAACTGGACAAGCGTGCCTCCGACGCCAGCAAATCGTAATAACTCGGATCGATAACACCTTCCGCCACCCGGTAACCGATGGCGAACATGTGGCGGCCGGTATCGTAAAGAAAGCGAAAATCCATATCCCGGAACAGGCTTTCCAGCTGCGCGGCCATATTGTCCAGACGATCGCTCAAGGCCGTAGCCAATTCTCCGGCTCTACATAAGAGAACGGCCGATGCGTTCAGATCGGCAGCCGTCATCTCGCCTGTCGACGACCGCATTAAATCGGCGCACGCCCTATAACCGGCGGCAAGGTCGCACAACGGGGTTGCCATGGTTAGCTGTTGTTTTAATTGCGCAAACACGGCCGGCGTCATTTCCGAAGGCTCCCTTGAGCGAGCGCCGATGGGGAAATGCAGCCACGGCATCAGACTGCCGACATCCTTGGCATGCGAGCGAATGTCTTCGCACAACAGACCGGCCCAAGCCAGCACCTCGTTGTCATGGCTATCGCCACGTTCGGCGGCATAAGCATTGGCAAGATCGAAAAGCACGCCGGCGCAAACGCTGAGCTGCTGCCACAGACGGCTCCATGCGGCCGCATCGGCGGGACGGTTGGCCAGAAGTTCGCCAAGCGCCGCGTTTTTTTGGCGTAGTTCGGTCAAGGTCACCGTCAGGGTGCGCGGTTCGCTGCCGATAAGGCTCAACGCGTTCGACAGCAAGCGATGAGTGTCGGCCGTTCCGGCCAACGCGGCGGTAAAATTCAGCGGCCGCTCCCGCATTTCCCGGCAGGCTTGCGCCAAAGTCAACAGATGTCCGGCCAGGTTGCCGCTGTCGACGGTCGACACGTAACGGGGTTCCAGTATGTGCAAATCCCGGGTGTCGTACCAGTTGTAAAAATGCCCATGCAAGCGCGGCAGGGCGGACAGTGTCGCCAAGGTTGCTTCCAGCCGCTCGACGGTATCCTGCAAACCCAACCAACCGAAGTCCCGCGCCGCGACGACGGACAACAAATAAAGCCCGAAATTGGTCGGCGAACTGCGGTGCGCTACCACCGGTTGCGGATCTTCCTGAAAATTATCCGGCGGCAGATAATGTTCCTCCGCCGTGACGAAAGCGGTGAAAAAGCGCCAGACCCGTCTGCCGTAAAGGCGTAGTTGCGCGCTATCCTCAGCCGACAGGCTTTCGGCTTTATCCAGCCTGGGCGGCAGACTCAAGGCCCGAGCGACCACGGGCGCCAACCACCACAACAACAGAAAGGGCGCGGCATATTGGATGGCGGCCGGATTGCACAGCAACACCAGGGCCGCGGCCCCCATCACCACCGTGGACGAATGACTTAGCGGCCGAATCAAATTTTTCAGCGCATGCCCTGCCCCGGCTTTCGCCTGCAAGGCCGTCACCCACTTCAGCAATTTGCGGCGAGTGATAAACAAGCGCACCAGCGTGGTTACGATGGCATCGGTCATCGACCAAGCTTGCTGCGCCAGCAAGGTCAGCGCCACCAGACTGTTGCCGCAAGCCCAAAGCAGGTTTTCGGCGGCCCCGCGCAGGTGCGTGGTCAGCGAAATGCCGCGCCGGGGCACGCTAAAACCACCGGCCAGCGCTAAAATGGCCGGAAAAGCCAAGGCAACCAGCACAAAGCCGACCAACGGCCATAACGGCGCGGCCGGAATAGCCCAACTCGCCACCAGCGCCGAAAAGGCTGCCGGCGCCGACAGCGAGCGGCGCAGATTATCCAGCATCTTCCAGCGGCCTATCAGCGGCATGCCCCGGCCGGACGCGCCGAAAATCCAGGGGATGAGTTGCCAATCGCCCCGCACCCAGCGATGCTGCCGCGATGCCGCCACTTCGGTGTGGGACGGAAATTCCTCGAAAAACTCGATGTCGCTGACCAAACCGCAACGGACATAAACGCTCTCGAATAAATCGTGGCTGAGTTGGGTATTGTCCGGTACCCTGCCGGCCAATGCCGCTTCGAAACTATCGACATGGTACAAGCCCTTGCCGCTATAGGTGCCCAGCGCGAACAGATCCTGATACAGCTCGGATACCGAGCTGGAGTAGGCGTCGGTACCGGAAGCGCCGGCAAAGATCCGGTGAAACAGCGAATGCTCCTGGCGTTGCGGCAAGGTCGGCGTCACCCTCGGCTGCAAAATGCCGTAACCATCCACGATAGTCCGGCTGACGGGATCGAATACCGGCCGGTTGAGCGGATGGGCGGCCACACCGACCAATTGGGTAACGACACCCATCGGCAGCTTGGTGTCGGCATCCAGGGTAATCACATAACAAACGCCTGCCGGTGCAACGGCAGGCCGGCCGGCTATCGGCAGGAACGAGGTGTCGGTAGCTCCGCGCAGCAGGCGGTTAAACTCTTGCAACTTGCCGCGCTTGCGCTCCCAGCCCATCCACTTGCCTTCGCCGGCATTCCACAAGCGCTTGCGGTGAAACACAAAGAAACGTTGCGAACCGTATTTGGCATTCAATGCCTCTATTCCACCCATGGCGACGCTCAATAGCCTTTCGTCGCCGGCCTGATGTTCCTGTTCGGCATCCGTCCAATCCGACAACAACGCAAACCGCACTTCGCCTACTGGATTGGCCAGATAACGAATTTCCATCTGCTCGATTTGCTGCCGGACGCCCGCTTCGCTGGCAAACAGCGTCGGAACCACCACAAAGGTGCTCAATTCGACCGGAATGCCGTCTTTTAGCTCTAATCTCGGCATATGGGAGGGCGGCAGGCCGGCAACGATGAGCTGATTCATCACGCCGACGGCAATATCCGAGGCCGGAAACGCAAAAACCGAGGCCAATATACACAGCGACCAGTAGGTCAATCCGGCGGCCATTGCCGCGCTCAACGGCAGCGCCAGCAACAGCAGGGCCAATAACGCCAGACTGCCGATATAGGCCGAGCCGGCGTGGCTGACATAAGCGCGCAACAGGCGCCGTCTAAGCGTTGACCGATATTCGACGTCGGTTTCGAATCCGTAGCGCCCGGCACCGATCAGATAATAGCCGGGCTCCAGCCGGCGTTCGTCGGCAGCGCCTTGCGACGCCGCCTCATGAATCTTGTCCATCACCAGCCGCGCGATGTCCACCTCCGAACGCGGCGAACGTTTGGCCAGTTCTTCGACCGCGTGGCGGTAACGGTCGCGGGTCAAAAAATCCATCGCGGCGTAACCCCGATGGCTGCGCAGACAAACATCCACCAAACTGGCCTCTTCGACAAAATCGGGCCAATCGAAGGCGGAAATGGCACGCATGCTGGTAATGATGTTGCGGACCGTCAGATTATCGGCGATTTGCGCCGCATGCTCGCTATGCACGATGTCGTCGAGACTGCGGTTTTGCTCTTTGAGCCAGTCATTGAGAAAATCCAGAGAAATCGATACCGCGGGATGGGGATCGTGCGAGCGCTGTAAAAGCTGTACGGCAAACGCCTGCCGCAACGGCTCGGCCGGCAGTTCACCCAAGGGAATCGGCGGGTCCGGCCTGTCGCTGTGGGCGATGATGCTTTCCACTCTATCGACGAACTCGTCGGCCAAGCGGCGGCCGTTTTGCGAGCGCATGATGCTGACGGCCAGGCGGCGCAGGTTCTCGACCAACAAAACCCGCAAGGTGATCGGTATCGCCCACAATTCGCCGAGCCTGAGCGGCTCGACGCCTTGGTAGGCGTTAACGAACAGACTAAGCAAATCCGGCGCGAAGCGGCTGTCGGTGTGCGCCACCAATGCCCAGGCGATGCCGTAGACCCGCGGATAACCGGCCAGCACGCCTTCGGCCAGTTTCGGCAGCTCGCGCGCATAGCTTTCCGGTAGATCGGCATGAATGTCGCTGAACTGCTCTTCGATGACGTGAAAATTGTCCAGCAGCCACTCGGCCGCCGGCGTGATGGCGTGTTGCTCGCGCACTTCCCTGGCTACGGATTTGTAAGCCTCGAGTAAGACCAGGGCATTCTCGCGTACCCGCGGAATCAGTTTACGTCCTTGCTTAAGGCTAGTGACTTTTTGCGCCCTCGCCAAGCTTACCGCATGCTGTTCCAGACGCTCGGTGTTGAACACCTCGAAACGAATCGGCGTTTCTTCGCCGCCCGGATGTTCGCTTCTCGCATGCCGTCTTTGTTCTCGCCGCTTGGCCATGGCTTGATTCTCCGAATCTAAATTGGTCTATCGCATATACATTTTCGGCGTCCAGGTTTTGGTTCCGGAATTGAAGACGTCATGGCGCGCAAGGCATGTGTTGGCCCGAATGCAATCGGGCTCAGCCATGCCGAAAAAAGGGGGGGCTAAATCTTGCCCAACAACAGTAAAATCAATAAAACGGTCAGTACCAATCCCAGGCTGCCGCTGGGCCCATAGCCCCAGGCACGGCTATGCGGCCATACCGGAATAACGCCCAATAGCATCAGAATAAGAACGACCAGCAAAATGGTGCCAAGCGACATGGTAAGCCTCCAGTGAAAACAAATAGAATAAGAACGATCCCAAAACTTCGTCGTGTTGGTTTTAGGGCAGTTAGCTCTTTAGCGGTGAATAAGCCCCAAAATGCCCACGACGATCAAATAAACCGCCACGAAATAATTTAAGAACCGGGGTATCAGCAGGATTAAGACGCCTATCACCAGAGCCAGTAACGGTTCGATAGCTAAATTCATGGCATAACCTCCTCAAATGGACGAAGCCAAAGCTTAATGGCAAGTCCCGACAGAGTCTGTACGCTATCGCACACACCTGCTCGAAGCATACGTCCTGACGCCGGCCAGGGTTTCGATACGGGAAAACTCCAGCATGAAGCGATGCAGATAGCGCCTGAACTCCGCCGCGCTATGCCGGGGCTGAAAGGCGAAAGTGGTGGATCACATGTACCAGAATTCGGTTTTAAAAAACGCCGGCGACAGCCAGTCGGTGATGCAGGTCGCGGCCAACGTAGCTTCGTCGGTCTGGCTCAGTTTCAGCAATTCGATGCGGTCCGCATCGAAAAACCCATCGACGTCACCGGCACCTTGGCCCGGCGGCTATCCACCAGTCTGGCCAGCGAATGCGACTTGTGCCGTGCGTTGAATTCAACGGTTTCCTCGAACACCGACTTGCCTTCGTGCTCGACCGAGGGTATCGATTTATACAAATCCCAGGTGCATTCGTAATTGTCGGTGGTCAACATCCGGCCGCCGCGCATCGAAACCCCAAATTGGGATCGCCGGCGCCGTCCAGACTGCCGCCCAAATTCGGCGCCGCTTCCAGGATGAAAATATTTTCTCCGGGTATGCCGGCGTCGCGAATCACGAAGGCCGCCGCGGCCAGCGACCCGATACCGCCGCCCACGAGGTAAGCCTTTGCTTTTGTCTTCATCTCGATTCGTCCTGAAATAGCGTTGCGGTCGTTAGGCGATTAAAAGCCGAATCGCTGTTACTTTAATTTGGCGGCAACCTCGGCCAGACCGGTTTTAAGATCGTCCCAAACCTTGTCGGCGGTGTCTTTCAAAGCTTCCCAGCCCTCGTGGCCGGATTCCTCCAACTCCGCCAGTTTTGCTTGGGCGACTTGCTGCTTGGCGTGTAAGGCATTCAGCTCTTCCACATAATTCAGTTTTACCAGCGCCGCCGCTTTCTCGGTTTTCTCGGTTAACTGGTCGATCTCGGCACTCCATTCTCGCAGTTGGGTTGCCAATATTTCGATGTATTCGTTTTTGGTTTTCATGGATGTCTCGTTGATGATGGGCGTAAAGAGGATATTAGCCGGGCTTTATGGCTCCGGCGCGCACAGCTGGCAAGTTACACGCGCTTGCTTGAAATCGCTAATGACAGTATAACGCCGCCCATAAGCGGCGTCGGTACGCTGGCGCACATAAGGGCGATTATCGGCGTTCCGGCCACGCAAACGCCAACGGCGCGCGGGTGCTATCGTTTACCGTGACGGTTTTATGCATGAGGCGTGCTTGATAATCGACGCTAACGCCGTAGCGGCCGGGCTTGAGTTTGACGAACAGCATGGGGCCGTCGGTTACGGTTTCCAGGACAATTTTACCGCCCGCATCCTTGATGGTGACATTGACGCCACTCAGATAATCGCCCGAACCCTGCGTCGAAAATATCAGTCTCAAGTTATAGTCGGTACCGATGGCTTGCAGCCGCTCCCGTTCATCACTCCCCACGCCGCCGCTGATAAAACTCACATCGCCCTGCGTTTGCGGCATGATCGAAGCCTCTTGGGCAAACACCCAAAAACTCAGCATCATCCAGGGTATGATTAACTTTAATTTCATAAAAAGGCTCCTCCTCGCCCGCAATCCGTAGCCGGGTAAAAACATAAGCCGACTAGCGTGTCGCTATATTGCCGTGTTCATCGGACAGGATGACTTCTACCCGCCGATTCAATTGGCGACTGGCGGCGGTATCGTTATCGGCCACCGGATATTCCTCGCCGTAGCCACGGGTTTTGACCCGGTCGCTGCTGACTCCGCCATCCACCAAGGCCGTGCGTACCGCATAAGCGCGGCGGTCGGACAGTTCCTGGTTATACGCGTCGCTGCCGCGACTGTCGGTATAGCCTTCAACCAATACCTTGTAGCCGGGATATTGGGTTAGAAAATCAGCCAGTTTGTCGACATTGCGCAGGCCGCCGGTTTGCAAGCCGGCTTTACCGGTGCGGAACAACACATCGCCGAGGGTAATCACCAAACCGCGAGCGGTTTTCTTGGCGTTCAATTCGTTGATCAAAATATTCTGTTGGGCGATCAAGGCCTCGTCACGTTCGCTATTCGCGCCGGCCATGACCAGTTCGGCCGCTTGCCTCTCCACGGTTTGTTGGCTCAAGGCCGCTTGCCGTTTAGCCGCATCCGCTTCGGCGGTTCTGGCATCGAGACGCACTTGATTGCGGCTGCCCTCGGCGTTATTCACGGCGGCCTCGGCTGTTTTGCGCTTGGCGGTGGCCCGAGCAATAGCCACTTGTTGAGTGGCAACATAAGCCAGATGGTTGACAGATTCGTCGTCCTCATCCTCTTCGTAGGCGCGATCGGCTTTTTTCAGCGTATCGCCGGCCTGTTTCATTTCCAGTTCCGCCAAGGTACCCACTTCGGAATTGATGCGGGCGTTGTTGTAACTGTTATGCGCATCGACCAACGATACGTTGGGCTCCGTGGCGCAGCCGGAAACAATCGCGGCCGCCATTAGGGCCGTTAAATATCGGTAGGTTTGCATGGTTAACTCCTTTGAGGATTACTGGACGTTACGGTCGATTTCTTCGCGCAGCACGCGATTGCCTTCCTGCAATGCGCTCACGGCTTTTTGGGCCTTGGCGGCACGCGCGGTCACGGCGGCCAGTTGCGCATCGACCTGGGCTTGTTCGGCGAGCCGCTGGGCCCGCAGATAATCTTCCCGCATCATCGCCTGCTCGGCGGCGGCCATTTTTTCAATCGCCGCCCTGAACGGTATCGGCGCAAATTCGTTGCCGCCGGCGCTGCTGGCACCGGTTACCGCCGCTTTGGACACCGCCATTTGT
>NZ_JANIBK010000132.1 GCF_024505165.1 Methylomonas rivi
TGCGGTAATGTTGATAGGCGGGCGTTTGCCGCACCAGCAGGTCGGGGGTGACTTCCAGCGGCGGGGACTCGGCCGGCACTACCAAGACCGTCCGAATTCCGCCGATCCCGGCGGCGGCAGGCTTGATGTCCGGCGCCCGGCAAGCGTTCAATAGCAAGCCGGGCAGCAGGCAGACGGCAATTATGTTAACAACCCGGCCAAATCCGGGCGGTGCGGTGTTCGAAGGCAGTGGTTGTTGCATGGCGTGCTCCATCGGGCTATCGTCCGCTAAGTTTCATCGAATCGATACTTTATAGTCGGAAGCACTATAAGAATTGCTTTGATATAAGACAAACGATATTTATTGGACTTTAATATTGGTAAATCCGATACTAGAACGGATGGATATTGAACAAATCAGAACTTTTTTGAGTGTGGCCGCCAACGGCAGCTTTCTGGAGGCGGCCAACAGGCTGTATGTGACCCAGTCGACAGTGAGTATGCGCATCCAACGCCTGGAAGCCTATCTTGGGGTGGTGCTGTTTAAGCGCAATCGTTCCGGCGCCAGCCTGACGCTGCAAGGCAGACGCTTTTTACGCCATGCCAAATCACTGTTGGTAACGCTGGAGCAGGCCCGCCACGACATAGGCTTGCCCAGCCGGTTTCGCGCCAGCATCACGATCGGCGCCAGAATTGCGCTGTGGGAAACCTTGTTGCCGGAATGGATAGGCGTTATCCGGCAACGGATGCCGGATATTTCGATATGCAGCGATATCGGCTTCGAGGAAAATCTGATGCGGAGCCTGATCGAAGGCTCGATGGACATCGGCATGATGTACACCCCCCAGCATGCGCCGGGCCTGCTGGTCGAGCATTTGTTCGACGAAACCCTGGTATTGCTCAGTACCGATCCCGGCAGGCCCTGGCCTAATGACGAGTACATTTATGTCGATTGGGGGCCGGGGTTTTACGCGCAACACAGTAATCGTTATCCGCATATCGAGCGCCCGGCGCAGCGGGTCAACATCGGCTGGTTGGCTGTACAGCTGACGCTGGCCAACGGCGGTTCCTGTTTTCTGCCGGTACGGCTGGCTCAGCCGTTGCTGCGGGCGGGCAGACTGTTTCATGTGCCGGACAGCCCGCAATTCATACTGCCGGCGTATATGGTTTCGGCGCGCGACCGCGACTCGGAGGTATTGCAACAAGTGCTTGACCAGCTGCGAATGCTGGCCGCGCTTGAACGGCAAAAAACCTATTGATATGCCCCGCCGGCAATTTGCAAAATCGGCCCAGCCCGAATTCGGCACGGGCTGCCGCCGCACCTGAAAATCGATTGTAAGGTTTGCGACAATTTGCCGTCCCGACTACCGCTTCTGCTGTCGCCAACCCGCCAAAAAACGCCCGGGTAAGCCGTGAAACCGGCGGTTTATTAGATTGGCAAGCCTTTTGCTTTAATCGAATCAAAGGCATTTGCCGGTTTTGACCGAGGTTGTAGCATGACACCCACTTCCCGTTCCGTCATCATCGATGACACCACTCTAAGAGATGGCGAGCAATCGGCCGGGGTGGCATTTTCCCTGGATGAAAAACTCGGCATCGCCGCGCGGCTGGCCGCATTGGGCGTACCGGAACTGGAGATCGGTATCCCCGCCATGGGCGCCCAGGAGCGCGACGAAATCAAAGCCATTGCCGCGCTGAACCTGCCTAGCAATTTGTTGGTGTGGTCCAGGATGCGCAAGGACGATTTAAAGCATTGCCTGGGTTTGGGCGTAAACCGGGTGGATTTGTCCATCTCCGCCTCCGACCAGCACATTCAACACAAACTTAAACAAAGCCGGGCCTGGGTGTTGGAAACCATCGATTATTGCGTCAAGGTTGCCGTCGATGCCGGCTTAAAGGTATGCGTCGGCGCCGAGGATGCGTCCAGGGCCGATAGAAGCTTCCTGGCGCAAATGGCGGAAACCGCGCAGCAAGCCGGCGCCAGCCGGATCCGCTTTGCCGATACCGTCGGCATCATGGAACCTTTCGGGGTGTATGAGGCGATACGCCACTTGCGCACGGTCACCGAAATGGACATCGAAATGCACGCCCACGACGATTTGGGCCTGGCCACGGCCAACACGCTGGCCGCCGCCATGGCCGGCGCCACCCACCTCAATACCACCGTCAACGGCCTGGGCGAACGCGCCGGCAATGCCGCGCTGGAAGAAGTGGTGGTCGGTTTAAAACAACTGTACGGTATCGAGTCCGGCGTGGATTTACGCAATTTCCCCGCGCTGTCGCATCAAGTGGCGGCGGCGTCCGGCGATACCATCGGCAGCCGCAAGAGCCTGATCGGCCGCGATGTGTTCAGCCACGAGGCCGGCATTCATGTCGATGGCCTGTTGAAGGATCCGCACAATTACCAAGGCGTCGATCCGGCCCTGGTCGGCCGCAGCCACCAACTGGTGCTAGGCAAGCATTCCGGCAGTCGGGGCGTGATGCATGCCTACCAGCAGCTCGGCATTGCCGTCAACCGTTGGCAGGCAGGCCGTTTGCTGCCGATGATCCGGCAGTTTGTCAGCATTCACAAGCGTGCGCCGCAAAGCGCCGATTTGAACCAATTTTTACTCAGCCTATAACAGAGGTGTCCGATGAACAGTAAACGCCAAAAACAAGCCCTGCAAACCGCCGGCAAACTGGAAGCCGCGCAGGCGAACCTGCCGCAATGCGAAATGCAGGACGACCGCTATCCGGGCAGTTTTTTCCGGGTTCCCGGCATCCCCGCCCCCGGTAAAACCACCTGGAGCTTGGCAAAATGATGTTCTTTTCGCCGCCCCGGCCCAATACCGCGCCGAGTTTGTGGCAAGACTGGCGCGAGGATGTCGGCTGCGTATTCGCCCGCGACCCGGCCGCCCGGAATCTGCTGGAAGTGTTGCTGGCGTACCCGGGCGTGCATGCGGTGTTGTTGTACAGGGTGACCCACAGGCTGTGGCTGGCGGACTGGAAACTCTCGGCCCGGCTGGTGGCGGCTTTCGCCCGCTGGCTGACCAACGTCGACATTCATCCCGGCGCCACCATAGGCAAACGCTTTTTTATCGACCACGGCGCCTGCGTGGTGATCGGCGAAACCGCCGAAATCGGCAACGACGTCACGCTGTACCACGGCGTCACTCTGGGCGGTACCACCTGGAACAAGGCCAAACGCCACCCGACTTTGGGCAATAACGTCCTGGTGGGGGCGGGCGCCAAGATTTTGGGAGCGATCAACCTGGGCGATAACGTCAGAGTCGGCGCCAATTCGGTGGTGATCAAGGATGTGCCGGCCTGCTGCACCGTGATCGGGATTCCCGGCCGCATCATTCAGCAAAAAGGCGTGAAGATTCAAAACCCGCGCGGCATCGATCTGGATCATCATCTGGTGCCGGACCCGATCGGCAAGGCCATCACTTGCTTGGTGGAGCGCCTGGATAAACTGGAAGCCAATCAGGAAAAGTTCGTGATGCTGGAAACCGAAAATTGCGGCAGCTGCGAATCGGAAGGCGTCTGCCACGGCGAGGACAAAATCGTCTTGAAACAAGCCGCGGGTGGGCAGTAATGGACTTATTGGAATTTGAAGCCAAGGATTTGTATTTTCAAACGGAAGACAGCGACGAAGTGCAGGCCTTGATCCAATACGCTTCGGAATTGTATAGCAGCGGGGAAGCCGAACTGCCGTTGCTGCAAGCCTTTTTACGGGCGCCGGAATCGCTGAACGTATTGGTGTCGCTGAACCGGTTTTATTACTACCAACACCGCCTGGAAGAGGCCTTACTGATTTCCGAAAGGGCGCTGGAATTGATACGGCGGGAGCTGGCGTTTCCCGGCGATTGGCGGCAGCTGGAGAGGGCGCACATCAGCGGGGCTCCCAAGGACTGGTTGACCCGCGTCAGGTTGTATTTATTCACCTTGAAGTCGGTCGGCTTTTTGAATATGCGCATGGAGAATCTGGAGCTCAGCCGCGGCATCTTCGAAAAACTGGTGGCCTTGGACGACAAGGACCGTATCGGCGCCAAAGCGCTTTTGGAGCTGGTATTGCAAAGACAACAGGCCGCGGTTGCCTGACATGGGGGAGAGCGCCCGTTTCAAGGGTGGGGAATTTTTTGAGGTATTGGCAATGTTAAAAAGCATAAGAGACAAACTGGATTCGACGCTGCTGCCCGCGGTGTTGTTTGCGTTACTGGTGATTTATTTGTTGAGCAGCGATCCCAACATAATCGGGCCGTATTAGAGCGGCGGATTAATAAACGCAGCTTTTGTTCTAGCGGTGGGTTTTACCCATCCTTCATTTTTAAAGGTGATTAACATGATTAAGCATAAATCCGATCCTTTTCTGGCCCAAGCGTCTTTAATGCTGGCGATTATGTTGGTGATGTATGCGCTGGGCGGCGATAGCGGCAACCTGGATCACCTGATAGCCGCGAGGTAACTTTATGAGTTTTGAAGACGATATGGAAGAACTGGAATCCGCCGAGGACTTTTTACAGTATTTCGAACTGGCATACGATCAAACCGTGGTCCACGTCAATCGCTTGCATATCCTGCAGCGCTTCCACGACTATCTGGATAAGGGAGAGGAGCGTTTGCCGGAAGACGAAGACAGCAAGCGCCAAGTCTATAAGCAGCTGTTGGCGCGGGCCTATCAGGATTTTGTCGATTCCGACGCGCAGACCGAAAAAGTCTTCAAGGTCTTCAACATGCCGGATCCTCAAAACGTATTCGTGGCATTGACCGACATCAAGACATGAAAGAAGAGCGCTTCGACGAAGGCCGCTTCGAATACGGCGAGGCGGTGCGGATCACCCGCAATGTGCGTAACGACGGCACCTATCCCGGCAAGGAAGTAGGCGAACTGCTGATACGCCGGGGTAGTGTCGGCAACGTCATCGAAGTGGGTACCTTTTTGCAGGACCAGGTGATTTACACGGTGCATTTTCTGGACCAGGGCCGCATGGTCGGCTGCCGCCTGGAAGAGCTGATTCCGGCCGATGCGCCCTGGAATCCCAGCCGTTTCGAGTTTCGCGATCTGGTGGTTTGCACTATCGACTTGGGCGTGCAGGGCAATGTGCTGGCCGGGAAAGGTTCGGAAGGCGAAGTCTTGAAAGTGCTGCGCGAAACCCAGCCGTTGCAGTACCACGTGCGTTTTCCCGGCAGAACCCTGCAAGTGCCGGAAAGCGTGTTGGAACCGGCCGATCCGAAAAACTTTAGAGAACCGGAGGATTAATGATGAGTCGAACTTCCGAAGCAACCATCGAGCCTTATACCTTGTTGCGGGCTTCGTTAAGCTTGTTCAAAAAAGCCCCCACCGAGTTGGAAAATCAACAGTTATCGCAGGCGCAAAGACAGGCCAAAAACGAATACGAAATCGAAACCCGGGTGCTGAATTCCAACGAAGCGGCCAGCGTGATCGTCTCCGAACAGGAAGTGGCCAATGCCTTTGCCGAGGTGCGCGACCGATTCGAAGACGAAGCGGCATTCGAGGCGGCTTTGCTGGCCAACCGGCTGACCACGGAAAGCTTGCGGGCGGCCCTGTCCCGGCAGTGCAAGGTCAACAGCGTGTTGGAAAAAGTGGCGGCGCGGGCGCCTAAAGTCAACGAGGTCGAAGTGGGGATTTTTTACCACTCGCATCCGGACAAATTTCATATTCCCGAGCAGCGCACGGCCCGGCATATTTTGATCAGTATCAATCCGGATTATCCGGAAAATACCCGGGAAAATGCCTTGCAACGCATAGAGGAAATTGCCGAAACCTTGAAGCGCAAACCGCATAAATTCGCCCATTTGGCTTTAAAGCATTCCGAATGCCCCACGGCTTTAAACGGCGGCGAACTGGGTACGCTGGTGCAAGGCAAGTTATATCCCGAGCTGGACGAAGTTCTGTTTCAGTTGAAGGAAAACCAAATCAGCGCCGTCGTGGAAACGGAAGTGGGTTTTCATTTGATTCAATGCAGCAAAATTATCCGGGCCGAAACCCTGTCGCTGAAAAATGCGACCCCTAAGATAAAACAAATCATGCAGGAACGTTCCCGGCGCAGATGCCAGCGCAGCTGGCTGGCGAGTTTGCCGGCAGTTAAATCCTAGGTGCGCGGCGCGTACCTTTTTGTTACCCAATGGTGAAAACGATGGCCAAAGAATCCAAGCATTGTTCCTTTTGCGGTATCGAAGCCTCGGCCTCGGTTCCCATGATAGCCGGCACCGAAGGCTTTATTTGCGAAGCCTGCGTGATGCTGGCCAGCCAGGTGGTATCCAGCTGGGGCAAGAAGAAAGAACTCACCGAAATGCAGGGCGCGCTGCCCAAGCCGGCGGAAATCAAGGCCATGCTGGACCAATATGTGATCGGGCAGGATCTGGCCAAGGAAATTCTGTCGGTCGCGGTGTACAACCATTACAAACGCCTGAAGCACGAAAGCGCCAAAACCGGCGGCTTGGGCGAGGCCGATACCAATGTGGAAATCGGCAAATCCAATATTTTGCTGATCGGGCCGTCCGGCACCGGTAAAACCTTGTTGGCCAGCACGCTGGCGAAAATCGTCGGCGTGCCGTTTACCGTGGCCGACGCCACCACGCTGACCCAGGCCGGTTATGTCGGCGACGACGTGGAAAACATTCTGGTGCGCTTGCTGGACGTGGCCGACGGTAATATGAGCAAGGCCGAGTGGGGCATTGTTTACATCGACGAAGTGGACAAAATCGCCCGCAGCCCGGAACAGGCTTTCGGTACCCGCGATGTGTCCGGCGAGGGCGTGCAACAGGCCTTATTACGCCTGGTGGAAGGCTCGCACGTCAAAATCGCCGCCAAGGGCCGCCGCAAGGACAGCGGCAGCGATAGCTTGATGATAGACACCAGCAACATTTTATTCATCTCCGGCGGGGCGTTTCCCGGTTTGGAAAAACACGTGGAAAAACGCTTGCAGCCGCGGAAAACCGCCATCGGTTTTCATGCGGAAATGAACGACGACAGCCAAAAGCCTTCCCTGGAAGCTTTGCTGAATGCGACCCAGCCCGACGATTTGAAGCGCTTCGGCCTGATTCCGGAATTTATCGGCCGTTTCCCGGTGCTGGCGCCGCTGGAACCCCTGGATGTAGACGCCTTGATTCAGGTGTTGACCGAGCCCAAAAACGCCCTGGTCAAGCAATACCAAAAACTGTTCGCCTACGACGATGTGGAGCTGGAATTTACCCAGGAAGCCCTGGTGGAAATCGCCGAAAAAGCCATCGCCCGCGACACCGGCGCCCGCGGACTGCGCAGCATCATGGAGCATGTATTGCGTAAAACCATGTTCGACGTGCCGTCGCGCGGCAATGTAGAGCGCTGCATCGTTACCGCCGAGGTAATCAAGGGCGAGGCGGAGATTCAGGTGGTGGAACGGGAACCGGCCGCCGGCCGGGATTTACAGCGCTTATCTGGCGGCGAGTGAGGTTGCGCGGCGCGCTGCACAGCAGCGTTTTCATACCGGATTAATCCCTGGTGACGTTGAAATAATTCGCGGAAATCGGCAGGTAAAGTGATTTAATCGTGCCACCGGCTGGGCCGGCTCCCTAAATTATTCAACCACAGCAAGGAAAAGTATGGCCGCTATCAACGCCTTCGTGCGTCGTTATATTCGCAGTTTTGAAATGATCGGGGTGTTAATGCGTATTTTCAGTTTCAGCCTGGTCAGTTGGCTGGGCCCCGAGAGTCCGTTTTTGTTTATCTGGAGCGTCAACACCGCCGATGCCATCGTGTTGTCCTGGTGCTCCATTTTGAAACAGGATCACGCCTATACCTTATTGAATGTGTTCTGGGTCATGGTGGGTATTGTCGGGGTGTTGCGGGCCGAGAATTTGATTCATTAAACCGATGCGGTAACAAGAAATAGCCGGATCAACCGATAGCCACTTTCAATTGGATAATTATTAATGAGCACTAAAGAAACCATACTCAAACAAATTGCCGACAACCCTATCCTGCTGTATATGAAGGGGGTGCCGACCGCACCGGAATGCGGATTCTCGGGCAAGACCGTGGAAATCCTCAATGCCACCAAAGTGCCGTATGCCTATGTCGATGTTTTGAGGGCGCCGTTTATCCGCGACCGGCTGCCGTCCGTTTCCAAGTGGCCGACTTTTCCGCAGCTGTTCGTCAAGGGCGAGCTGGTCGGCGGCGCCGACATCGTCGAGGCCCTGTATAACGACGGCAGTTTACTGCCCATGCTGCAGGCCGCCGTCAAGCCGGCCGAAGACGCAGCGGAAAACAACGTTATCACCCATTCCGAAGTCGAAGCGTTGATTCTGGGCAGTTACCCCGATGCGCAAATCGCCATCGAAGGGCAGGGCTGCGATTTGACGATAAGGGTGGTCAGCGAGCAATTCGCCGGTTTAACCATGGTCAAACAACACCAGGGTGTCATGGCCACCTTGACCGAACCCTTGGCCAGCGGCCGTCTGCATGCCGTAACCCTGAAAACCTTTACCCCCGAACAATGGCAGGCGCAACAACCTGCTCCGCAAGCCGGTTTGCTGCAAATTCAACTTTGATTTTATTAATAATGGAGAACGATCATGGCTAAAGTAGGCATATTCTTTGGAACAGATACCGGCAACTCGCGTAAAGTCGCCAAAACCATCCACAAACAACTGGGCGACGAATTGGCGGACAAACCCGTCAACATCAGCAAGGCCACCGTCGACGATTTATTGTCTTACGAGGTGCTGATCATCGGTACTCCTACCTACGGCGACGGCGAATTGCCCGGCCTGACCGCCGGCACCTCCGCCGAGAGTTGGGAGGAGTTCATGCCGCAGCTGGCCGGCGCCGATTTTTCCGGCAAAACCATTGCCTTGTACGGTTTGGGCGATCAGGCCGGCTACCCGGACAATTTCGTCGATGCCTTGGGCATGCTGTACGACGCCTTTGCCGACTGCGGCGCCAGCTTCGTCGGCGCCACCTCCACCGAAGGTTATACTTACAACAGTTCCAAGGCGGCCATGGGCGACGAATTCGTCGGCCTGGTGCTGGACGAAGACAACCAAAAAGAACTCAGCGACGATAGGCTGCAGGCTTGGTTGAAGCAAATCGAATCCAGCTGGGCCTGATGTAACGCCCATGCCTAACTTGCCCGCCGAGGCCCTGAGCGAAACGTCCTTCGCGACGGTGGATGTGCTGCTGCACAGCCAGACACCGCGCGCCCGGCGGGCCAATGTGCTGGTATTTCGTTACCGGGGCCGGCTGTATGCCTATGTGAACCACTGCATGCACATGCACCGGCCTTTGAATTGCCAAGAAGATGCGGTGTTCGACCCCGAACGCCGCTGGCTGCGCTGTTCAATGCACGGCTTTATCTTCGAACCGGACACCGGCATTTGTCGCAGCCCGGTCTGCGAAGGGCAGGCCCTGCAAGCCGTCAAAGTCGCCGAAGAAGACGGCCTGATCGTCTTCAAGGAAAAACAGCTGCAAGTTTTGGCGGTTCATGCCGCCAAGGCTGCGCCTGGAGGCGAACATGCTTGAAGAAACCGCCATCGTCACTCGTGTTACGGACGGCGAAGTCTGGATCAAAAGCCTGCAAAGCGGGGCCTGCGGCGGCTGCGCGCAACACAGCAGCTGCGGTACCGCCACCTTGTCCAAATGGCTGCCCAAGCGGGAGTTCGCGGTGGAAAGCGACCGGCCGCTAAACGTCGGCGATCAAGTGCGGGTCGGCATAGACGATTCCCACGTCTTGCTGAGTTCCATCGTGCTGTATCTGCTGCCCATTGTGGTGATGTTGCTGGGGGTAGGGCTGGCGACTATTTTTTTGCCGCCCGCATTCTGCGAAGCCTGGCTGCCGGAACTGTCCTTGAGTCTGTTGTTGGCAACATTCTGGGTCATACACAAGCTGCAAAATGTGTTGCTGTTGTATTTTTGTTTCAGGCCGCAGATTGTCGGCAAGCTTTGATGCCTGTGGCAAAAATAGGTTACCTCTCTAAAGCTTGAAGCAACATTTGGTTTAATTTCATCCGGCAAATCCTGGTTTGTTCATGTCATCCATTGATATACCGCGACCACCGCTAAAACCGGCGTCATGGAAAAAACGCATAACAGCACTAAGCACCCGCTGCCTCTGCCAACCGCATAATTGCGAACGGGTTGAGCCGGATTTTCCCGCAACCACCGCTGATGACAAGGACTGCAATACAGTTTCACAAAACCATTGTTCCAGGCTTGAATGGTACGAGCATCAAAATTGGCAACTGCCTTACAGCGGGCACAAGTAAACTGCTTTTCTTTGGGTTTCTTTTGCCGATTCAAAACCAGAAAGGCGATTACCGTTGCAACGGCGTAAGGGGCCATCGCCTCATTTAGCAAACGCGATTGATAAAAGTCCCAGGCAAGTTTGCTAAGACTGCCCAGTAAGATCAGCATCAACAAGTAATCAAACGCATTTTTCCGAGGCGGCGTTACCTGAATATGCTGTGATTTTCGTTGCAGGGTAGTTTGAGCGACCAATCCTTCGATGACCACCGCTTTAGCTTGCAAACGCTTCTTAGAATCCAAGGTCGATTCATAAACCACACTGTCACCGACCTGCGGACGCCGGCTGCTGGTTTTCAGGCTAGAAATATGAAAAAACACTTTCTCGGCGCCATCATCGGAAACGATAAAGCCAAACCCTTTGTCATCATGCCACTGGTTGATTTTGCCTTTCATATATCCTCCTGTGATTAACCCTTTTGAGAGGATGGGGTGGTTTTAGCACGCGACGACTGACGTGTTTTGACCGGTTTGTCAGTAGACCGGGCAGCAGCAATGCGCGCCAATAATTCACTGGCCGGTTCGTCGTTGGGATCTTGCGGGACCAGTTCACCGCGAAAGGCTTTGGCCAGTAGTGACGGGGTAAGTTTTTCGACTTGGGCGCGGGCGTTGGAGTAGCGTGCTTCCAGGCGATCGGCGTAGGCGAAGAGGGATTCGACGCGGCGGACGATTTCGTTTTGCTCTTCAAATGACGGTTTTATTAGTACAAGTTCCTTGATTCTAAATAAACCTAGCTTGTCTTGTGTGGTGGCAATTTTTTTCGCGTGCATTTGTGCTCGTAATTCTGGTGATGCCAGTTGATACATTAAATATCTTGATAGAAATCCATCACGAACAATGATTCTTGCGGCATTTTCTGTCAGATTGCTGCCTGATATGGTTTCTGGAACTTGTCCCACCAACCCGATAGTGCCTGCTATGCTGATATAAATATCTCTACT
>NZ_JANIBK010000133.1 GCF_024505165.1 Methylomonas rivi
GCGCTCCGCGTGGGAACCCACTGAGGGATGTTCCGGCTCCAGAACCGCAGCGCGGTTCTGGTTGCGTTCCCGCGTGGAACGTGGGAACGATAAATGCCGGAAACGCCTGTCCTGCGCTTAACGCGCGGACAGGCTTATTCCGGCCTACTTCGAGATGTGTATAACGATGAGCGCGAAGCGTGGGAAGGATAATTGAAAGGCGATATTGGCCGGGTTACGCATTGTTAACCCTACCTACAGTCGAGGTCGGCAGGCCTGCCGAACTTGATAAGCTCACCCGTCGTTGTAACGGTTACAGTCAATTATATGCCGTGTTGTGTTTCCGATAAAAATCGATCCCCGTATAATGGCGAATTTATAAAAGCCGGCAGCGGGAAGAACGATAGCGTCGCCATGATAGTCGTCGCTCTTGTCCGGGCCTAAAGGCTTTGCGCACCCTTCCACGGTAAGCGGGGGGGTAAGTCATTAAAAATACTAAAACTTTGCCATGCCCATGAGCTTGTTCAAACTGCGTTTCGCAATGTTGCTTATCGTACTAGGCTTGACGGATGCCGCCGCCGTCGACGTCGGCCAAGCCGTGCCGGCCTGCGCCATCGCTTCGCCCGCTAATAATGAAAAAGCGGATTTCCGGGCCGCGCGTGGGCAGGTGGTTTATGTGGATTTTTGGGCGTCGTGGTGCGGGCCCTGCGCCAAATCCTTTCCTTTTATGAACCGCTTGCATGCGGGCTTGGCCGATAAAGGCCTGCAAATCGTCGCGGTTAACGTGGACGAGAATTCGGCCGACGCCGAACGCTTTTTAAACAGCCAGCCGGCGACGTTTAAAGTGGCATGGGATGGCGAAAGCGAGTGCGCCAAACTTTTCGACGTCCAAGCCATGCCGTCGACCTATTTGATCGACCGCAAAGGCGTGGTGCGTTACGTGCATTTGGGTTTCCGCGAAAGTGAAGCGGTTCAACTGGAAGAACAAGTCAAACAATTACTCAACGAAAGTCCATGATTATGTTCAAACGAGCCGTAAGCGCCGTCTCGATGGCGCTGGCGTTGCAATGTCTCGGCGGCTGCGCGGTGGCGCCGTGGGAGCGGGGTACCTTGGCCAAGCCGCAAATGGCCTTGGAGCCGAATCCCTTGCAGACCGAGTTGCGCGGCCATGCGTATGGCGCGCGGGAAGCGGCGACAGGCAGCAGTTCCGGCAGCGGGGGCGGTTGTGGTTGTTATTAACAGGACGCGCTTGAGTTTGGCCATAGAAACGCTGTTGCGCAATATAAAAATGCCGTCCGCGGGTCCGGTGCCGCTACGGAGCCGAACCATGCCGGCCAATACGGCATCCGGTTATATGAAAGGCGCCGGGGCCGCCGAGGTTAACAGGCTGGCCACTACCCGGATCAGTCCGGCCTTGCAGGCTTTGACCGCGGCGGCCTTGCTGCTGCCCGGACTGACGGAACCCGCGCGGGCGGCCGACGACGAAGCCAGTATTCAATACGGGCATTACGAGGAAAGCCCCCGAGATGTTTATTCCCGCGTACCTAGCAGCGAATTTGGTTTTGATCTGAAAAAAATACCGAATAACTTCGCACCGATTACGGTTGACAGCATTCATGTGCAAGGCAAGACCTTGCTGCGCGACCGTTGGCGATTTACCGCCAACTACAGCGAAGACACTTGGTCCGGCGCCACGCCGGTGGCTACCGCGCCGGCCGGATTCGGCGGCAATAAGGCTTATGGGGGAGGCGGTAGCGTTAAACATACCGATCCTAGTTTGGGCGATACCATAACCGGCGCCACGCCGTATATACAGTCTCTGACTCCGGTATTCGATCAAAATTTTAACCCGGTTTTAGATAAGGGTTTGGATGCAGACTTTAACCAAGCATACGGCTTCGGCCCGCAGCCATTGACGCATACCATGACCATGGCTTCGCCGGAAACCCGTAAACAGGGCGACTTTAAACTCGGTTATGAATGGGACGAGGCGGCGGTGGACGTCGGCGGTGGTCTGTCGCTGGAAAACGATTACGAATCCCGCTTCGTCAATTGGGGCGGGCGGCTGGATTTCAATAGCAAACTGACGACCCTGAATTTTAGCCAGAGTTATACCAACAGTACGGTGTCGGCCTTGCTGGACCACGATTCGCTGCCCTACCTTGGCGCTATAGGCTATGAACTCAATGGCAAGGACGATAACGGCTATATTGAAAGATTTAGCGACCGCTTGTCAGGAGGCAATGCGATCTTGCACGGCAAGCGCGAGGATATCGCCACCAATCTGAGTGTGACGCAAGTGCTAAGCAAAAGCGCGCTCGCCGAGGCCGGGGTGGGCTATACCCACAGCAGCGGCTTTATGGAAAACCCGTACAAGGCTACTTATGCGTTTTTCGTTGCTCCGGATTCATTCGATGCAACCACGGGTGTCTACAGCAATCTCACCGGAAGCGGCATTGCGACTACCGCGTTTACCGAACAGCGGCCCAACAAGCGCAATCAAGTCAATCTGAATCTGCGCTATGTGCAGCATATAGCGCCGCTGGATGCGGCGATGAACCTGAAATACAACTATTTCTTCGATGACTGGGGCATCAATGCCCACACTTTCGAAGGTAAATGGGTGCAGCCGCTGCCTTGGGGATTGACGGTTACCCCCACTATTCGCTATTACAGCCAGAGCGCGGCGGATTTTTACCATCCTTATCTGGTGCTGAAAACCGCAGGTTCGGGGGATGCGAATAATGTAGCGGCTTACCGGGCTTTAATTCAACAATACCCTAACTTTTCCAGCGATCACCGCTTATCCGCCTATGGCGCCTTAAGCGGCGGCGTGATTGTAAACAAGCAATTCGCCCGCGGTTTGAATCTGGAAATGGGCTTCGAGTATTACAGCCATCAAGGCGGCTTGAGACTGGGCGGCGGCGAGGGTGGTTACGCCGATTTTTCCGCCTATTCCGCCAATGCGGCGTTGAAAGTCGATTTGGACACTCTCGGCCGCAGTCTGGCTGAAAACGGCGGCGGACACCACCATCACCATCATCAACACGGCCCGGCGCAGCCGGCCGGCCTGATGTTCGGACATATGCTGAATATGGCGGACGACTGGATGATCGGTTACCAATACATGTACGGTAAACAGGCCGGTAATTTATTGCAGGGTGCCCAGCCGGTTGCCGATTCCGCCATCATTTCGAATAACGCCGTGCATAACCCCAATTGCGCGAACGAGCAATGTTTTGCCGCGCCCAGCGACATGACCATGCATATGCATATGTTCATGGTCATGTACGCGCCGACCGATTGGTTGAATCTGATGCTGATGCCGACCTTCATGGATATGGGCATGAATATGCGGCAACTTGACGGCACCACTACTCCGTCTAACACAACGCTGGTAGGTGCGGCCACAACGCATGCCGGCCACGAACACCAGACCGGCGGTATCGGCGATACCAATATTTCCGCTTTGGTCAAGCTCTATGACGACAAACTGCATCATCTGCATCTGGGCTTGGGCGTGTCCGCGCCGACCGGCGATGTCGATATTCACTTACGTCCCAGCCATACCTACGAAATAGGCTTAATCCACTACGGCATGCAATTGGGCAGCGGCACCTGGGACTTCACGCCCACGTTGACGTATACCGGCCATCGCGACGACTGGGGTTGGGGCGCGCAAATCCAAGGCGTCAAGCGCTTGCAAGATCACAACGAATCGGGTTATAGACTGGGCGACATGCTGCAGGCCACCGCCTGGGGCAGTTACCGGTTTCTGGATTGGCTGGGCGGCACAGTGCGGGGTATCTATACCACCCAGGATTCGCTGCACGGCGCCTACGATCGCCCGCATGTACCTATCGGCACCATGGATACGCCGGCCAACCACGGCGGGAAATATTGGGACATCGGCATGGGTTTGAATGTCACCATTCCCGGCGGCAGTCTGGCCGGCAACAGCTTTGGCGTGGAATGGATACAACCGTTGCGGGACGATGTCAACGGTATTCAGCTGGAACGCGAGGGCGCATTGTCGGCGCAATGGAATTATATGTTTTAGAAGGCCTGGGCGGGGCTCCAATGTAGGCCGGAATAAACCCGCCCGGCGGCGGCAAGGGCGGGCGTTTCCGGCAAGCATCCGATTCCGCTATCGCGCCAGCGAATTTACTTATGCCCCATCGGTATTCCCGCCTACCCGTTGGCTTTTTACGACAGCCTCTCAAATAGGCGGAATGCCGCAACCGAACACTCGCCGAATAGTTGCGTTATAGGTAACGCACTCCCAAGGAAAAAGTTCTTCTCTATGGATACAGTCAGCCAAACTCAATCAAACAATACCCTGTCCGCCTGTTTACAACGCGGCCAAGCGGCCGTCAACGCGCGAAACATGGCCGAGGCGGTAGTTTGGTTCGAAAAAGCCGTGCGGGAAAACCCAAAACACGCCCAAGCCTTGGCCTGTTACGGGCAGGCTTTGTGCTGGGCCCGGCAGCGCAGCCTGGGCTTGGATAACCTGCGCAAGGCCGGGGCGCTACTGGTCAAATCCGGCCGCAAGACCGGCGATAGCCGGCAATTATTACTGTTGGCCGAACAGCTGCAACACTGGCACGATTACCCCGCTTCGCTGGCATTGATCAAACAGGCAGTGCAAATCAAAAAAGACGTCAGGGGCTTTCAGCTGCTGGCGCATACCTATGCGCGGCTGAACGATAATACTCGGGCCCTCGCCGCCAGCCAACAAGCCTTGCGCGGCCTACCCAACGATGCCGTCTTGAATCTTCAGCACGCCATGCTGGAGGCTAAGGCCGGGCTCTACGACGAGGCCGGCGCGCGCTTGACGCGGGTTTTACAAATGGCGGCGGGCGAGGAGCAAGCGTTTCGCGCCCATAAGGAGCTGGCCAAAATTCACGACAAGCAGCGCAACTACGCGCGGGTATTCGAACATCTGCACGCCGCCGCCGCGCTGGCGCCGTTGTTGCCGGAAGTGCGGAAACAGGAGGCGGGGTTCGTCTACGATTTACTGGCCGACTACACCGCCGGCTTCGATGCCGAATTATTGCGGCGCTGGGCCGGAGCGGAGTGGTTGAAACAGACGCGGGCGCCGGTGTTTTTGATCGGTTTTTTCCGCTCCGGTACGACCTTGGCCCAGGAAGTTCTGGCTACCCACCCTGATGTATTCGTGTCGGATGAAACCGATCTGATAGTAGCGATAAAGGATGAGCTGAACCGGATGTCCGCGCTTAAGGATAATGTGACCGCGCAATTGCGGGCGGCCGGTCCGGAAGCCGTCCGCCAATTGCGCGAGTTCTACTGGCAATTGGTGGAACAACGCTATGGAGACAGTGCGGCGCGGCGGGTGTTTATCGATAAAACCACCATGAATACGTTCGACATCGGCCTGATCAATGCGGTGTTTCCCGATGCCAAAGTCGTTTTCATGTTGCGGGACCCGCGCGATATTTGCCTGAGCTGTTACATGCAAGTCATGGCGCCGTCCGTATCCAGCGTGCATCTGTTCGGCTGGCGCTCCACGGCCGAGCTATATGCCGGAACCATGCGCTGGTGGTTGCATATACAACCCCTGCTGAGCCTGGATGTGATGACGTTTCGTTATGAAGACGGCATTGCGGATTTTCAAGCCACGTTCAGCCGGGTGTTCGAGTTTTTGGCGCTGGAGTGGCATGCCCAAGCCGGCGAATTTTATAAACAGGCCGGGCAAAAATTTATTGCCAGCCCCAGCTTCGATCAGGTTTCGAAACCCTTGTATGCGACTTCGGTCGGCCGTTGGCGGCATTACGCGGCGGAGTTCGACGCCGTCGCCGACTTGTTGGCGCCTTATATCGAAACGTTCGGCTATTCGGCGGATGTCGAATAGCCGGTCCGGGTTAAATTCTCCCTAGCCGGCCCGCCGGGCCGGACTGCAAACGTTGCCGGCCATGCGGCGAGGCATATCCAGTATTTTTTCATAAAAGTGCGGCATATCACGCAAAAATCGGCTCGGGCAATTTTCCACACTTTATAAGTTGTTGTTTTTTGGGGCGGGATATGACTGGCCTATATTTTGCTAGATCAGGGTTCGGTTATATGCTGAAGCGCTTGCCGCAGTGTGTGGCCGGAGCGATGAAGGCCGGTAAAATTACCGGCAATTAACGTCAAAAAGTGGCTATGGGCTGAACGATGCGGCCGCAGTTTCAATGAAAGCCGGCGGCACCGGCGCAACGCAACGATAGCGGGACTATTTTTACCAGGGTGAAATCATGAAATTATCCGTCATTTTCTTATCGGCCTGTTGTGCCGTTATTTCTCAGGCCGGGCTGGCGCACGGCCCTTTGCCGGTGCCGTTGATCGGCGTGCCCACGCCTCCCGTGCCCGGGCTGACGGACGGGGCCGATCCTATTGTGGTAAATAAAGACATGGCCATTGCCCTGGGTAAAGCCTTGTTTTGGGATGTCAACGTCGGCAGCGACGGCATGGCCTGCGCGTCGTGCCATTTTCATGCCGGCGCCGATAACCGGGTCAAGAACCAAATCAATCCCGGCACGCTGAATCCGCATCCGGACAATCAATTCGACATATTGCCTTCCGGTAACGGCGGCCCCAACCACGCCTTGAGCGCGGACGATTTCCCCCTGGTGCGCTACGCTAATCCGTTCGATAAAGCCAGCGGCCGGACTTTTGCCACGGACGATGCGGTGGCGTCGTCGGGCACTTTCAGCGGCCAGTTCACCGGCGTGTCGCAATTTACCGGCAGCAACGACAATTGCCAGCGTAGCGCCGACCCTGTCTTTAATGTAAACGCGGTTGGCACGCGGCGTGTGGAACCCAGGAACGCGCCCAGCGTGATCAATGCCGTTTTCAACCATCGCAGTTTCTGGGACGGCCGCGGCAACAACGTCTTCAACGGTAGCAACAATTGGGGCGATCGCGATCCCAATGCCGGGGTTTGGGTGCAAGTGAACCGGCGCACGGTACAAAAGCAAGCCTTGCATCTGGAGAATTCGGCATTGGCTTCCCAAGCGGTGGCGACCGCACTGAGCCAGCTGGAGATGACTTGCGCCAACCGCAGCATTGCCGACATCGGCCGCAAATTGTTGGCGCGTCCGCCTTTGCAATACCAAAAAATAGATTACACCGACAGCGTGTTCGGCACCTTGAATCTGACCAACAGCACCGAAGCCAGTCAGAAACCGGGTCTGAAAACCACTTACAAAGATATGATCCGTGCCGCCTTCGCCTCGAAATTCTGGTCGAATACTACCCGAGGCACTTTCGGTTCGCCGGCGGTCGGCGGGCTGGCTTATACGCAGATGGAAGCCAATTTTCCGATGTTCTTCGGTTTGGCGATTCAGATGTACGAGTCCACTCTAGTTTCCGACCAAGCGCCCATCGATACCGCCGTGCGCGATCCGGATACCTACAAGCCGGTTAGCCTGACGGATTCCGAAAGACGCGGCATGGAAGTGTTCACCGAAAGCCATTGTAATATCTGTCATGCCGGTCCTGTTATGACGGTCAATGCCATCGTTTCCAATTCGCTGTTAGTCACCCCAACGCCCAATGCCTTTTTCGGCCCGGAGCATAGCTTGCGCGCCTTCGGTCCGGAAGCCATGGGTAAAAATTTGATCGATATGGCCAAGGATGCCGGTATTACCGAGACGCCCAATGTAGTGATGCGGGACGTGACTCGAAATCCCAGTGGCCAAAAGCTGATCGATTTCGGCTTTTTCAATACCGGCGTCGGCGATCCGAATGCCGATCCCGGCCTGGGCGGTCATGACGATTTCGGCAAACCCTTGTCCTACAGTGCTCAATACGTTCAGTATTTAATGGGTAACGACAGCGAGGTTAAGGACCAGGCCGTCAAACACATTCACAGCTGTCAATTTTTATCTCCGCTGGCCTGGGATTTGGGCTTCGATTTTAACTTTCCGGCCTTTTTTACCTTGTCGGCGGACCGTCAAGTGGACGGCAGCCGGGAAGGCGCGGCTGAAATCGCCCTGCGTAGCGTGAATTGCCAGGATCCGGCTTACGCCTTTATCCCGACCGTTGAAGCCGCGGTTGCCGCGTTCAATAATCCGAACGATCAAAAGTTGGCAATCGGCGCGAAAGCGGCTTTCAAGATCCCGACCCTGCGTAATATCGAATTGACAGGCCCGTACATGCACAACGGCAGCATGGCGACTTTGGAGCAAGTCATCGAGTTTTATGCTCGTGGCGGCAACTTCGACAACAGTAACCAAAGCGACTTTTTGACCCGTACGCCGATGAGTAGCGATCCGCAAAAACGCGCCGATCTGCTGGCCTTCCTGAAAACCTTCACCGATGACAGGGTGCGTTACGAGCAAGCGCCGTTCGACCATCCCGAGTTGATCGTGCCGAACGGCCACGACGGCGACGACCAGTTCGTGCAATCCGGCCATCCATTGGCCGCGGGGTTAGCCAAGGAAAGCGTTTTAGTGGTGCCCGCCGTGGGTGCAAGCGGCAGGGCTGCCCCTGTCGAGCCGTTTTTGGCGCCTTGACAGGTCAATTAGCCGGCCATGACCCGGACCTAGACGGGTTATGGCCTTCCGCTCAATATTTTTGAAAATCAGGAAACATAATGAACAGGTTGAATCGAAAATCAGTGCTTTTGGCGGCGGCCGCTTTGCTGCCGCCGGCTTTAACGCCATCCGCGCATGCGTCCAGTCATTACAGCGGTAATGTCGATTTTGCTTACACGATTTCGGCGACAAACCGCAATGCCAACGGGGATATGGGTTTTTTGTCGATTACGGATCTTTTTGAGTCCGGCAGTTACGGGGAAAGCGGTTCCAGTACTCATGCGCCAAGTTACCAGGCCTTTAACGGGTTGGGCGTATTGCATAACGTGTCTCTGCAAGCGCAAGACAGTATTCAACTGGGCGCGGCGGTCAGCGACTACTTTTCCCAGTTATTGATTTCTTTCGAAAACATTTCGCTGGATGTCAGCGATATTTTCGACATCAGTATCGATTTCAGTTACTCGATAAACGCGCAGGTTGCCGGCGAGAACGCCGATGCGGAAGTCCAGTTCAGCTATTCCAACGAAGATTTCAGCCTGGATAACTTCGATTTGGCCCATGCCTCGCTGGACGGCGATTTGTTTGCCGAGGTGTTCGGCTTTAAATCCTTCGGTTTCGTACTGTCGGCCGGCCAAACCGAGAATCTTTATTTCGACAGCAGCGTAAAGGGCGAGTTGGAAGCCACCGTGGTGCCGGTGCCGGCGGCCATTTGGCTGTTTGCCAGCGGTGTGGTGGGTTTGTTGGGAGTTCAGCGCAACAAGCCGCTCAAGGCATAGATTGAATGATCGCAAAAGGTGAGTCATTTCACTTGGTTTTATAGGAATTTAAGCGGTTTGCCGCAGCCATAAACCGAATAGGGGGGGCGGCACAGTCGGTTGTCAGTGTCGGTGTTTGTAAGTGTTTGAAAAGTAATTGAAAACTCTTGTAAATCCACATTCCGGTTTTTGGCATGGGAACTGCTTGATATGTTGTGAAGATGGGATGCCGCGAAGGAAACAGGCTGAACACTTCGTTTGATTTTTAAACGTTTGTAATAAGGAGTATTCATGCAACAAAAAAAATTGGTTAAGGCTATTGCATTGGCCGCGGCGGGCGCCGCAATGGCATTGGGCGCGGCCGGTTCGGCATCCGCGCATGTGATGTATAACACCGCCAGCTGGAGCGGTACGGACGGCTGGGTGACGACGGGCGGTTCCAACGGCGGCGGTACGGTGATTCCTTGGTTGGGTACACCGGGCGGCGCATTGCCGATGGGTTTTACTGCGGACAAGCACGGCTTGAACTGGGCGGCCATGATTCATAATGGCGGCGACACTCTGGAAGTATCGGCGGCTAATGCCGCCAGCGAGTACAACGGCGCGGTAGTCGATCTGGATACGGCAAACGGTGCCTGGGGATCTTGGCAAGTCGATCCGCAAAACCCGACATTTACCCGGGGTTGGGCGCATAACACCGATTTCGGTTTGATCAAATCCGAAGTGGATACCAAGGTCAGAATCGAAGTGTCCAAGGTGAACGCGGCCGATGATATTCTTAATTACGGTATTACCGTGTTCGAGGGTATACACACCGGTGAAATCAATCACCACTCGCCTTGGAACGCCGGTTATATCTCCGGGGTGAACGAAAATCCCGCCAAGGTCAACAATCCTTTCGGCGGTAGCGGTTTGACCTATTTGACCCACGGCGATAGCAGTTTCGTCGAGTTTTTTGCCGAGGCCGGCCAGGAATACACCGTCTATTTGGGCGGTAACGACATAAACGGCGATATTTTCGGTACGCCCTACGCATACAAGGTAAATATCAGCGCGGTGCCGGTACCGACCGCAGTCTGGTTATTCGGCTCGGGATTGCTAGGCCTGATCGGCATAAACCGCAGGAAGCCGCAGCAGGCTTAGCGGTACGACATTATTCAGCGCAAGGCGGGCAGCCGTTGTTTAATGGATGCCAGCCAATTAAATGCCTTGCTTTGCGCTGAATAAACCCGCCTAAACCACTCTATCCGGCAATACCTCGCCGGCAAAATAAGCGGCCAAATTGGCCAAGACTTTTTCCCCCATCGCGGTTCGAGTAGCGATAGTCGCGCTGCCCAAATGCGGCAAAAGCGATACATTCTCCAGACTTAAAAAACCGGGATCGATATGAGGTTCGCCTTCGTACACATCCAGGCCGGCACCGGCAATCCGCTTTTCCCGCAAGGCCGCGATCAGGGCTTTACTGTCCACCACATCGCCGCGCGCGGTATTGATCAGATGTGCCCCGGGTTTCATCAGAGCCAGTCTGCCCGCATTCATCAAATGCCGGGTTTCCTTGCCGCCGGGGCAATGCAGCGACACGTAATCGCATTGCGGCAACAATTCTTCAACCGTGTCGCAGCGAACGGCCTGCAGCTCGTCGACAACCGCCGGGTCGGCGGGCGAGGGTTTTACATACACTATTTTCATGCCGAAGCCGTGATGCGCCTTGCGGGCCATGGCCTGTGCAATGCGTCCGAAGCCGATCAGGCCCAGCGTGGCGCCGGTAACGTCGCTGCTCATCATGTGGGTGGGGCACCAGCCGGTCCACAGGCCGGCGCGTACCAGCCGGTCG
>NZ_JANIBK010000134.1 GCF_024505165.1 Methylomonas rivi
AGAACAATATCTATACCGCTTGGCAAATCAGGTACAAACATTGGTTTGGGCCAAAAGGTAATAACGATACTCTGGCGTTTACCCTGACAACCACCTTAAATGGCAAAGAAAAGATTGCCGGTGTTCCAGCAAAATATTATGTTGTCGCCGAATGTGCGGTCGACGGCAAAGACAAGGCTGTTATTGATAGTGTCGAAAAAGACATAAAGGGGTTGCTAAATACTATAAACTTGTCATTTACAGGTTGATGAAAAAGCGCCCCGAGATTTCCCCTTGCCCAGCCGTACCTGAATTTTTCAAAGTCGAAATGTCGTTTGACCGGTTTTTAAGCACGCGCAGCGCTAGCCCGATGGGAACTCTTTTTGTGCCCGCGAGGTATTTAATTTATGTGTAAATAACGCTTCGCTATCGCGAAAATCGATTAAATGCCGGATGCCGCGTTGACCCTGCGATTATCAGGGGGGGCTTGAAGGGGGCCTTACTCTTGCAATGCCGCATTCCTGACAAAACTTCCTACATCGAAAAAATTGACAGCAGGCAATTACCGGTTATAGTCGGTTGCTATTGATCCGGCGGGGAAGGAAATAGTGTGGCATTGGATTTATCCGATACGTTAGTCATAGGCGTTACCTCTACAGCTCTGTTTGATTTGAGCGAAGCGGATGCCGTGTTCCGCTCGAAATACGCCGAAGACAAAGACACCGCGATTCAGCACTATCGCGAATACATGCTTGCCAAGGAAAACCTGCCATTATCCGATGGAACCGGGATGCCGCTGGTCAAAGCGCTACTGGATTTGAACAGATATCAAACGCCGGGAGAGCCGCCGCTCATCGAGGTTGTGGTCATGTCGCGCAATAGCCCGGAAACCGGTGTCAGAGTATTTAATAACATCAGGGATAGAAAAATGCCGATTTCGCGCCACGCGTTTACCGGCGGCGAATCGGTCGTCGATTACCTGGATGCCTACGATGTCGACTTATTCCTGACCACCAATATCACGGATGCCCAAAAAGTGATCGACGGCAAAACCTGCGCCGCGGCCATCGTCAAAAATCCGCCTATCGATCTTGGCGAAATTCCCGAGGGGCAGGTGCGCATCGCTTTCGACGGCGATGCCGTTCTGTTCGACGATAGCAGCGAGATCGTCTACAAAGCGGAAGGACTCGGCAGCTTTCAGACCAACGAAGATAAAAACCAGGATGTCCCCATGCCGGAAGGGCCCTATGCCGCCTTGCTGAAAAAACTGTCGCGCCTGCAAGATCGATTACCGTTTAGCGTGGAGTTTTCTCCCGTTCGGATTGCCATTGTCACGGCGAGAAATGCGCCGGCGGAGATGCGGGTCATTAAAACCTTGCGCCATTGGGGTGTCTATGTGGATGAAGTATTTTTTCTTGGCGGTCTCGAGAAGTCGAAGGTGCTACGGGCTTTCAGGCCGCATATTTTCTTTGACGATCAAGACCTGCATCTCGAAGAGGCATCAAAATATGTGCCGTCGGGAAAAGTCCCCCATGCCAGCGATTCGCCGCTCAATAAAAAATGACGGCGCCAAGCCGGCTTCAACATACCGGTGAGTAGTCGTCGTGCTCTTATGTCCCCGCCGGTCGGCGGCGTAATGGCGATTCCGGTCGGCAGGGCAGGCCGGCAAGACCTGCACCGAAAACGGCTTTGAAGACGAAATCCTCGAGTCGGTTACCTTCGCGCCGTTTTTATCCGGCGTCAGCCAGTAGCGGTTTTATATTGTCAGCGGCCGCTACGGGCGATCAAGCGCGACAACAGTTCCGGGTAGGCGTGCAACGATTGTTTGATGGCGGTAATATCGAAACAATCGATTTCGGTGCGTAACTGGGTGGCAAATTCCACGACGGCGGTAATCGCGTGTTGCCGGCCAATCGCCAGCAGGTCGGCGGCGAAAGCTTCAATTTCGGTCATGTTGTTGTTTTTGGCGATCCGTCGGCAACGGTCCTCCAGCTTTTCCAGCGCGGCCAGCGCCAACGGCAAGGCCTGCAATTCGGCCGGCGACAGCTTTAAAGCGTCGTCCGCCTCTACTGTTTCCTCGATCAAGTCATACGGCAGGAAGCGTTTCAGTTCGGCGATTAAATCGGCTTTTAACACCGGTTTTCTTAAATAGCCGTCGAAATGCTCGCTTTTGGCGCGTTCGTATTCGTCCTGCATCACCGAGGCGGTCAGGGCTATGATGGGGATGTCGGAAAATGCCTTGATGCGTTCCGCCGCCCGGTAGCCGTCCAGCACCGGCATGCGGATATCCATCAGCACCAAATCGATGCCGCCTTGCTCGGCCTTGTTTACGGCTTGCAGGCCGTTTTCCGCTTCCGACACGACAAGCGGGCCGCCGGCAAAGCATTCCCGCAGCAGGCTGCGATTGTCTTCGATGTCGTCGGCCACCAAGACGTTGGCCGGGTGAAAGCGGATGTTTCCGCCTGACGGCGCGGTTTCCGCTTCCGGCGCCAGCGAGGAAATATCCACGCCCTTCAGATGCAGGGTAAAGGTCGAGCCCTTGCCCACCGCGCTGACCAGGGATATTTCCCCGCCCATCATCTCGGTCAAGCGCTTGCTGATGGCCAAGCCCAGGCCGGTGCCGCCGTATTTGCGCACGTCCTGACCTTCCAGTTGCTCGAATTCCTGGAAAATTTGCTGTTGCTGATCCGGCGAAATGCCGATACCGCTATCCTCGACATCGATATACAAATCCAGTTTGCTGCGGATAGGGTCTTCGTTGCCGATTCTGGCCCGCAGGCGAATATGGCCCTGCTCGGTAAATTTGACCGCATTGCCGATCAGGTTCAACAGAATTTGCCGCAGACGGGTGGCGTCCAGCAACAGGTTTTCCGGGATGCGCGGGTCGATATCCAGCATAAAGTCCAGATTGCGCTCGCGCATTTTCATCATGAAAATTTGCCCCAGTTCGCTGAACAAACCATGCGGATTGCAGGCGCTTTTATCGATGCGCAGTTTGCCGGCCTCGATCTTCGATAAATCCAGAATGTCGTTGATCAGCGCCAACAGATTGTGTCCGGCGCTTTGGATGGTTTTGACGAAGGATTTCAGCCGGTCTTCCTTGATCTGCTCGTTCAGCAACTCGGTAAAGCCGATGATCGCGTTCAACGGCGTGCGGATTTCGTGGCTCATATTGGCCAGAAACTGCGATTTGGCCCGGTTGGCGTTTTCGGCCTGCTGTTTGGCTTTTTGCAAGGCGGCTTCGATTTGTTTACGTTGGCTAATGTCCCAATTGACGCCGGTGATTTTGACCGGTTCATTGTCCGCCTCGACGCTGCGGGCGCCGCAGTATATAGTGCGGGTTTCGCCGTCGGGGCGGACGATACGGAATTCGATGTGGTCTTCGCAACGGCTTTGTTGCAGTTTTTCGATGCTGCGCAGCAGCAAGGGTCTGTCGTCCTCGTGCAGGTATTGCAGCCAGTCGTCGAAATCCGGCGGTTGCTTTGGCGACATGCCGTACAGTTCGAACATTTTGGGGTCGAAAATCAAGCGTCTCGGTGCGGTCAAATCCAGCTCCCAAACCCCGAGCGAAACCACCCCGGCGGCCAGCGCGAAACGTTGGTTCAACAAGCGCACCTGTTGTTCGCTGCGTTTGCGGCGGGCAACTTCCCTGCTGAGCTTGCGGTTCCAAACCACGATCAACAGCAGGGCAATCAGAAACGCACCGACGATCTTCGCCAGTAACCAATAGTCGGTGCGGGCGGCGAAACGCTCCTTGCCCCAATGGTCGCCTATCCGTTGCCGCTCGCTTTGGCTGATAGAGTTTAAGGCCCGGTTGAACAGTGCCACCAGCGGGGCGTAATCCTGGCGGATGCCGAAGCCCAATTGGGTGGTGAATTCGGTTTTGCCGACGATACGGACGTTATTAATGCCTTGGTCGCCGATATGGTAGCTGGCTTGCGCCAGGGTGCAGAGCAAAGCGTCGACCTGACCGGTGGATACCGCCGTCAAACCGGCCTGAACGGTGTCGACCGTTTTAAAGCGGATGTCGGGATAGGCCTGAAAAATGGCCGGGTTGTAGCCATAGTCCTTGATGACAGCCAGCCGGCGCTGTCTGATTTGACCGATGTTGTCGACATAGTCCTCGTCATCGCGCATCACGATAACCACCGGGCTGCTCAAATAGGCCTGGGTAAAGGATAGCTGGGACTGCAAATCGGAATCGACTGTTTCCGATAGCACGTCGATAGCGCCGCGCTTGGCTTTATCGACCGCTTCCCGCCAGCTGCCAACCGGCACGATGTCGAATTGGATGCCGAGCTTTTGTTCTATCAACTGTAAATATTCGGAAACGATGCCGATATAGCGGCCGTTGTTGTCGAATGCTTCATAGGGTAGCCAGCTGGGGTCGCCGCTGAAGCGGATCAGCGGATGTTCCGCCAGCCATTGCCGTTCGGCGGCGTTAAGTTCGAAATCGTGGCGCGGGGACTCGGCGTAACCCAGCCAGCGGTTGCTCAGGTTCTGCAGTTCCGCGGGCGGAATCGCCTCCAGGGCTTTTTGCACGATCGACAACAGCAAGGGCCTGTCCCGGTTTACCGCCATTTGCAGGTGGCGAATCTCGCCCGACGGCAGCGGCTTGAACGGGCGGATGGAGCCGATACTGTTTTGCCGCAGCAAATAATTCATCACCGGATAGGTCTCCAGCAACACGTCGGCCTTTCTTTCCAGCACCGCCTGAATCGCCGCCATCAGGTTTTCGGTTTCCAGAATTCTTAACTGGGGAAAACGCTGTTTGACTTCGCCGATTTGGGCAAAACCCTTGGGGATGGCGATGGTCTTGCCGTTCAAATCCTCCAGGTTACGGGCTTGTACCGACTCGTGAATAAAAAAATATGCCAGAATTTGCTGGTAAGGCTTGGAAAAGTCCAGGTAAGCCGCGCGCTCTTCGGTATGAAACAGCGCCGGCAGCAGGTCGATTTCGCCGGCCTTGGCTTGCGTCAGCAAGGATTCCCAATCGCCGGTCCGGGCCTGAAATACCAGGCCGCTGTATTGGCCTATCAGTTGCAGCAGTTCCGCGCTGAACCCGCTGTGTTTGCCTTGCCCGTCGACAAAGTCGTAGGGCGGCCAGTCCTTTTCCGCGCCGTAAACCACCAGCGGATGCTCGCGGATCCAGGCCTTTTCCTCCGCGCTCAAGGGCAACGATACGGCCGCTTCCAGCAGGCTGGGGCGATAGAAAAAATCGTTGTCCACGCTTGTGGTTTCGGTAAACCCCAGTCTGCGGTAATACTCCGCGCTCATGCGATAGCGGCCGGGATCTATGGAACCGAGCGGCACCCATTCCGGAATTATCATCTGGCGGGTGGCGTCAGCCTCGTATTTTAAATGCGCCTCGGACAGATTGGGGTTATAGCGTTTGCCGATCAATTCGATGATGCGCTCGGGGTGCTCCAAGGCGTATTGCCAGCCCTTGACGGTGGCCCGGCTCATGGCGGCGACCCGGTCCGGATGTGCGGCCAGCTCTTTTTGGGTGGTGAAGAAATTATCGCCGTAAAAGTCGATACCGTAATTCTGCGGGTCTATGACGTTAATCTCTATGCCTTGCTCCCTCAGCAAGAACGGTTGCGAAGTCGAATAGGCGGATACCACATCGATTTTGCCGGCGGCGAAATCCCGATACACGCTATCGCCGAATTCGACTTCCTCGACTTTAGCCAAGTCGCCCAGGGTTTTCAGCAGCAGTGCGTTTAACGACGCATCGCCCTGATTGGTGGTGTTGAAGGCCAGTTTTTTGCCCGCCATCTCGTACGGGCTGACGATGCCGGACTCGCGGCGGGAGAGGAAAACCAGCGGGGAGTGCTGAAAAAACTGGTTTACCAGTAGCACCGGGGCGCCTTTCAAGCGATAAATCAGCAGGGTGCTGTCGGAAACCCCATATTCGGATTCGCCGCGCAGGACCTGCTCGACGAAATCCTGCTTAAAATCGATTTCCTTCAGACTGACGTCCAGGTCTTCGTCGCGGTAATAGCCTTGCTCGATGGCGGCGTAATAGCCGGCGAATTGAAAGCTGTGTTGCCATTTGAGCTGGATGCTGACTTTGTCGAGTTCGGCGGCGGCGGGCCAGGACGCCATCAGCAGCCATGCCAGTATCGGCAAGCGAAGCGTTAGCAGGGAACGAACGGTGGCGAAGGCACGGATATGCAACAGGGACTCCCGATGCCGGAAAACGCCGCGGCGATTATTTAGACTGGGCGATGGCGATGAATTCGTCCAGATGGGTTTGAAAAATATCCACCAGTTCCGGGTCGAACTGGGTTTCGCGGTGTTCGATAATGTAGTTGACCGCGCTATCGATATCCCAGGCATCCTTGTAGTGGCGTTTATGGGTTAGGGCGTCGAACACGTCGGCCAGCGCGACAATGCGGCCGTAAATATGAATCTCCGCGCCTTTCAAGCCGCGCGGATAGCCTTTACCGTTCCATTTTTCGTGGTGTTCGTGGGCGATGATGGCGGCGGCCTTGATCAGCTTGCGGTTGGAATGGGAGAGCAATTGGTAGGCGTTGGAGGTGTGTTGCTTCATGGTGACGAATTCCTCCTCGGTATAGCGGCCGGCCTTGTGCAGAATCTCCAACGGAATGGTCATTTTGCCGATGTCGTGCATCGGCGAGGCGTGATAGAGAATTTCCATGTCTTCTTCAGTCAGACAGGGATGGTATTTGGCCAGCAAGGCCGAATTTTCCGCCACCCGCTTGATGTGCTTGCCGGTTTCGTCCGAGGTGGATTCCATCAATTCGGCCAGGATGAAAATCATCTCTTTCTGGTTGTCTTCCAGTTCGCTCAACAGGCGGACTTTTTCGAAGCTGGCTTTGGTTGTGAGGTCGAGATTGTGTTTTATCAGCACTTGTCTGGCATGGTACAGCTCCAGATGGGTCTTGACCCTGGCCAGCAGTTCGCTGGCATGAAACGGCTTGGTGATGTAATCGACTCCGCCCAGATCGAAGCCCCTGGTTATAGAGTCCACGTCGACCTTTGCGGTTAAAAAAATGATGGGAACATCCCGCGTGGCGGGGGTTTCCTTCAGTTTTTGGCAAACTTCGAAGCCGTTGAGGCTGGGCATCATTATATCCAGCAAGATCAGATCGAAACTGTCCGGCTCCTGCGCGATCAGCCGTAACGCTTCGGTACCGTCATTCGCAAAGGTAAATTCGTAATTGCCTTCCTTAAGGATGTTCATGGCTACCCGAATATTATCGACGACGTCATCGACAATCAAAATACGGCTGTTTTTTAACATAATGTGATTTTCCTGGTTTGCGAAAGTCTTTCCTGGAAGCTGGACGAACGGCAACCGAAAGCTCGATGCGCCGACACGGTACCGGGCGGGGCATCAACACGGATGCGCCGGCCTTGCCGCGGAGCGAAAGCCGGATGGCGGCGTTACGGTTTCCGAAGTTTAGGCGATAAAAGCGAGGAATGCCACCGTTGCCGGCTTGGGCGGCGATTTAAACCGAGCCGCTCTATGATTGAAACGCTACGCGAAGCCGTCTAAAAGTCGGGTCTCGGCGCGGCAGAAGGAGTAAGAAACCAAGCCTGCGTCTTTTTCTCTTCGCGAATGGTTTATTTTGCGCCTCGGTTTGAATCGCGTCCCGGCTTGAGCGGTGGGTTTTTTGGAGTGAGAGCTGTCTATAGTACAAAAACAGCCACGGCCGGAGACTGAGGCGCCAGCCATGGCAAGAGGCGGAACCCGGGTAGCCGGCCCCCGCCTCGGCGGTTATGCGTTACGGCGCTTAAGGCCGATGAAGCCCGCCATTACCGAGCCGAACAGCCATGCCGCACCGGGTAACGGTACCGGCGCAGTGTCGATCGAGGCATTGTCCATCGTGAAATGGAACCCTGCGCCGAGATACTCATCGCCGCCGGCGGCAACGAACGCCAGCCGGTCTATCCCTATGAAATTAAAGTTAAGAAGTTGAGCGGCATCGGTATCGACCGCGAACTGTATCTGATACAACTGGCTGCCGTTTCTGTAACCCGTTGCGGTGATTTCCAGGCCCCAGCGCGATGCGGCCGCGAAGTAGGCGCTGGTAAAATCGAACGGGTTAGCCGACCGGATCTCGGCGGTTTCGCCGTTAGCGTTGAAGGCCGTATAGCCCTCCGATACCACGCCGTTGTAAAAGCCGGAGTCGAAATCGGTTATCTGGCTCAAGACAGGATTCTGTACCCAGAAATTCGACCAATTCAAGCCGCCGTAACCGCCGGCGACGACTGCTTCGGCGTCTTCCGTGACATCGTCGAAAGACAATACACTGGACTGGGCGGTATTGATCTGAAAGCAGGATAAAGCAAGATATAGCAAGACAAAATGTAATTTTTTCATGGTAGTGGCGCTATGGCGCAAGCAGGTACGATTAGGATGGCATCCGGTTCCGGGGTCGGGAAAGCGGCTTGCAACGCCTATTTCAGTGTTGCATGCCGCTTATGGCCGGGAAAACGCCGTGGCCCGGACGGTTAACGGATTGAACCGATGGTTAGCGGGTCGGCGAAAATTTATTGATCACCAATTTGCCGCCGGACATGACCAAATCCGGGTATTCCAGCAGTTTGAAGCGCTCCAGCGCATTACCCTTAACGGCAATGACGTCGGCCGGCGCATTGGCCGTCAAGGTTCCCAAGCCTTGAATGCCCGTATCCAAATGCGCCGCCGCCGCCGAGGTTGCCGACCTGAGTACATTCAACACGTCGGGAAATTCGATGGTTTCGCCGCTGCTCAAATGCAGCATCAGGTGCAGTTCCTCGCCATTGGCACCCCAGGGTACGTTGTCGTGGGCAATTTCGGAGCCGTAAATTAACGGAAACTCCAGGCCGTCGGCGGCGTGATCTTGATAAACGTGGCCGACGGCATGGGCGTTGTCGTACAGGCCTTGGCCGCAAGACGCCAGTGTGTCGATGGTGCTGATGAACTTCATGCCGTCATGTACCGCTTCGTGCAGCAGGATGGGATCGAGCGCGGCGCAAGGCATGTGCGCCAGCGTATCCACGCCGGCACCGTAGGCAATCTGAAACCCGTTGTTTTCGCCCACGTGCGCCAGGACTTTTTTGCCTAATTGATGGGCTTCGCTGACAATCCAGCCGACTTGTTGCTGGGACAATATATTCCACGGCGCGGCCGGCACCTCGCCGTGTCCGTGCGGCATCATCCAGGGCGCGCCGGCTTCTCCGCCCACTTCCAGCGCAATCTTGATCGCGGAAGCACCATTAGCGGCCAAATTCTGCACAATTGCCCGGACTTCGCTTTCCGTGGCGCTGGGCGCAATGGCCAGACCGACTTTATCGTAACCGCCGACGCTGTCGTCGGGCGAAAAGATATTCAGCGGATAACCGCCTTGGGCTTGCAGAATCGGCCCGGTACTCAGCAGGCGTAAACTGCCGTTGCCGCCTTGCGGCGGCAGCAAAGGACCGCCGGTATCCTGCGCGGTGGTGATGCCGTGTTCCAATACTTTATCCTTGCCGACATTTTGAAAGGTAATGTGGGCATGGGATTCTATAAAGCCCGGCAAAATGGTAGCGTCTCCCAGGTTATAGCGCGTGGCGCATTGTCCGCTGAGATCGGCATAATTTCCGATCGCCTGCACCTTATCACCGACCACCAGCACGCTTTTGTTGAATTGCACATCCACGCCATCGAATACCCGATCGGCGCTGAGTAATTTGCAAGATATAGGGGGCGCCGCGGCTGCCGCTTCGAGGCTGGCGCCTTGGCATGCCAACAGGGCAAGGGCCAAATAGTTTACATTCAACAGTTTATGGGTCGGTCTCATATACACTCCTCCTTGGAGATGGATTTTCGGTATTTTCAAAATGAAAGCTCGATGTGCTTCATGATGGATTCATAAATGAAATCAAGTGGTTGAAATTTTTTATTTTAGGGTTGCAACCGGTAGCGATGGTAAGTCCCCGGCAATCGAATTGCCAGGGGCGTTCATATGGCTAAGGGATTGTTTCTTATGCTTAACGGAGTTTCTTTGAAATCGGGACGTAAATCCCGTTTATCGGGCGGTTCGCACGGGTATGCGTTGGTTGGTTTCGGCCCGGTTACGGCCGGTTGTGTTGCGGGGAAGAAGCCGAGGCGGCGTTCCCGCCTCCGGCAATATGCGTTGGACTAATCGCTATTTACGGCTTCAAAGCCCGCGCCGATATCCAGCAACTCGGCGTCGATGGCGTCCTGGCGGCGCATGCGAAATTCCGCCGCCAACTCGTCGAGTTTTTCCTGAATGTTTTTTTCGGCCGCCTGGGTGGTTCTCAGGCGCATTTGCTGTTCCGAAGCCAAGGATGCCGCACAGGCCCGAAACAGGCGGATAAACAGATGCTGCCGGATCAAGGCGGCCAACAGGCGTTCGGCGTCCGGGCCGTGGCTGGGTAGCGCGCGGGAAGGCCAGGGCTTACGGCTCAAGCGGCTGAATTGCCGCGGATCGACCGGCAGCAGTTGCAGCAGAACGGGCGCGCAGGACTGGCTGTAGAACAGCAAAACCCGCGTTATCCCTTGCTCCCGCCAGGCGTCGATGTAGGCCAGCAATTCTCTGACCGTCCCGGTAATGGCGGCCGCCGAACCGGGAGTAGGGCAGGCGCCCGCCAGCGGATGGCCGAGTTCGCTCAGCCGGGCATGGATACGCGAGCCGACCACCAAAATCGTACGTTCGGCTTGCGGTGCCTGTAATCCGCTCATTTCGGCCAGCGCAAAGCCGAGCAGATCTTCGTTGAAGCGGCCGCATAATCCCACATCCGAACCGAAGACGATGGCCGCCATACTCGATTCCGGCGGCGGACGCCCCGGCCGATCGAATACTTTGCCGCGCAATGCCGCCTGCAAACCCAGTTCCACCGTTTGCGTATAGTCGTCCAGGGAATTCAGTACAGCCTCGTATTGGCGGGCGCCGACCGCGGCCAGCGCCTTCATGGTGCGGACGATGGCATGCAAATCGCCCACGGTTTTGATGCGGCGTCTAAGGGTTTGTTCGGTCTCCATCCGCCTCTCCGGAATCCAGGGCTTGCCGCGCCGCCCGCAGTATCGAGGCGCGGTCTTCGCCGGTCAGCGTGTC